>NZGJ01000026.1 GCA_002689465.1 Rhodospirillaceae bacterium | reverse complement strand
GCGATCGCTGACCGACAAACAAGTGCAGAGCCGAAAACTGCTCGACCATATCAGTGAGCTTGCCGATATCGCCGGCCCATTCCTTCAATTTGGCTGGGATGTGCTCGAAACCGCCTATGAGGACGATCCCCGCCGTCATATGAGGCTCAAGGAGTAGGCATAAAAAGGGACTGCCCGAACCCGATGATGACTTTCGCGGCAGCTGCGAGAAAATCGGTCTTTGTCGGGCGGGGGGGGCTCCACGCCGATGCGAATTTCGATGCGGAGGGTACTCTCAGTTTGTTTATCGCGCCAAATTTATTTTGGATATATTTTAAAACGTCAACTAGACGTTGCCCTTTGCCCGCACCCAAGATCGAAAGTTAACCGACGGCTCAGCGGCAATTGGTCAAACCGGCCTAGGACTTTCTGACGCCCGCCAAAATTTCACCTAACGCGTTGTAGTAATTGTATAAGTTCTGCGGCCTTTACACGTGAACGGACATCTGGCCGACTTTCACCCTCAGTTTCAGGGAGATTAGCATAATGTCAGATAAAAACGGAGTTGTCGGGGGCGTCTGTATGGCCCACGCACCGCAGTTT
Source organism: Rhodospirillaceae bacterium (assembly GCA_002689465.1). GTDB lineage: Bacteria > Pseudomonadota > Alphaproteobacteria > MPNO01 > UBA830 > CAXBCP01. The sequence continues at coordinate 9,176 of NZGJ01000026.1, read as the reverse complement.
TTCACTCTGCCAGAGAGCGAAGACAAGGATACTATCGAACGGGTGCGCCGCCTCGCGGCTGAAAATGGCGACAAACTGAAAGCGCTCAATCCGGACGTTACCCTAATCGTTGCCAACGACCACGCCAACCAGTTCCTACTTCATTGCGTCCCCTCCTTCGCCATCCACCGCGGCAAGCAGGCGAGAGGGGAATTCGCCGGCCGAGATTTCCGCTTCGATGTGGAAAGCGAAATCGCGACCGACCTTGTACGCTATCTGCAGGACGAAAAATTCGACCCCGCTTTTACCAGTACGGCTGACCTCGACTACGCTTTCGGCATTCCGCTGACGTTCCTTGAAATGACCGGCCCCGTCATTCCGATATATATAAACGCCTATGTGCCACCGCAACCCCGGATGGAACGGTGCTACCATCTGGGCCAGGCGATCGACCGGGCGCTACACGCAATGGACGTTCGCGCAGTAGTTGTCTCGAGTGGCGGCCTCTCGCATTTCCCTGGAACTGACCGCTATGATAGTCCGGCTACCGAGTTCGACCTCACACTGATGCGCGAACTGAGCGCCGGCAATCTGCGTTGGTTACTGTCCCTTGACGACAAGCGCCTCGACGATACCGGTAATATCGAGCTCCGCTGCTGGTCCGTAGCCGCCGGCATGCTCGGAGAGCGGGTTCCCGATGCTGTCTCGTTCGATCCTAGCTGGCATCATAACTATGCGACGCTAGCCTGGTGGTCCGAACAGACGGCCGATAAGACTGCTCCCCATTACGCAGCTATTGCTGCCGACAGGGTGGTGCTGACCGAAGCGCTGCATCGGATAGCGAATGACGCGACAGCGCGCGCTCGATTTGCGGCAGATCGCGGGGCTTTCGTCGCCGAGCTGGATATGCCTAGTGCAGAAAAGCGGGCCTTGATCGAGATGGACGAAAAGGCCTTCGCGGCCCTTGGCATACACTCATTTGTGACGTTCATGGCGCAACTGCAGCTCGACCTGAAGGCTTAAGTCATCGGCAATACCTTAACAGCTAGATTCCGTGCAACCCGATCAGTTTCTTCGACATGTTGACCGCCCGGCAAGCCGGGCTAAAGTATCACTAGTTCTAAAGGGATGTTAGTGCGATGGCTTTGAAATCGGGAGAAAGGGTGGTTGTCGTTGGCTGCGGTCCAGTCGGGATGGTCTTGACGCTGGCCCTCTACCGGAAAGGCGTCCCCGTCACGCTGCTGGAACGCGCTGACGGGCCGATCGAGGACCAACGCGCCGCCGCAATCCAGCCCTCATCTCTGGAAATGCTGAAAGAGCTGGGCATTACGGAAGAGATTCACGAGCGCGGCCTGATCTCGCCGACTTTCCATTACCGCGACCGTCTGTCGGGGGAGCTTGTGGCCGAGTTCGATTTCTCGATGCTGTCCGACATGACGGATTTTCCCTACGTTATCCAATATGAGCAATTCAAACTTGTTGAGACCATTATCGCCGAGATCGGCGAAACACCCGATGTCGAGTACCGCTTTTCATCTGCAGTGACCGGCGTCGAACAACATGCGGACGGCGCTACCATCTCGTTCAACAATCAGGAAGACGAAGTTGAAACTATACGCACGCCCTGGGTCGTAGGTTGCGATGGGTTTAGCTCGGTCGTCCGCCAAGCGGCGGACATCGAATTCGTCGGGTTCACGTACCCCGAAAAATTTGTGAAAATCGGTTCGGACTTCGATTTCCAGAAAGCCGGCATGGCTATGTGTATCCGGAATTTCTTCTCNGACCCCGGCGAATGGTGCAACCTCTTCAAGGTAAACGGCTACGGCCCACCCGGTATCTGGCGTACCGTCTTCCCCGTCCCCGCCGACGAAACCGACGAGGTTTGCCTGTCGCATGACGGCGTTCAGGGGCGATTGCAAAAATTCTTTCCCAAAGAAGGTGATTACAACATCATTTATACAGGCCTCTATCACGTTCATCAGCGGGTAGTGGAAACTTTCCACAAAGGGCATATCCTGGTCGCCGGCGATGCGGCGCATGTGAATAATCCGATTGGCGGACTGGGCATGAATGGCGGGATCCATGATGCGGTTGCACTCGGCGAGAAGCTCTCTCGGGTAATCGAGGGTGCGCCGGAAGAACTGCTCGGGCTGTATAGCCGGCAGCGCCATAAGGCTCAGATGAAAGGTGTCCAGGCAACTTCTATCGCCAATAAAAAACTGATGGAAGCAAAAGACCCTGCGGTCCGGCAAGAACAACTCGACGCCGTCCGCCGCTCTGCCGAAGATCCGGCGAAGGCTAGAGCCTATTGCCTGAATGCCGGATTATTTAAGAGCCTCGAACATGCGAACGCCGTAACGTGAGAAATCCGCTAGACGACACCAACCCCAACGGCGTCGGCGCCAGTCCGCTCCGCAAAGAAGATGCTCGGCATCTTGCAGGCCGCGCTCTTTTCGTCGGCGATATCCCGCCCGGCGATGTTTGGGAAGCCGCTATAGTCAGAAGTCCTATTGCCCACGGATATCTGCGCGGCGTCGATATTTCGGGAGTTCCCGCGGGATGCCATATACTTACCGCTGCAGATTTTCCTGATATAGGAGCGATCCGCGCCGTTCCCCGGGTACCCGGCTTCAATGCGTCAGACTTCCCTATCTTCGCTACGGAAAAGGTGCGCTACGTCGGACAGCCTATCGCCATCTGCCTCGCACCGACGCGGGCAGAAGCCGAAGATATTGTGCAGACGATCTCAATGGATATCGACGAATTGCCGGCGGTCACTGACATGAGCCATGCGACCACCCGAACCGAACCGTTGATCCATGAAAGCTGGGGCAATAACGTTTATATCGAACGCGAGGTAAACGGAGGCGATATTGAGGCAGCGCGAGCGGCTGCCGAGGTGACCGTCACGAATGAATTCCGAATGAACCGTCATGCAGCCATCCCACTCGAATGCCGCGCCGCGCTAGCTGGGTGGGATAGTCGCCGCGACGAGCTGACGCTAAACATGGCGACCCAGGGCCCGCACCTGATGCGTGTCGGGATCGCAGAGATTTTGGGCCTAAAGGAACGCCAGTTGCGGATCGTATCCCCCGATGTCGGCGGAGGGTTCGGCTCTAAGAACCGGTTGATGCCGGAAGAAATCATGGTCGCCGCGGCAGCACTTAAAATGAACCGGCCGGTGCGTTGGCTAGAAGACCGGCGCGAAAACATTACCGCCAACAATCAGGCACGCGAGCACTGGTATCGGGTAACCGCCCATGCAAATAAAAGTGGTCGGATCCTTGGAATTGAGGCCGACCTGATTGTCGATGCAGGCTCCTATTCGATTTGGCCGTCGGGGCCGTTTATGGAAACCGGTATGGCGGCCCGCAACCTGCCCGGCCCATACAGAGTGGCTGCGTTGTCGGTCAATACCTGGACAGTGGCAACTAATAAGCCGCCGCTTGGTCCCTATCGAGGTGTAGCTCGGCCGGGCGCATGTTTTGCCATAGAACGAACCCTGGACGAGGTTGCCCGCGCGGTTGGGCGCGATCCGTATGAGGTACGCCGTGAAAATATGGTATCAGCCGAAGAAATGCCATTTACCAGCGCCGGCGGCATGCGGTTCGACAATGGCAATTACCCCGAAAGCCTTCAGAAAGCTGCCGATGCAGCTGGAATGCAGGCAGTGCGAGAACGTCAATCGGTGAGTGCCGAGGACGGTCGGCTAATCGGTATCGGCTTCGCCAGCTATTCGGAGCAGACGGCNCACGGCACACAGGAATGGAAAATTCGCGGCACACCCGTGATACCCGCTTTCGAGACGGCGACCGCACGCATGACAGGCGATGGCTCACTTGAACTTCTGGTCGGTATTCATAGCCACGGCCAGGGCATGGAGACAACTCTGGCCCAGATTGCCTGCCAAGAACTTGGTCTGTCGCTTGAAGATGTGATTGTCCGCTACGGCGACACCGCGGTGTCTAGCTACGGGAACGGCACGTTTGCCTCTCGCTCAATCGTGATGGCGGGTGGCGCATCAGCGAATGCTTGCCGCAAACTTGCCGGGCGCCTAAAACATATCGGCGCACACTTGATGCAGTGCGACCCAGTCGCTGTGGAACTGCGCGACGGAGCCGTCTTTGGAAGCGACGCGTCGGTCACCATTTCCGAGATCGCACGCCTTGCGCATATTCGCCAGGACCTGCTGCCGAAAAATACCGACCCGACGCTGGAAGAGACGTCGATATACGAACCGGAAGTTACATCCGGCGTCTTTTCATATTCGACCCATGCCGCCGTCGTTCTGGTCGACACGGAAACCGGCGAGGTCGAGATCGAGAACTACGCGGTCGCCGAAGATTGCGGCACCGTGGTGAACCCAATGATCGTCGACGGACAGATTTTTGGGGGGGTTGCGCAGGGTATCGGCACCGCCCTGTTCGAGGAAATTCCTTACGACGAGTACGGCCAACCGCAAGCCAGTACATTCGCGGATTACCACTGGCCAGGCCCGACTTCCCTGCCGGCCTTTCGGATCACCCATATGCTCACCCCGGCNGAGGGGACAGAATACGGTATGAAAGGCATGGGTGAAGGTGGCGCAATCGCTCCGCCAGCTGCCGTCGCAAATGCCATTCGCGATGCCCTCCTCTCAGCCGGTATAGATGCAGCCATCTCTGAGACACCCATGACACCCAAGCGTATATACGACGCCATCCAGGCCTCCAAAACCACCTAGACGGCTTCTCTAACGCCAAAGGAGCATCAATGGCAATTTCCGAAACGATATCCATCACGCAAAACGACGCTGTCGCCACCATTTCCTTGAGCCGGCCCGACGTCCGAAACGCGATGAACCCTGAAATGATCAGAGAGATCACGGCGGCTTTTGAGGCATTTAATATCGATGACAGTATTCGGGTGATAGTGATTCGGGGCGAAGGTGCAGTTTTTTGCGCCGGAGGCGATCTGAATTGGATGAAGGACGTTCTGGACCAGACCGAGGAACAGGTGGTCGATGACTCACGCCATCTGCTGAACATGTACCGGTCAATCAATGGTAGTCCGAAACTAGTGATCGCCGCTTTACGCGGTGCGGCAGTCGCAGGCGGGCTCGGCATAATCTCCTGCGCCGATGTAGTGATTGCAGAGACTGATACGAAATTCTGCATTTCGGAAGTAAAAATCGGCTTGGTTCCAGGCATAATTGCGGCTTTTATTCTACCGCGAGTTGGACCGAGTTGGTTTCGGTATTTGTCGAAAACAGCTATCCTGTTTGACACCGAAACAGCACGGATGGCCGGCCTCATTCACGAGGTTGCTCAGGATGACGATGATCTCGAGCACCGCGTCGCTGCGCACACCAAACGCGCCCTAAATGCGTCGCCGGACGCGATAGCTGATACCGGTCGCCTCATATCGACTCTTGGTTACGATATTACTGAAGACAATCTCTCTACTGGGCTGTTATTCAATGCAAAGGCTCGGTTGTCTGATGCCGCCCAGGAGGGTATTTCCGCATTCTTGGAGAAGCGCCCGCCCGCTTGGAAGGCAAATAGCTGATACGCTTGATCGGAACCAACTGAGGGTCAGATTAGTGACGGAGACCTTTTGGTCAGGACGCGCATAGACGCCGATCGCCAGAAACCCCGCCTGTTGGCACTCATTACCCGTGTTGACATCTGTCTCGCTAAAAAAGTTCAGCAGCGGGCTTTAAAGGATAGGCCCCGGCGAGAACCGCCGCCCGGTCTTATTTAACGCCAAACAGGGTATCTAGCAGGCCACCAACAAACGATGCGTCCAAGCTCTATATCGGCCAGATAACCGCGCTTACCGCAGGGTCCCAAGCGACGTCGAAACCACTTTGCCACCGGGCCTCAGGCCGAGGCGCGACGCAGTCCCGGCATTAAGCTCGAGCACCGCGACTACCGGCCCGCCAGAACTGATAACAGCTTCCGACATCGGGACAGTCCTCTCTTCAATTCGCCGGACGGTTCCGTCGCGTGCTATAAACAGCATATCTAGGGGAATGAAGGTATTTTTCATCCACATCGCCGTTGGCTCTTCCCTACGATAAACAAATAACATACCTGCATCCGGCGCCATGCGGCGCCTGAACATCAGCCCCTGGGCATGCTGTCGTTTGCTAAGCGCGAGTTCCACCAAAAATTTATGGGCTTTGCCTCCAGAGCGGATGGTCACCATCTCGCGACCGAATGTCACTAGTTTGTTTATCCGCTGCGCCGACAGTCCTTGAACGGTGCTAAGCGATATCCACAAGACACCTGTTAGGATAGCGATCAAGACGAAAAATCTGTTCATAAATTTGATATAACCTCTCGCCCTCGGGTCTTCCAGTTTTTTGACTGAGAGACGCAAGACCAGACCCCATCCCTACAGTAAACCGCTTATTAAACATTGAAGAAGCATGTGCGACCCTTTAGGCCCAGCCTAAATCGGGTCGGTTGCCCTTACTTCGGTCGCCTGAAGCCCCTTTGGGCCGTCCGCAAGCCGCACTTCCACCGTTTGTCCGGTAATCAGACCGTTCAAGCCGGCGCGCCGAAGCGCGGCCATATGAACAAAAACGTCACCATCNGTGCCGTCAGGGCACACGAAACCGAAGCCTTTATGAGGATTAAACCACTTCACCGTCGCCTTGATAAAGCCCCCCCCGTCATTCGCAGTAAGTTCGGATGCACTGACCATATCTCCCGCGGCGAGCGTGGATGCTTCTTCGGTTGCTGTTGAGGTGTCCACCGACTCAATGGTTAGGCATTGCATACCTTTTGCGCCTTTTACCGCGACACATTCAATCGTTGATCCGGGCGGAATTTGTTCATAACCAGCTTGGCTCAGAACGGTTGTATGCAAAAACACGTCCGACGAGCCATCTTCCGGTGATACAAATCCATAGCCTCGGACGGCATTGAACCACTTNACGGTACCTCGAATGCNCGTCGATTCTATCGATTTTGGAATCGCTAGGTTTTCGGACAACACCGGATCTCCCCAACAACAAACGAGCACTTTTAGGGCATTATTATAGCACTGCGACCCCACAAATCGTATATATTTTTTGACCCGCGATCATACCTATCNANTTGAAATACTTCGCAACATTGGCCGCAGGAGGCCCTCTGACGGCGGTACAAATTTGGCATTACACGNNCGTAATTCTTTGGATCNGANCGNNATATNNAAGCGGANAGGNAAAATTCCGACTTCTTATTGATAAAGTCNTNTCANCCTCGTAAATTCANNNAANGCTGTATAAAAATGCAGTCACGCAGGGAACCGTCCGTAAAAGTCGGTCGGTACGATAGAACTTGAAGAATCGGGGCTTCGCGTTGGTTCACGCGGTATCACTTGGGTTGATCCTATTTGCATCCTGGCTTCTAATGTCCGGGGTCTTCGAGCCGCTAATTATCGGTTTGGGGGTGTTTTCATGCGCCGCCGTGGTCTTCATTGCCTTACGGATGGATGTGATCGACCACGAGGGGGTTCCCGTACATCTGACGTCCAAGGTGTTGATCTACTGGCCCTGGCTTTTGTGGGAAATCATCAAAGCCAATATCGACGTCACAAAACGTATTCTCGGCCTGGCAAAAATTAGCCCGACGATGGTTCGCATCAAAACTACTCAGAAAACCGACCTTGGCCTGGTTATTTTTGCGAATTCGATCACACTGACGCCCGGCACGATTTCAATAGACGTCGAAAAGGACGGTTACATCCTCGTTCACGCCCTCTCCCGCGAGGGCACTCAGGGGCTCGAAGGCGGCGATATGGATCGCCGCGTTACTGGTCTTGAGGGACCTCGCTGATGTTTGCTGCCGCCGCTATCGCCATCGTGGTCACAATGTTCCTCGCCCTCCTCCGCGCGTTCATGGGGCCCACGCTGTATGATCGAATTCTCGCCGTCAACATGTTCGGCACCAAGACGGTACTTATCATATCGGTGCTCGGCTTCCTTATGGGACGCCCCGACTTCTTAGACATCGCGCTTGTCTACGCATTGATTAATTTCATTGGGGTCATCGCGCTTCTCAAGTATTTCAAGTACGGCAATCTGGCTATTGGCCCGGGTGAAAACGCAGATGATCCTGCTGATGAACCTGTGACTAAAATGCCATCATCAAATGACGGTGGGAACACCTGATGGATCTAGGAATCGATATCGCATCTTGGATGCTGATGCTTGGTGGATCGTTTTTTCTGCTGGTCGGAGCAGTCGGTGTCCTGCGCCTTCCTGATTTATATACGCGCGGCCATGCCGCCGGTATCACCGATACGATGGGCGCGATGCTGATCTTGTTCGGTTTGATGCTTCAAGGCGGTTTTTCCCTGATCACGGCAAAGCTGGTCATGATCTTGCTATTCATTCTATTTACCAGTCCCGCGTCATCTCATGCCTTGGGCAATGCCGCGTGGTCGTCCGGCCTTCGCCCGATACTGGATGAGGATGCGCCTATCGCACAGAACGCCGAAACCGATGGAAAAGACTGATGGAAGAAGCAGTCAACATCATCATTCTCGGCCTGATGGCTGCGACAGTCATCGGCATTGTCGTTATGCGCAACCTACTCGCCGTCGTGATGCTGAGCGGAATATACAGTCTGCTTGCCGCCTCAATATTCGTTGTCCTTGATGCGGTCGATGTAGCCTTTACGGAAGCCGCCGTCGGTGCCGGCATTTCCACCGTCCTGTTTATTGGTACACTCGCGCTGACGACCCGGATTGAGAAACCCCCTGCGCACAAGCCGATCCTGCCGCTCTTTGTATGCGTTGTGACCGGCGCGGTTTTGGTATACGGCAGCCTCGACATGGCTCGCTTCGGCGATCCAAATGCCATTACAAACCGGCATGTTGCGCCTTATTATCTTGAAAATACCAAGAAAGACACGGGTATTCCGAACGTCGTTACCGCCGTCCTCGCGAGCTACCGGGGTTACGATACGCTTGGCGAAGTGACGGTTATTTTTACCGCCGGTATTGGCGTGATCTTGCTTCTCGGAAGTTGGCGCCGCGGTCGCAGGAAGCCCCAGCCTCATCACGAGGACAAAGCATGAAGGATTATCTTGTTCTTCGTATTACCACGAAGCTTCTGTTCCCCTTTATCTTGTTGTTCGCATTGTATGTGCAGTTCCATGGCGACTTCGGACCCGGTGGCGGATTCCAGGCCGGTGTAATTTTCGCCGCGTCTTTTGTCCTCT
>NZGJ01000025.1 GCA_002689465.1 Rhodospirillaceae bacterium | reverse complement strand
GTGCGCGGCGACAAGGCGATAGCCTATGGGCAGGTGATGGAGGTGATGGGTACTGTGAATCTGGCCGGCTTTACCCGTGTGGCGCTCTTGACCCAGTTGCCATCAGGACCAAGAGCCGGAGGGACCAAGTGAGCTATGCGGTACGGCGCCATCATCTCTGGACTGCTGCACGCCGGATTTTTGGTTATGGTGATTGTTGGGCTGCCCGGACTATTGCAATCCGAGCGTGTCGATTTAATGCCGAGCGCGGTCGAGGTTGTCTCAGTCGAAGAACTGTCGAAGCAGTCCGAAAACAAAATGCTGCAAAAGACCAAGGCGAAAAAGCCCCCGCCCCCGCCGCCAATGGTAAAAAAATCTCCGCCGCCAGCGCCAATACCGAAACCAAAACCTTTGCCCAAACCCAACCCCAAACAAAAGGCAGAGCCAGCGCCAAAGCCGAAGGCAAAACCAGCGCCGCCCAAAAAACTGGAAACCAAGATACCGCCCAAGCCCAAGCCCAAGCCCAAGCCCAAGCCCAAGCCAAAGCCAAAGCCAAAGCCAAAGCCAAAGCCAAAGCCAAAGCCAAAGCCCAAACCGCCGTCGCCCAAGCCGCCGTCGCCCAAGCCGGACGAATTTCAGTCTTTGCTGAAGAATTTGGCAAAGGATCGCCGGGCCGCGGAAATAGCGAAAGCCTATGTACCCGCCAAGGTGGCGAAGCAGAAGGAAGACAAGCCAAAACGTTCTGCATTGCAGGCGCGTTTAATGGCGGCGGGTCTCGGACAATCCGTCAATCGTCAGGTCGTTCCGTGCTGGTCAATACCCGCAGGGGCAAAGAATGCCGGCAATATGCGGGTTGAGATCCGTATCCGCATGAATCCCGACGGTACGCTCGGCGCTTCCCCGAAAGTCGAGGATACGCGGAGGATGGGCAAAGATCCCTCATTTCGGGTGATGGCGGAGAGNGCATTNCGCGCATTGCGCACNTGNGCGCCATTCAAATTGCCATACAACCAATACGATATGTGGAAAGATATCATCTTCACGTTTGACCCCAAGGAAGCGCTTGGATAATGAACCTATTATATAATATCAGGGCATTTGCCCGACTGGCATGCACGCCGGCGCTGGCAACGATCATCCTAGTTGCGACCGCCGACACACCTACACGGGCTCAGCTTCGCGTCGACATTACCCGTGGGACAGCCCAACCCTTGCCTATCGCTATTCCAAAGTTTATCGGCAAGACCCGGCAGGAAATCGAGACCGGACGTAATATAGCGAACTTGATCTCGGCCGACCTTGAACGTTCGGGATTATTCAAACCGATTGACCGCCGTGCCTTCATTCAAAAAATATCGGGGCGTCAGGTTCAGCCGCGTTTCGGCGACTGGCGCCTGATAAATGCTCAGGCGCTGGTCGTGGGAAGCGCTGAAGCTCAGAAAGACGGCCGGCTCAGGGTAGAATTCCGCCTGTGGGATGTTTTAGGCGGCACGCAGATGACTGGGTTTGTCTATTTTACCGCTCCGGATAACTGGCGCCGAGTGGCACACATCATCGCTGACGAGATCTACAAGCGGATCACAGGCGAAAGCGGTTATTTTGATACCCGTGTGGTTTATATTTCCGAACAGGGGCCCGCCAACCAACGTATCAAGCGCCTTGCCATCATGGATCAGGACGGTGCAAATCACCGTTTTCTGACGGACGGCGGTGCGCTGGTGCTGACGCCGCGCTTCTCGCCTAAGGCGCAGGAGATTACCTATCTGTCTTACGGAACAGGCCAGCCCCGGGTCTATATTTACAATATAGATACGCGTCAGCAGGAAGTCCTCGGCAATTTCGAGGGTATGACTTTTGCGCCACGTTTCTCGCCCAGCGGTAAAGAGGTGATCATGAGCATGGCAAAGGATGGTAATTCGGAAATATATTCGATGGATTTGGGGACCCGCGACGTGGTCAGGCTGACTCGGCACCCGTCGATCGATACCTCTCCGTCCTACGCGCCGGATGGGCGGAGGATCACATTCACGTCCGACCGAGGCGGCGCGCAACAAATATACGTGATGAACGCGAATGGGAGCGGGGTGAAACGAATTAGCTTCGGTAAAGGCGAATATTCGACGCCGGTCTGGTCGCCGCGAGGCGATCTGATCGCTTTTACCCGGATACATAGAGGGGTGTTCTCGATCGGGGTCATGCGCCCGGACGGATCGGGCGAACGTCTGCTGACCGAGGGGTTTCATGTAGAGGGTCCTACTTGGGCGCCTAACGGACGCGTGCTGATGTATTTCCGGGAGAGCCGAGGGAACAGGCGCATCGGAAGTAGCTCTAAGCTTTATTCGATTGATCTGACGGGTAACAATGAACGTGTGGTCAATATACCGGCTGGAGGGTCCGACCCGGCATGGTCGCCGTTGGTTAAATGACTATGATTTTCTGGAGCTCTAATTTTCCTTCGCGATTAAGGAAAATTAGCGCCACATACCATTGATAAATCTTGTGATTTCAGACTGCCAGAACTATTATTACCACCTACAATTATACTGACTTCCAACTCCATGCCAAAATCCAATTGGGGGATAATCTGATGCGATTCTCATATGTCATTTGTGCGTTGACCGGACTTGCACTCGCGGCGTGCGAATCGTCACCGGACGTAAAATCCAGTGCGACCGGTGATGGTTCCTCATCTGCCGTCTCGGCGAGCCAGAGAGGCACTGGCGGGCCGGTCACCGGCGGGCCGGTGACCGGCGGTTCGGTCACCGACAGGCCAGTTACCAGCCAGCAAGTAATTGCACAGGCGCCCGGTAGTGCGGAAGACTTCGTCGTTAATGTGGGCGATCGTGTTTTGTTCGGGCTGAACGCCTTCGATCTGTCGCCCAACGCTCAGACGACTATCGAGAATCAGGTTACCTGGCTTAAACGCTTTCCCGGTGTGACGATTACCATCGAAGGCCATACTGATGAACGCGGCACTCGAGAGTACAACCTGGCGCTCGGCGAGCGGCGGGCCAATTCGGTTCGAGATTACATGATTGCCCTTGGCGTCGATCCGAACAGGGTGAAGACGCTTAGCTACGGAAAGGAACGCCCCGTCGATCCCGCATCCACCGAGGACGCTTGGACGCGTAACCGCCGCGGCGTCACGGTTGTCGAGGGGGGCACTGGTTGATAGCTACACTGGCTGTTGGCGGCATGAAGCGGATATGTATTGGTGTCGCGTGGATGCCAGGTGCCACATTCCCGCCATGATGTAGCGAGATATTTGGGCCGGGATCCAGAGCTGGGCTTTGAGTCCGCTCTGCGGGACTGAGATTTTCGGATGGTCGAATTTAGAAAATACCGTTCGTTCAATAGTTCAGAAACACGTCTACTAGGTCATGGTTAGTAATGGCGAAGCAACAGCACGGCACCATTAGACTACTCACAATTTTCAATTTTCGTCCTCCGTCAGAGGAGTGTGCCGGCTTTTTTTGCAGACTACTTTTGTGTCTGTCAGTAATGCTGATGCCGGCCCCGGCGCAGGCGCAGAACACCGGGGTTCAGGAACTCCTTAACCGAGTAGATCGGTTTCAGCGCGAACTATCGACCCTGCAGCGTCAAGTTTATCAGGGCGATGTGTCGCCCCCGTCGGCTCTTTTACCGCCGACGCCCCCGGCGAGCGATCCACGCAACGCCGCGAGAATTTCCATCCGTGTTACCCAACTCGAGAAAGAACTTCAAAAGCTTACCGGGCGTGTTGAGAAAATCGGTTTTCGCGCTCAAAAGATAGAGACGCGTCTCGAAAAACTGATCGCTGATATGGATCAGCGTTTGGCGACGCTCGAAGGCAGTGCGCAGTCGGGCGCCGCATTGCGAGGCGCTTCCCCCGGGGCGAATGCCGATCTAACATTGTGGCCGCCTGCCGCGGTTCAACCGACGCCGCCCACAGCCCCGCAAACTAATAAGAGTAGGGTGCTGTCTTCCGCCCGAGGGCGTGCGCCGCGCATTCTCGGTACTATTCCCAAAAATTTGGCGGTTTCAAGCCCAGACGGCGCTGTAAATGTTGCGCCTCAGGCGTCGAAGTCCGCGCCTGTGCTACCCGCGGGGACGCCCAAAGAACAATACGATTACGCGTTGTCGCTCATGCTGAAACAGCAAGACTTTGCCAGAGCCGAGACCGCGCTCAAGGCATTTATTCAAATCAATCCGAAAGATGGTTTGGCCGAGAATGCGCAGTACTGGCTGGGCGAAACATTTTATGTCCGCAAAAACTATCAAGATGCGGCTTTCGCATTTGCCGAGGGCTTCCAAAAATTTCCTACAGGCAAAAAGGCACCCGACAGCTTGCTCAAACTCGGAATGTCGCTGGACCGGCTGGAAAAACGCCGCGAAGCCTGTATGGCTTACTCGCGATTACTTTCCACCTTTCCAAAGGCCGATGCGAGGCTGAAAACCCGTGTTCAGCGAGAACGGAGCAGGTCCAAGTGCCGTTGAGCGCCGCTGCTTCCGCTTCCATTTCGACGGCCGAATTTTCTGAGCTTATGCGCGCCGCTGGACGCTTTTCGGGCGTAGATACCTTGACGGTGGCTGTGGCCGTGTCAGGCGGTGTCGACAGCATGACGCTTCTGGCCCTGACTTCCGATTGGGGTGCAGAAACTGGTACGGCGATCACGGCATTGACTGTGGATCACGGCCTTCGGACCGAGTCCAGCACTGAGGCTCAGCTGGTTGCGGCCTGGTGTTCTGCACACGACATTCCCCATGAAACGTTGGTCTGGGTTGGCGAAAAACCGGCCCGGGGTATTCAGGCGGCGGCTCGGACCGCCCGATACGCCCTTCTAGAAGATTGGTGCCGAGCGCACGGTTGTCGCGATCTCCTTGTCGCCCATTCGCAGAATGACCAAGTCGAGACGTTCCTGATGCGGATGAGCCGCGGTAGCGGGGTTGACGGGCTGGCTGCCATGCCATTGGTATCAGATCGAGATGGTGTGCGCTTAATCCGGCCATTGCTTGACGTGCCGCGGTGGCGCATCAATGCAACTGCTGCCGCGAGGGCGCTCGAGACGATAACCGATCCTAGCAATTTAGACCGTCGTTTCGCGCGAATCCGCATGCGGGACAAGCTGAAACAGCTGGTGGATCATGGTGTGCCGGTAGCGGCGATTGCGAATACTGTCAGGATCTTTGGCGACATTCGTGGAACCCGGGAGAACGCGATTGCAGAGCTTGCTAATGAAATAGTAGATTTTCACCAGGAGGGATACGCAGCGATCGCACGTGCTGGGCTGGGAGGCGTCGAACCGGAGATGGCCAAGGGCCTCGTTTCAGCGGTGCTAACATCTATTGGGGGTCTCGACTACCCGCCCCGGCGAGAATCGCTGGACCGGCTGATGGCGGATCTATTGTATAACAGAGACTTTTTGCCTCGGACGCTGGGGAACTGCGTTATCGGTGTCCGAAAAGAAAATTTTCTGATCCGCCGAGAACACCACACGGTTCGCCACAGCCTGGCGGTGGATGCCGGGCGCCGTGTCGTTTGGGATGGCCGGTTTGCCATTGTATTTGCGCCCAAACCAGACCGCGTTAGCGGAACGGGAGTATATCGGCTGAGCGCCCTAGGAGAAGATGGCTGGCAGCAGATTGTTTCGCTGACGGATCGCACCAAATTGACCGCATATCGCGGTATTCCGGGACCTGTCCGCTATGCATTGCCAGCAATCTGGCGGGACGAAAATGTAGTCGAAGTGCCGCATCTCCGCTATAAGTCGGGCCAACTCATTGAGAAAATTATCAAAAACACACGTTTTCTGCCGAAGCCTCCTCTCAATGGGCAACTGTTTCGGGTTGTTTAACGGTTCAGGCGCATTATCTTATATCTAATGGAACTACAATACGCGTAAGTAATGGAGTGAGCTGAGCGCTGACGTAGGCGCCGTAATGGTCTGACCAAGGCATTCAGGTCACGTAAAGTTGGATAGGATGCGGCCAGTAACCTGGTCGCATTCGGGGAAGCAGGGTCATTGAATAACTTCGGTAAAAATCTCGCCCTTTGGGTCATCATCGGCTTGTTGCTAGTCGCCTTGTTCAATTTGTTCCAGCAGCCCTCGGGCAACAGCGGGCGGGACGGTATTCCTTACTCAACCTTTCTCGCCGACGTTCAAGGTGGCCAGATCAGTGAGGTGACAATCAAGGGACGAAATATCACGGCGGTCCGCAAGGATGGCCGCACGCTCTCCACCTACGCGCCGGGAGATCCTAATCTGGTCGACAAGCTCGACAAAAGCGGCGTCGTTATAAAAGCTGCGCCGATGGATGACGGTTCTCCGTCGTTATTGAATATTCTGATCTCTTGGTTCCCGATGCTGCTGCTAATCGGTGTGTGGATCTTTTTCATGCGGCAGATGCAAGGCGGCGGCGGTAAGGCGATGGGCTTTGGTAAGTCTAAGGCACGTCTGCTGACTGAACGCTCGGGCAGGGTAACCTTCGGAGACGTAGCGGGTATCGAGGAAGCTAAACAGGAGCTGGAAGAGGTTGTCGAATTTCTGCGCGATCCACAGAAATTTCAGCGCCTCGGCGGGAAAATCCCAAAAGGTGTGCTGCTCGTTGGCCCGCCGGGTACCGGTAAAACATTGTTAGCGCGGGCGATTGCGGGCGAGGCGAACGTACCCTTCTTCACGATTTCCGGTTCTGATTTTGTTGAAATGTTTGTCGGTGTCGGCGCTAGTCGTGTGCGCGACATGTTCGAGCAGGGCAAGAAAAACGCCCCTTGCATCATTTTCATCGACGAAATCGATGCGGTGGGCCGTCATCGCGGTGCAGGACTCGGCGGTGGCAATGACGAACGCGAACAGACGCTCAATCAGCTGTTGGTCGAAATGGATGGCTTCGAGGCCAACGAAGGTGTCATCCTGATCGCTGCTACCAACCGTCCCGATGTGCTAGACCCGGCGCTTCTGCGCCCGGGCCGCTTCGACCGTCAGGTCGTGGTCCCCAATCCTGATGTGCTCGGCCGCGAGATGATCCTTAAGGTGCACATGAAAAAAGTGCCGCTGGCGCCTGACGTGGATGCCAAGGTAATCGCCCGTGGCACACCCGGGTTCTCCGGCGCAGACCTCGCAAACCTCGTTAACGAGGCAGCCCTGCTCGCTGCCCGCAAGAACAAGCGTCTGGTCACCATGGCCGAGTTCGAAGACGCGAAAGATAAGGTCATGATGGGCGCCGAGCGGCGTTCTATGGTCATGACCGAGGACGAAAAAGCTCTGACCGCATATCACGAGGCAGGCCACGCCCTAGTTGCCCTGTCCGTGCCGAAGCACGATCCGCTGCACAAGGTAACGATCATTCCGCGCGGCCGGGCGCTCGGAGTAACTATGTCTCTGCCTGAGCGCGATAAGTACGGCTATTCGAAGGTCGAACTGACTTCTAAGCTAGCCATGATGTTTGGTGGCCGTGTAGCGGAAGAACTGATCTTCGGGGAAGATAACGTCACGACTGGCGCAGGCAATGATATTCAGCAGGCAACCGGGCTCGCCAGAAGTATGGTTACCGAGTACGGGTTTTCCGACAAACTTGGGCCGTTGCGCTACTCGGCAAATGAGGAAGAAGTCTTTCTCGGCCACTCCGTTACGCAGCAAAAGAACATGTCAGACCAGACGGCTGATCTCATCGATTCCGAAGTCCGCAGCCTGATCTCTGATGCGGAAATCACCGCCCGCAAGGTTTTAACAGAGCGCAAAGCAGATCTCGAAAAGATCGCTGAGGCGTTGCTCGAATATGAAAACCTGTCTGGAGAAGATATAAACTCTTTGCTGCGTGGCGAGGATATTGTCCGTCCTTCACCGGACGACCCGCCTGTCGGGGCGGCGCGGAAATCTTCGGTGCCGACATCAGGTAAGAAATCTCGTGACAGCGGCAAAGACACTGGCGGCATGGAGCCTGAGCCCCAGCCAGGAACCTGATTGCGGTTTTGACGGTTTTTGGGACAGTAACCGTCCGCGACCCAAGCGTTGGCCACGTTGGTCTGCGTTAACGACGGGCTGCACGTGTTCAATCCGATTGGGTTGTTGACGGGTGATACAGCTGCCCGTGCAGTCTCCGAGGGCACGGCGTTTACTCTCGCGGGTGGGCCCGTCGCATTCTCAGCAGTAGAGACGCTGACCAAGCACAAGGCCGATATACGATTTGATTATGCACCCGCAGTGGAGGAGCCGGATGCGGTGGTAACTCTAAAGCCCGGGCGTGCGCCATTTGCTGGGATCGATTTAACGCGCCCCGTGGTTATGGGCGTGGTGAACGTGACCCCGGATAGTTTCTCTGACGGCGGAGATTTTTTTGATCCGGCCCGGGCGGTTGACCAGGCCTTGAAGCTCTCAGCCGAAGGGGCGGCGATAATAGATATTGGTGGTGAGTCCACCCGGCCAGGCGCGCCGCCTATAACGGTGGAGGAGGAAATCACCCGCGTGATTCCGGTGATCGAAGCTGCAGTGTCCGGCGGTATAACCGTGTCCGTTGATACGCGGCGAAGCTTGGTGATGCAGGCCGCGATCGATGCGGGTGCTGGAATTGTCAATGATATCTCGGCGCTGTCCAATGATTGTGACGCGCTTGAAGTGCTTGCCGCGTCTGATGCGTCGGTGGTGTTGATGCACATGCAAGGAAGTCCCGAGACCATGCAGCATACACCTTTATACCGGCTCGCATCCTACGACATTTTCGAGTGGCTTTCGGCGCGTGTAGAGGTATGTGTGGCAGGGGGAATATCGCGGGATAGGATAGCAGTCGACCCCGGTATCGGATTCGGAAAATCCGACGGCCACAACATGGAAATCCTCCAGCGGGTCGGCGCCTTCCACGGGACTGGCTGCATTGTCGCTATCGGTGTATCGCGCAAAAGCTTCATTGGCCGTATTACCGGTGTAGAAAACCCCCGAGACCGGCTGCCCGCGACGGTGGCGGCGACAATGCTTGCCCTTTCTCGGGGTGTGCAGATACACCGAGTACATGATGTCGCGGCTGCGGTAGAGGCAATCGCTATCTGGGACGCGCACACGGGCAATCCTTTGTGACAAAGGCGTGAATAGAAATGTGTTCCTTGGTATAACGGCGGTGTTTCCGCAGAAGGTTTATGTAAACGCGGATAGGGCAGTAAGTCATGGCACGAAAATATTTCGGTACCGACGGTATTCGCGGTACGGCGAACACTTATCCGATGACTGCGGAAACCGCGCTTAAAGTTGGGATGGCGGCTGGTCGGATATTTACCCGTGGAGTCCATCGCCATACCGTTGTGATCGGCAAGGACACTAGGTTGTCCGGCTATATGCTTGAACCCGCTCTGGCGGCGGGGTTTGTGGCCATGGGGATGGATGTTATCCTCGCCGGCCCGATGCCAACACCCGCGGTTGCCATGCTTACCCGCTCCCTGCGCGCTGATCTCGGCGTGATGATTTCGGCGTCGCATAACCCGTTTTATGATAATGGTATCAAGCTGTTCGGCCCGGATGGCTATAAGCTCTCCGACGAGACCGAGGAACACATCGAGAGCATGATTGAGGCGGAGATGCACCAGGCGCTTGCGGGACCTGATGCTCTTGGCCGTGCTAAGCGGCTGGACGATGCCGAAGGCCGCTACATAGAATTCGTAAAAAATACCTTCCCCCGTGGACTTCGTCTCGACGGGCTGAAGGTCGTCGTCGATTGTGCCAACGGGTCGGCCTACAAGGTTGCGCCGACAGCGTTGTGGGAACTGGGGGCAGACGTCGTGACCTACGGGGTTGAGCCGGATGGTTTCAATATCAACAAGAATTGCGGTAGCACCGATACTCGAACCATGTGCCGAATGGTACGCGAGAAAGGCGCCGATATTGGCATCGCGCTGGATGGCGATGCAGACCGTGTGCTGGTCGCGGACGAGACCGGCACATTGATTGATGGCGATCAGCTTATGGCGACAGTGGCGGAGTCCTGGCATCGAGACGGCCGGCTGACCGGTGGTGGTGTAGTGGCAACCGTGATGTCAAATCTTGGCCTTGAACATTATATACAGGGGCTTGGGCTGGAACTCGTGCGGACCCAGGTTGGTGACCGCTACGTTGTTGAGCAGATGCGCGCCAATGGCTTTAATGTTGGTGGAGAACAATCTGGTCATATTGTGCTGAGCGAATACACGACAACCGGAGATGGCTTGATTGCCGCGCTCGAAGTGCTGTCGGCTCTGGTTCAGACAGGCCGTCCACTGAGCGAAGTGGGCCGTCGGTTCGACCCGCTGCCACAGATTCTCGAAAATGTCCGTTTTATCGGCAATCCACCACTTGAGGAGACCTCGGTGATAAATGCTGTGAAAGCCGGTGAAGCTCGGCTCGGCAATTCCGGACGTATAGTGTTGCGCAAGTCTGGCACGGAATCGCTGATCCGCGTGATGGCGGAGGGAGAAGACGCTACCTTAGTTCAGGGTGTGGTGACCGATATTGTCACCGCGATCGAGCAAGTATCGGGCAAACGCTTCTAATGAAAGGTCGTGTACTCATCGTTGCCGGGTCGGACTCTGGTGGCGGTGCAGGCATTCAGGCCGACATCAAATCCGTTACGGCTCTTGGAGGATTTGCGGCGACCGCAATCACCGCGCTCACGGCACAGAACACGTTTGGGGTACATGATATTTTTCCGGTCGATATAGGATTTATCCAGACCCAAATGCGTGTTGTGCTGAAGGATATTGGCACAGATAGCCTGAAGACCGGCATGTTGCATAGCCCAGAGGTAATCGACGCGGTTTGCGCTGTGCTAGAAACCGAGGCGGTCGGCATTCCGGTTGTCGTTGACCCGGTCATGGTCGCTAAAGGGGGTGCATCTTTGCTAAGCACAGATGCTGTCGCCACCCTGAGGAACAGGTTGTTGCCGTTGGCCAGGGTAATTACCCCGAATATTCCCGAAGCCGAAGACATTCTCCAGTGGGCACCGGGAACCCTGCAGACCATCGAAGATATGAAAACCGCCGCCGAGTCGTTGAAAGCTCTTGGGTCCAGCGCTGTTCTGGTAAAAGGCGGGCACATGAAGGGAGACGATTTGTTTGATGTTCTGCTCGACGATGATGGTTTTTACATCTTCGAGACACAACGGATTGATACAACGCATACTCATGGGACCGGATGCACGCTGGCCTCGTCCATAGCCACTGGCATAGCACAGGGTTTAGCCCTGCCCCAAGCAGTTGGCCGCGCACAGGCATATGTCGTGGCAGCGATCAAAGGTGCGCCTGGGTTCGGCGGCGGCCACGGCCCTATCGATCATGGCCATACGGTATCGGCTTTCGAGGGTATCTAACGGCAATGGAACTATCCGTTTTCTAGAATGATGCGTTCACCGACCGCATATACAGCGGCAACCCTGCAGCGGTTTGTTCCCCCGGTGCCTGGATTGACAAGGATGTGCTGCAGGCCTTGGCGTCCGAGAATAATCTTTCCGACACTGCCTTTTTTCATAGACGCCTCCGCCTTCCCGGTTTTCGAACGTCTCGCGCCCGATAACGACACAATCCGCTTCCAGACCCGGAGCGATGAGATGACAGAATCACGTGAGGCAGACAGGTTATTTCTTGACCTGCCGGCCTATTCAGGTCCTGTGGTTAATTGCGCGCCGGCACTTGCCGATGGGCTCCGGGCCACCTCCGCCGCGCTTCTCAAAGGCCCCAAATATATGGCCGTCTTAGATAGCGAAACCGATGTCGCGGAACTAGCACCGGACCTGGGTGTGATTGCCACGCTGCATCCGCGCGGGGTGATCGCGACGGCGCCGGGTCATGCGGTCGATCTCGGCTCGCGGTTTATCGGCCCGTCCTTCAGCGTGCCCGACGACCCGGTTACAGGCTCGGCCCATTTACGCTGACACCCTATTGGGCCCAACGGCTTTGCAAAACCCGCATTGAGGCTTGGCAGACTTCGCGGCGTGGCGGTGCACTGGTCTGCGACGACGAGGGCGATCGCCACGGCATTGGCGGCCAGGCGGTTCTATATTTCGCAGGTAAGATTAAAGTTTTGAAGCGGTTTCGGTTGAGAAGGGCCCAAGATCTGCCGCAGGTCTTTCAGTCGGTCCGGCTCGTAATTTCGAGCAGGTGATAGCCGAACTGGGTTTTAACGGGCCCCTGAACTTCGTTGATTGGCGCGCTGAAGACAACTTTGTCGAATTCTGGCACCATCTGGCCTGGGCCGAACGAACCGAGGTCGCCTCCATTAGCGCTCGAAGGGCAAGAAGAATGCTCTTTAGCAACGTCTGCGAAATCGGCTCCACCCGCAATTTGCGTTTTGAGCTGTTCGCAACGCTCCTCAGTATCAACCAGGATATGTCTTGCTTCGGCCTGTGCCATAAATTTTCTCCTGCACTTTTCATCGTTGGTTTTCAGATTCGTTGCAAGTTGATAGCTTGTCTGAACGGCTCTGTCTGCAGTCCAGTGGAAAATAGCTAAATTTTTTGATTGATCAGCCGAGAGTTGGTCCCAAGCGCGTTATTGGTTGTTCTGTTCCGGCTTTGGTCCAAAGACCCGTTCGCGGTCTTCCTTTGAGATCATGCCTATCAGCACCTTTCGGTAGCCCTCGACTGCCTCGGCGCCGGCATTGCTATAAGCTTCGGCGAAGCGCTTTCTCTGAGAGCTCGAAAGCCGGCGCTCGAGGATAACGCCCGGGGGGGTGAGTTCGAGCAAGCGCTGGCGGCGATCCTCCGTGCCTTCGTGTTGGACAATAAACCCCTCGCGCACAAGCTGGCCGAGAACGCGCGACAAGCTCTGCTTTGTAATTTTAAGAATCGCCAGCAGTTCAGAGACCGTCATGCGTGGATTGCGACCGACAAAATGAATTACCCGGTGATGGGCACGGCCAAAACCGTATTCGGCCAGGATAGCATCTGGTTCAGCAGTAAAGTCTCGATAGGCGAAATACAGCAACTCGATTCCCTCGCGCAAATTTTCTTCTCGGAGAAAGACAGGATTGCATTTGGATTTTATGTCAGTCATATTGACATATATGCCTCTGAATGTTATAAACTGCAACCTTTAATCTTAACAAAGTGTATTCAAGACGAGCTGCGGAGTAACAAACGCCATGCTGAACTTCGATAATCAGAACGGTAATATCTGGTACAACGGCGCGCTAGTGCCCTGGCAAGAGTCCAAGCTACATGTATTATCGCACGGTCTGCACTATGCGAGCTGCGTTTTTGAGGGCGAGAGAGTCTATAACGGCGCGGTTTTCAAGCTGCGCGAACATACGCAGCGTCTCATCGATTCAGGAAAAGAGCTTGGTTTCGATATTCCCTATTCGTGCGAAGAGCTCGAGCAAGCGACCCGTGATACCGTGGCCTCGCAGGGCTTTGCTGATGCATATGTGCGTCCTGTTGCGTGGCGTGGCAGCGAAATGATGGGAGTGTCGGCCCAAGAGACCAAAATTAATGTAGCGATTGCGGTGTGGGAATGGCCTTCCTATTTTTCGCCGGAGGCCCGAATGCGAGGAATTCGTCTATGCACGACTAAATGGCGCCGCCCGGCACCCGAAACGGCACCAGTACATGCCAAGGCGGCCGGTCTTTACATGATCTGCACGCTGAGCAAGCACGAGGCCGAGGCAAAGGGTTATGATGATGCGCTGATGCTCGACTATCGCGGACAGATCGCGGAATCTACGGGCGCCAATATTTTCCTAATCCAAAACGGCAAAATTCACACGCCGACGCCGGACTGCTTCCTTGACGGCATCACGCGCCGGACCGTGATAGGGATTGCGAAGAAACACGGCTATGAGGTGATCGAGCGCGCGATCATGCCCGAGGAACTTGCGCAAACATCCGAGATTTTCGTTACCGGCACGGCGGCGGAAGTGACACCGGTAAGCGAGATTGACGACCATAAATTCGGGGTCGGCACGATCACCCGCACCCTGCTGGAGGATTATGATGCTCTGGTCCGCGGCGAGTTGAGCGAAGTAGCAGCCTAAGAGGTCAATTGCTCTAGGTTGATAAACGTGACCCTGCCCCGGCCCCGTGCCGTCAGCTGGAGCCTTAGGCTGCTAGGAATGGGCCCCAGAGCAGACATCTGGCGGCCGATAAGCCAGCAATTTACTGACGATGGAGGGTGACAACGCCCAGGCTTCCGTCACCTATACCCACTTGTCAGCGGCGACCGTATCTTGTTCACGGGAATCAACCCACTTGGCGCCGGATTCGCGATCTTCCAGTTTCCAAAACGGTGCCTTAGTTTTTAGCCAGTCGATCAGAAATTGGCAGCTTTCAAGCGACGCTTTGCGATGCGCTGACGCGGTTACCACCAAGACAATGCGATCGCCAGGTTTCAACCTGCCGTAGCGATGCACGATCAAAACTTCTTGTAGATCCCAACGTTCGCGAGCTTCGGTTTCGAGCTTAAACAGCTCTTTTTCGGTCATCCCTGGATAATGCTCTAGCGTCATTGCGCTGATTTTCTCGTCGCCTGCATAATCACGCACCAGACCGACAAAGCTAGCGAGCCCGCCAATCTCGGTATTGTCCGCTCCTATACGGGTTATCTCGGCGCCAATATCAAAATCTTCGGTCTGTACCCGAATCATTCTGTTCAGCCTCCTGTCATTGGCGAAAATATTGCGACCTCGTCATCGTCCGAAATCACCGTATCGAGCGGCGCTACCTCCTGATTGACAGCCACGCGCAGCGAGGCGGCATCATTGAAGGCAGCGGCATAGCCGTCGCCTTGGCCTTTGAGCCAGTCAATCAGGGTGACCACGTTCGTAACCTCGAGCGGTGGCGATAGCGTTTCCTTGCTGATGCCAATCCGAGATTTGACCCATCCGAAATATAGTACCTGCATTATCCAATCTCGTTGAAGGGCAGAAAATCCAACATGGCTCCAACCTCAAAGCTAGTCAAATCCTCGGGAAGCTCAACTAGACCGTCGGATTCAACCATCGAGGTTAGAATTCCCGCGCCGTCGCGCGGGAATTTTTGAGCAATCGGTGCGCCATCCGTGTCGCGATCGAGTCGGACGCGCAGCCATTCTCGTCGTCCAAGCTTCTTTTTCATCGGAAAGCCTGCACGCACGCGATACATCATAGGTTCGGTCTCGAGGCTGCCACCTAGCTGTAGGACGGCAGGTCGCGCAAAGCGCATGAAGGTGACCAGAACCGCGACCGGGTTACCGGGCAGGCCGACGAAAGGCACATTGCCGATCTGGCCAAGCGCTAAGGGGCGTCCTGGACGGATCGCCAGACGCCAGAAATGTATTTTACCTAGCGCGTCGATCGCTCCGCGAACATGGTCTTCTTCGCCTGTCGACACCCCGCCCGAGGTCATGATTAGGTCGTGGTTTTCCGCCGCTGCCGCAAGGGTATCGCGGACAACATCGTAGGAATCGGGCAGAATGCCAAGATCGGCGACAATACATCCAAGCCGTTCCAGCGCGGCGCCAACCGAATAGCGGTTAGCGTCATATATGCAACCGGGTGGTAGCGCGTCACCAGCATCGCGTATTTCGTCTCCGGTAGAAAATAGCGCAACGCGTACCGGTTGATATACCGTCAGAGCTTTGAGGCCGATCGACGCGGCTAGGCCGATTTCTTGGGGGCGGAGTTTTGTGCCTGCCTTCAGGATTACGTCACCAACCGCGATATCCTCGCCAGCGAAGCGCCTATTGGCCCCCTGTTTGATGCCAGGTGGGATGATGACATGGCCGTTGTCCTCGCGACAATCTTCCTGCATCAGCACGGTGTCGCCATTCGCGGGCATGGCCGCCCCTGTGAAGATCCGAAAGGCCTGCCTCGGACCGACTGGCATCGTGGAAATTTCTCCCGCCGCGATGCGTCCGGCCAGTTCAAGCCGCGTCTCGCCCTGTGCCGCGAGGTCTTTGAAGCGGACCACATAACCGTCGACAGCGGCGTTATCATGGGGCGGCACCGCGCAGGCCGAGGTGACGTCCTTGGCCAGTATGCGTGCAGACGCGTCCCGGAGTGATGCGCTTTCTTGATCGACCACGACCGATAGCTGGTCGGTCAGTAGCGCCAGCGCCTCATCGGTGCGCATCAGTTCGCCGCCAAAGGCAAAACAATCGTCGGAAAGCTGCGCCATATCAGACAGTTTCCTCTGGGCGTCCAGCAAGACCGCAATGCGAAATCACAAAATCGGCAATGGCGGCAGTGTCGTTAAGGTCGAGCACCGGAATGCCACAAGCCGCGCCGGCCGAAAGTATTGAGTCGGATGCGACAGCGACGATGGAAGTGTTCGTAGTGTAGATCAGTTCGGCGCCGGTCTCCGGCCGGTGAACTTCTATTTTTGTGTGTGCCCCGTTCTTGAAGCCTTCGACTAAGACTATATCGGCAGGCGACAGCTTGGCCAGAAGCTCTTCGAGCGCAGGCTCAGCCTCGTCGAGGTTTTCATGCATGATTGCCCAACGTTTTGCCGACGCTACGATAACCTCACTCGCGCCTGCGCTGCGGTGCTCAAATGAGTCCTTGCCTGGTGTGTCTATATCGAAAGAGTGATGGGCGTGTTTCACGGTCGCGACCCGATATCCGCGCGCAGAAAGCTCGGGGATCAGGCGAACGAGCAGCGCAGTTTTGCCGCTACCGCTCCATCCTGTGACGCCGATCACGGCGGATGTCATCGGCCTGCCGCCGATGGCGGGTCCATGTGGCGTAGGCCCGCCCGCAAATAGTCATATCCGGTGATGATGGTGATGAACGCGGCGATCCAAAGGCCCGTCTCTCCAATCATGCGAATTGGGACAGAGTCGGGAATAACCGGATGTGCCGAGTTACCTAATATCAGAAAGGCTATAGCGACCATCTGGATCGTGGTTTTCCATTTTGCCAAATTGCTCACCGGCAAACCGATTGACAATCCAGCTAAATACTCGCGCAGACCAGATACCATAATTTCACGGCACAGAATAATGACAGCTGGTAAGATCGTCAGTTCCGCTACCTGGCCGAAACCGACCATCATCAGGAGTGCCGATGCGACCAGCAGCTTGTCCGCAACGGGGTCTAGAAATCTGCCGAATGCCGAAAGCTGACCGTGGACGCGGGCAAAATAGCCGTCTAAGAAATCGGTGATGGCTGCAAGCGCAAAAATGCCGCAGGCCATCCACTGTCCAGTCGCGTTTTCGAGAAAGAAAAGTGCGACGAAAACTGGGATCACCGCTACGCGAGACAGTGTCAGAATATTCGGCAGGGTTAGATGCATAAAGTGTCATCTCAATAAAATAATTTGGACCGGTCTCGAGGTCCAACTGAGCGAAAGTCTACTCTTCGGCGTGAAAGTGATCATAAATTTTTTTTGCGACCGTTTTGCTTATCCCGTCGACTGCTTCCAGGTCGGTGAGGCCGGCGCGGCCNANACTGGNGGCGGACCCGAAATGNTTNANTAANGCNCGTTTGCGNTTGGCGCCGATNCCNGANACCTCATCAATCACCGACTTNNTNATCTGTTTTGAGCGCCGNTTNCGGTGGCNGCCNATNGCGAANCGATGTGCTTCATCGCGCAGACGTTGCATAAAGTACAGTATCGGGTCCTGCGGCGGCAGCGAAAACGGTTCACGCCCCGGCACGTGGAAGCGCTCCCGTCCGGCATTGCGGTCGGGTCCCTTAGCAATCGATACCAGCGGCTGATCGGAAATGCCAAGCTCGTCCAACACTTCCATCACGGCGGTCAGCTGTCCCGGTCCGCCGTCAATAAGTACCAAGTCGGGCCAGTTACCTCTCTCGCGGTCGAGGTCTTCCTTCAAGGCGCGTGCGAACCGACGGGTCATTACTTCGCGCATCATCGCGTAATCGTCGCCGGGTTTAATGTCGGGGTTCTTGATATTGAACTTACGATATGCGCTTTTTTCAAAGCCGTCTTCGCCTGAAACAATCATGGCGCCAAGCGCGTTGGTACCTGCAATGTGGCTGTTATCGTATACCTCTATCCGCTTTGGCGGGGCATCTAGGTCGAGCAGTGCGGCCAAGCCATCCAAGAGTTTGCGCTGGGTCGCACTTTCAGACAGCCGTCGGGCCAACGCTTCCGCTGCGTTCTGGGCGGCACTATCGATTAGGCTTTTGCGGGTGCCACGCTGAGGCTTTGAGACGTCAGCCTTTCGACCAGCGTGGATAGACAACGCTTGGCAGACGAGCTCCTGATTGGGCAGGCTGTGGCTGACAAGCACCAGCTTCGGCGGTTTTTTGTCTGCGTAGAACTGGCCGATGAACGCCTCAAGCACTTCGGCAACAGGGATCGCGCGACCGTGATTGGGGAAGAACGTCCGGGTCCCGTAATTCTGGCCCGCGCGGTAGAAAAATACCTGTACGCAGGTCGTACCGCCCTCTTGGTGAGCAGCTATTATATCAGCTTCGCCGATGCTGCCGACATGAATATCCTGGTGAGCCTGGATCTGCGTCAGTGCGCGAATCCGGTCACGGTGGATCGCCGCGGTCTCGTAATCGAGCGCGGAACTCGCTTCTTCCATCTTGCGCGACATCGATTCCTGCACGTCGCGGCTCCGCCCGCGCATAAATGCCTCGGCCTGGTCGACGATTTCGGCGTAATCCTCAGATGAGATTAGTTTTACGCAAGGGGCCGTGCAGCGCCTGATCTGATATTGAAGGCAGGGCCTTGTGCGTCCGTTAAAAACACTGTCTGAGCAGCTGCGCAGCGGGAATACCTTTTGCAGCGTGTTGAGCGTGCGGTTGACCGCACCCGCGGAAGCAAACGGTCCGAAATATTCGCCCCCCTTGTTGCGGACACCGCGATGTTTGATGAGTTGTACCCATTCCGTATCTGTTCGCAGCAGAATATAGGGATAGGATTTATCGTCGCGCAGCAGAATATTATAGCGCGGCTTGAGCTGCTTAATCAGATTGCTTTCGAGCAGCAGCGCTTCAACTTCGGTGTGCGTGCTGACAATTTCAAGATCGGCGGTCTGTGCAACCATTAAGCGGATACGCTCAGGCTGCCCGCGATTCCGGGAATAGGAAGTTAACCGGTTGCGCAGATTCTTTGCCTTGCCGACGTAAAGCGGCTTTCCCGCCGCGTCGGTCATCCTGTATACGCCAGGCCCAGTCGGCAGGTTTTTCAGGCGCGACGTTATTAGCGCGGCACCGTTGAGTGCTTCGTTGTTTTTCGTTGGGGCGTCTTCTATTCGCTCGACCATTTCAGGTAAATGCTTGTCCAACCTCTCCGCGGGATACTTCTGCAAACTCTGGCCGGTTTGTTTCATTGGTACCGATTGTGACCCGTTTCGGCCAGTATCGATTCGGGAGCAGTTCTTATCCACGGTTTCTGTGGATAAACCTGTTCATAACGCCAACATATTCAGCTCGCAACTGATTGACAATCTAATCTAACTCTTCTAATGACAATAAAAAAGACGACCGGGTTAAGTGTAGTATCATAAAATATAAGTAAAAAAATATAATAATGTATATAGAAATTATTTTAATTAATTGTAATTTACAGAATAATTTATTGAACGGTATTTATCGATAAAAAAACAAAATTATAATATTATTTTTTATGAATTTTGATTTCTTTATTTCCGCCTTTATTCGCAACGTTTTTAATTTGATCGTTCGATCTCAATACCCACACTGGCGGCATCTGCGAATACATCAAGTTTTTCCACACAGACTTTAACAGAACTAACCTCCGCTTTGGAAAGACACAGATCGGCGATTTGTTCTGCTAAGGTCTCCACCAGGTTCACGTGTCCCGCGGTGGCCAGTTTCCGCACGCTGATGATCACGTCTTCATATGACAGCACGTTGGATAGCTTATCCTCGATCGGGGTTGGCATCTCGAACACGGAGAGGTCCAAGTTGACGCGAACACGTTGAGCGCCATCACGCTCGTGTCGGTAAACGCCGATCAGGCATTCAATCACGAGATCTCTGACGAGTACGCGGCGTGTCAGGCGCGTGGCTGCTAAGGTGGCAGTGTTGGGTAGGTCTTTAAGAGATTCGGCCGTCATATTGTCGCCTTCTATCTATTCGGGCTCGTCTGTTCGTTTTTCTGTTGGGATCGGATAGAACTGTCGCTAATTCACTGTCATTCGGTTGTTGGCGGGGTACCTGGTTCTGGGAACTCCCATCCTAGGTGCTGTCCGCCATCTAGGGCGATCATCTGTCCCGTTAAAGAAGGTGACGCAAGGATATACCGCACACCATCGGCGATTTCTCCCGCGCCAGCGCCATGACCAAGCGGTACCCGGGCCGACTGCCTGTCAAAATGTTCTTGGCTCTGGCGCGGGCTCGGAAGCGTCGGTCCCGGCCCAATCGCGTTTACGCGAACACGCGGCGCCAGGGCCAGGGCCAGGTTCTGCGTCATCGCCCACATGCCGGCCTTGCTAATTGTGTAGGAAAGAAAGCCTGGCGATATGTTGACCACCCGTTGATCGACGATATTGACGATATTGCCGGTCTCGCTATCCGGTAGGTTCGCTATCAGTGCCTGGCTCAGCTTGATCGGAGCCCAGAGGTTGACGTTCATGTGGGTGTCCCAAGAAGCGCGGGAGACCGCTTCCAAATTGTCATATTCAAACACGGATGCATTGTTGACAAGGCATGTGATCGGTCCGCCGTGAGCGATTGCTTCGGTCACTAGCCGGTCTATGTCGGCATCTTCATCAAGATCTGCGGCAACAACATAGGCGCGGTTTCCAGCCTCGGTCAGCTGGTCGTGCAGCGTGTCGGCTTCGTCGGTGGATTGGCGATAATGGATGCCTACTGTCCAGCCATCCGCGGCAAGCGCGCTCGCGATTTGGCCGCCGATGCGTTTTGCGGCGCCGGTGACCAGAGCGTGTCTTTTTGGTGTATCGATCATATGGTAACCATGCGGCATCTCGCCAATCTGTTCAAGGGATTGCGAGCGGGAAGGGTAATTCCGTCAGATGGAAGCGTCAGTTCGGCATTCCGCTCATGCCGGCGAACTGACTAGCGACAAATCCAACATAAAGCATCAGCAGAATCGAGCCTTCCAGCCGGCGTATCCGCATACCGGTGAGCATGAACGGAACAATCAGTGCTGTCACGGCCAACAGAACCCACAGATCGAAGCTGACAATTTTGTCGGAAAACGGCAGGGGGGCAAAAAGGCCAGTGACCCCTGTTATGCCGAAAAGATTGAACAGGTTGCTTCCCAGCACATTGCCGACACAGACGTCTGAATGACCGCGGCAGGCCGCGACGATGGAAGTAGCCAGTTCGGGTAGCGATGTCCCGATGGCGACAACTGTAAGCCCGATGACTTCCTCAGGTACGCCGAAATCTCTCGCCAAGGTCGTGGCACCGCTAACTAGCCATTCGGCACCGATCACAACCGCGAACAGACCGACCACGATGATGCTGGCAATACTGATAGTCCGCATCGGGATTGCCCCCATCTCGGCGGCTTCTTCGCGTTGCAGTTCGGCCACTTCGTTGTTGCTTTTGTTGTCATGCCAAACGGTGAACCCGATGTACGACATCAGTGCAATGAGCATCAGAGCGCTCTGCCAGAACACGATCTTGCCGGACATGCCAAGCCCAACATATACCAGTGTAACCGCCGACATACCTAGTAGGTCGCGTTTGACCCCTCTCGGATGGACGGCGATGGGAGCAATAACCGCAGCAAGGCCGAGAATCAGCAGAATATTGGCGATATTGCTGCCCACAACATTGCCGACCGCAAGTCCTGGTGAACCGATTAGCACCGCATTCACGCTGACGACCATTTCCGGCAATGAAGTGCCAAAACCGACAATAGTTAGCCCGACGATTAAAGGCGATACACCGAGCCGCTGCGCCAGCGCGACCGAGCCACGCACGACCGATTCGCCACCAAATAGCAGCAGAGAAAAACCGGCGATTATCCAAAAATATGTCATTCAGTCAGCAAAAAGACGCAGGTATTCCCAAGGGCGCAATGCAAAATAGATGGGTTGGTGATACTGGTGTCGTAACATGCTGCGCCATCCATCACCAATTACAGCTTTTCAGAGGGTAGCGGTATGTACAACGGAAATATGGTAGTCGCGCGTTTATTTTTCTATAAAACTCATGATTTCTCGTTATGAAGGTTCCTGTTTTATTGATGATCTTATCAACAGTCCACGCATAACGCTTCGATTTTGTGCTACGCATTAATTTTTCCGATAGCAGCAATTGCTGGGTTATCTGGTTGCCGGAGTGATTATTAGTCTAAACGCGCTCGGCCTAAATTCGGTAATATCAAGGCCGCGACTTTCACTATTGCGAAATTGTCTGAGTCTATCTTCTAGCCGTCTGCGGCAACCCGGGCGGAATTTACCGTCAAGGTCTTTGCAGACTGGAGCTGGAGACTTTATTGCGGGACACATGACTTAGCGTTTACGCGTTCTGCCCGTTCTTTTCGATTTTCCGGGTTTGCGATTGCGCCCTGAGCGCTTCGCAGAGTCGATACGGGCCTGCAGACGGCGTGGGCCGGATGGTACGCCGATCTCCATATTTTCCAGACGGTGTAGCTCGTCGCGGAGTCGGGCGGCTTCTTCGAATTCCAGATTGGCGGCGGCCCCGCGCATGCGGTCTTCGAGTTCCTTCAGATAGGCCGTCAGATTGTGGCCGATGAGATGCGGGTTGTCATTGTCGTCTGTCCCAACCGTAAACGAATCCTGCGAATAAACGCTTTCGAGAATATCGCCGATGTCTTTCCTAACGCTTTCGGGTGTGATGCCATTGGCAGCGTTATAAGCCTGCTGCTTTTTGCGCCGCCGGTTAGTTTCATCGAGCGCAAATTGCAGGGAATCC
Source organism: Rhodospirillaceae bacterium (assembly GCA_002689465.1). Lineage (GTDB taxonomy): Bacteria > Pseudomonadota > Alphaproteobacteria > MPNO01 > UBA830 > CAXBCP01. The sequence goes on along the minus strand of NZGJ01000025.1, from coordinate 29,511 downwards.
GTCATTTTGTCGGCATATAGGATCACCCGGCCTTCAAGGTTGCGGGCAGCGCGGCCGATGGTCTGGACCAAAGATGTCTTGGAGCGCAGGAAACCCTCCTTGTCAGCGTCGAGAATAGCGACCAATGAACATTCGGGTATATCGAGCCCCTCGCGCAGCAGGTTGATGCCGATCAAAACATCGAATGCGCCGAGCCGCAGGTCGCGGATGATCTCTATGCGTTCTAGCGTGTCAATATCCGAATGTAGGTAGCGCACGCGGATCCCGGCTTCCTGCATGTATTCAGTAAGATCCTCCGCCATGCGCTTGGTCAGCGTGGTCACCAGCACACGCTGGTTTTTCGCTGTGCAGTCACGGCATTCTTTAAGCAAGTCATCGACCTGTTTGGCGACGGGGCGGATAATGCAGACCGGGTCGATCAGCCCGGTCGGGCGGATCACTTGTTCGACGAAAACGCCACCTGTTCGATCGATTTCCCAGGGGCCAGGCGTTGCAGAGACATGCACGGTCTGCGGGCGCATCGCTTCCCATTCCTCAAATTTGAGCGGGCGATTATCGACGCAGGATGGCAACCGGAATCCGAATTCGGCGAGGGTCGATTTGCGGTTGAAGTCACCTTTAAACATGCCGCCGATCTGCGGTATCGTCACATGGCACTCATCGACGATCAACAGGGCGTCGTCGGGGATATATTCGAACAGCGTTGGCGGTGGTTCGCCCGCACTGCGCCCGGTCAGATAGCGAGAATAGTTCTCGATACCCGAGCAGTGACCGGTAGTCTCTAGCATTTCGATGTCGAACATAGCACGCTGTTCCAGCCGCTGAGCCTCCAGCAGCCTGTTATTCGCTTCGAACCAGGCGAGCCGGTCTTTGAGCTCCGCCTTTATCTGGCCGATGGCCTGCTGAACGGTCGGGCGCGGCGTGACGTAATGCGAATTCGCGTAGACAGTGATTTGGTCCAGCTTGCTGCTACGTTCACCAGTCAGCGGATCAAATTCATGGATTTCCTCTATTTCGTCGCCGAAAAATGAAAGGCGCCAGGCCCTGTCCTCGTAATGGGCAGGAAAGATTTCGACCGAATCGCCGCGCACCCGGAACGTCCCGCGGATAAAATTTTGGTCGTTGCGGCGATATTGAAGCGACACGAATTTCTGCAGCAGCTCGGACATATCGGTCGCCTGACCAACTTTTAGGGGGATGGTCATCGACTGGTAGGACTCGAGACTACCGATACCGTATATACACGAGACACTCGCGACAAGAATGACATCGCGACGTTCCATCAATGCACGGGTCGCCGCATGGCGCATCCGGTCTATCTGTTCGTTGATCGAGGCGTCCTTTTCGATAAACGTATCCGACCGTGCTACATAGGCCTCAGGCTGATAATAATCGTAATAAGACACGAAATATTCCACCGCGTTATGCGGAAAGAACGATTTCATCTCGCCGTATAGCTGGGCGGCTAGTGTCTTGTTTGGTGCCAGGACTAGGGTCGGACGTCCCAGACCCTGTATTACATGGGCCATCGTGAATGTTTTGCCCGATCCAGTAACGCCAAGCAGAACCTGGTCCTTTTCATGGGCGCGCAAGCCCTCGAGCAGTTCGGCAATGGCCTGCGGCTGGTCGCCAGCGGGTGAGAAATTCGAGACGATCTGGAACGGGATGCTGTCATCCGGCGTTGGCAGTGTCGGGTGTTCTGAAAGGACGATGCTCATAACCGTAATATGGCGCGGACCAGTGGGGATTTCCAGTTGGTGGACCAACATTGCTCACCTCGTCATTAGGGAGTGGCACGGCATGCACCAGAAACCGCAGCGGGCCGACGGCTATAGGGCTGCGGCGTGGCGAATTACGAAAAGGGTGTGATCAATCGCGTCAATTTTGTGCTGAGGCGACGTTGTATCCTGTTGCCTGTCCGCCAACACAGGCGTAATTTGCGCGGGTTCGAACGCACCTCGGAAAATACCGAAAAGGTTTCTCAGGCTATGGCCCTCGTTGCGCAGCGTCTTTCACGAATCAAACCGTCTCCCACCAATGTCTTGACCGGCAAAGTCGCCGAGCTCAAGGCCTCCGGCCGCGATATCATCGGCCTCGGCGCGGGTGAGCCGGATTTCGACACTCCGGACAATATCAAGGTGGCTGCCAAAGCGGCGATCGACGCCGGAGAGACCAAGTACACGCCGATTCCCGGCACGCTGAAACTACGCCAGGCCATTTGCGACAAATTTAAGCGCGACAATGGCTTAGATTACACACCCGACCAAGTTATTGTTAGCTGCGGCGGCAAACAAGTGATCTATAACGCCTTCATGGCGACGCTCGACCCGGGAGACGAAGTGATTGTACCCGCGCCTTACTGGGTATCCTATCCAGATATGGTGCTGCTTGCCGAAGGTACACCCGTATTCGTCGAGGGGTTCGAAGTGAACGGCTTCAAGATTACACCCGAAGACCTCGAAGCGGCGATCACGCCTAAAACCAAGTGGGTGCTGCTCAACTCGCCAAGTAACCCAACCGGTGCAGCGTATTCGCGGGCTGAGATGAAGGGCCTCACACAGGTGCTGATGCGCCACCCTCATGTCTGGGTGATGACCGACGATATGTACGAACATGTCATCTACGACGGTTTTGATTTTTCAACCCCCGCCGAGATTGAACCCCAGCTGATGGACCGCACAATCACGCTGAACGGCGTTTCGAAGGCCTATTCCATGACTGGCTGGCGGCTTGGCTACGGTGCAGGTCCGATGGAGTTGATCAAGGCGATGATCGTGATCCAGTCGCAATCATCGACGCATACATCTTCGATCAGCCAGGCGGCCTCGATCGAGGCGTTGAGCGGCCCGCAGGATTTCATCCTGCCGCATAACGACATGTTCCGCGAACGCCGCGACCTGGTAGTGTCGATGTTGAACCAGGCGGCGGGCGTTACCTGCCTGAAACCGGAAGGCGCATTTTATGTCTACCCGTCCTGTGCCGGCACACTTGGTAAAACTGCGCCCGATGGGACGAGAATCGATACCGATGCCGATTTCTGCACATACCTGCTGGAAAGCGATGGTGTCGCAGTCGTGCCGGGCGTTGCTTTCGGGCTGGAGCCGTATTTCCGGATTTCCTACGCAACGTCCACTGAAGCACTGACCGATGCATGTGAGCGCATCCAGCGGGCTTGCGCTGCACTGACTTAGCCTTCAAAGGCGCATTAACGTCGATTATATTGCCCGTGAGGTGGGTGGCATATGATGACCTGTGACCGAATTTTTTGTTTAACCTGTCCTATCAGCGTCCGTCCCGGTCCAGAATACTTCTTTAATATAACAAATCATATCCTCGCAGTGTTCGGTAATCATTCGTGATAAGATTCATGTGTAAGGAATTCTGACGGTGTTCCTTGCTTTGTGACAATTATTTAATTGGCTAGAGATTAATTGATTGGGCTAATTTCTAGCCTGCTCTATCTTTCAGGGCATTGAGGCTGGGAGAAAAAATGCTGACACGTTCGATACCAAACTGGGAAATATCTGACTCCGAAGCGACTCCAGAAGCCGATTTCCTCAACCGGCGTGAATTATGCAAGACGATTGCCGCGGGGTCCATTCTGACAGCGGGATCGCTCCCGCTGATAGGCGCAGGAGCGGCCTCTGCGACGACCCCGGAGGCTCGGTCCTCGCGCCTATATCCGGCGAAGCGGAACGAGGCCTATAAGTTAGACCGCAAGGTCACGTCGGAAAAGATCGCTACCACCTACAATAATTTTTACGAATTCGGTTCGCACAAGAATATCTGGAAGGCCGCCCAGAAACTGCAAACCCGGCCCTGGACGGTCATCATTGATGGCATGGTAGAAAAGGAACAGAAGGTCGATATCGACACGCTGCTGAGGTCGATGCCGCTGGAAGAGCGCCTGTATCGCCATCGCTGTGTGGAGGCCTGGGCGATTGCCGTGCCGTGGACTGGTTTCTCGATGAAGTCGTTGCTCGATTATGCGCGCCCGATAGCCGGCGCAAAATACGTCGTTATGGAAACCTTCAACGACAAGAAGATCGCCCCGGGTCAACGCCAGATCTGGTATCCGTGGCCTTATCGCGAAGCGATTACCATCGAAGAGGCGGCGAACGAACTGTCCATGATCGGCACCGGTGCCTATGGCAAGGTGATGCCCAAACAGAATGGCGCGCCGCTGCGGCTAGTCGTGCCATGGAAATACGGCTTCAAGCAGATCAAGTCGATTGTCCGCTTTACCTTTACGGACAAGCGGCCGAAAAGTTTCTGGGAACAGATCCAGCCGAGGGAATACGGTTTCTGGGCCAACGTGAACCCAAAGGTCGATCACCCGCGCTGGAGCCAGGCTACTGAAAAGCTGCTTGGTACCGGCAAACGTGTGCCCACCCAGCTCTATAATGGCTACGCCGAACAAGTCGCCGGGCTATACATTGAGATTCAAAAGAAAGAAAAAATCTTTTTCTAGGCCGTCTGTCGGAGCCGTAAATGTATAGAGGCAGGCTGTGCAGCCTGCATTTTTCCAAGTGGTGGTTTGTATGACGGCGCCTATTTCGTGTCTAATTCTGTTGCTGCAGGTTTATCGAAAGCTTTTGCGACTTTAGCCTGTGCCGAAACCAAGTGGGGNGATGCATGGCGGGTGTTTCCTGATAGCTGGATGCGTGCTTTCTCGGCGGGTGTGCTCTTAAAAGAAAAAACCCCGGAAACCAGGGTTTCCGGGGTGAGTTTAACAGGGAGGCTTCACGTCTGGGAGACGTAGGGTCCAAAGACCCCTACCGGGGAATCCCGGCTTGGGCAAATCAACGAACTGTCGACCCACCCACACCGTGTACATAGTCGCGCTGTTGACGAATTGGTATTGCCCATATGGTAAATCTGGTATGCATTATTTGCATGGATATAACAGACTGAAATAATGGGCTTATTTGCGTTTTTTTCTAATACTGCGGATCAGAAAGTCCCGAAATGCGACAATCCGCTGGGAGTGACGTAACTCTTCCGGATAAACAAGAAAGACATCGTAGGCAGGTCCTTCATGTTTAGGAAGAATAGGCACCAAGTCGTGGGCGAGCTGGCCCATATAGTCTGGCAACGAGGCGATCCCGAGCCCGCTCGCGGCCGCCCGGAACATGGCATAAATGTTGTTAACTCGCAAAACCGGCTCGCGTTCAGGGGCATCCTCTTCGCGGCCGGCATACATCAGCCAATTGATTTCGGTATAAGGCGGGTGGAATGAATCATCATAGGCGATGATCTGGTGGTTATCGAGCTCCTCGAGCGCGGTAGGCGTGCCGTGGTCCTTTAGGTAGGTTGGCGACGCGAAAACCCGGTGGCGCATCCCCAGCAAGGGGCGACGGATCAAGTCGGGCTGGGTAGGCGGCGACATACGGATAGCAACATCGGCCTGGCCCATGCTGAGATCAAGCTCGTCCTCGCTGACAATCAGAGTAACCTGTATATCGGGATAAAGCTCGATAAACTCTTTTAGCCGCTCGGTCAGCCAGATAGAGCCGAAGGCGACCGCTGTGGTAATGCGCAAAGGTCCTTGTGGTTTGTCACGCGCTTCGGACACCAGTGCTTCGGCGATGACGACTTTAGAAAATACGTCCTTCGCTGTCGAATAGAGAGTTTCGCCCGACTCCGTCAATTTGAGGCCGCGTGCATGGCGGTGGAATAGCGGCACATTGAGAGATTGCTCGAGCGACGAGACCTGCCGGCTAACCGACGATTGCGACAGGTTCAAGATCTCTCCCGCATGTGTAAAGCTACCAGCTTCGGCAACGGCGTGGAATACTCTGAGCTTGTCCCAATCCATGATGTGACCCTTGTGCTACGTTAGCCGACAACTCTGCCGGTGCTTATTACCCGGCCGTTTGTAATGACGCGCTTTCGAGTTCCGCGATGAACTTTTCGGCCTCAAGCGCCGCCATGCATCCGGTACCGGCCGCCGTCACGGCCTGGCGGTAGGTTTTGTCCTGCACGTCGCCCGCAGCGAACACACCGTCGATGCTGGTGAGAGTGGAATCAGGCGCGGTCGTCAGATAGCCCTCGTCATCCATTTTCAGCTTACCCTTGAACAATTGGGTCGCCGGGTCGTGGCCGATGGCGATGAACAGGCCGTCAACGGCAATATCGGTCACCGTGTCAGTCTTTATATTTCGTAGTTTGACACCGGTCACGCCGAGCGGGTCTTCATCGCCGATCACTTCGTCGACCGCCGTATCCCAGATTATTTCAATACGGTCGTGCTTAAACAGGCGCTCCTGCAGTATCTTTTCCGCACGCAGTGTGTCGCGACGGTGGATCAAAGTAACCTTGTTCGCGTGGTTGGTCAGATATAATGCCTCTTCAACGGCGGTATTGCCACCGCCTACCACAGCGACTTCTTTTTCGCGGAAAAAGAAGCCGTCGCAGGTTGCACAGGCCGAGACGCCGAAGCCTTGGAACTTCTGTTCGGTCTCGAGGCCCAGCCACCGCGCCTGGGCGCCGGTCGAAATGATGATTGAGTCTGCAGTATAGATGTCGCCGGAATCGCCTTTGCAGACGAAGGGCCTCTGGGTGAAATCTACATCAATGATGAGGTCATTGACCATTTTGGTGCCAACATGTTCGGCTTGGGCATGCATTTGTTCCATCAGCCAGGGGCCTTGGATCACATCGGCGAACCCCGGGTAGTTCTCGACATCGGTTGTGATCGACATCTGGCCGCCGAGTTCCATGCCGGTCACTAGCATTGGCGATAGCGAGGCGCGGGCGGTATAAACAGCGGCCGTATAGCCGGCGGGGCCCGACCCGATGATCAGGACTTTTACGCGATGATTTTCAGCCATGCCGTGCGTTCCTAAGTTATTTGGGTGGTAAGAGAAGATAGGACGCTGATATTTAAGCCGCGCGGGCTTTTATGGCAATGAGGCGGGTATTTGTCTTTCAATCGTATTTATCGTTTNAGCGCTTTTGCCGACCGGACGCTTCCGTCATGCTTAAGCGAACTAATGGTCAGAGATGGAAACAGAACCATGCCGAACCTGTCCACAAACGCCTTCTGCATTACCCTGCTTGGTAACCGTGCACCGACGCCTGTGTTGGACCGTTTCGAGCCGAACACGCTCGTGGAGGTCGGAGCAATCAAATTTTTTCTCTATGCAGGGCGCGGCATTCGGCGAGATCGACGGCATGTTTCTCACCCATCATCGTTCGGATCACTTCGTTGAGTTTATCGACCTGTGGCTGACCGGCTGGATCGGCAGGCCATAGGGGACGAGGACCCCACCCGCTCGAGCTCTGGGGGCCGAAAGGGACCGACCAGATGGCCGAACATCTGTCACTAGCCTTTGCGAATGATATCCGGATGTGGGCTCACAGCTACGACCCCGAGGGCCTTATCTATGACGGCGGTGGCATCACCAACACGTTTTCGAAGTTGATCACGGCGGCGACCGCCTCGACGCGTTCGGTAACGGCATTGAATAGTAGGGCGTGTGAGCCGTGTTGTGAGGCGACACCACACTATATGAAAACTTGATTGTCGATGCCCAGAATGCCGATTTATAGGTGAATGAAGTTACCCGCGGGATGGGCGAACGCTTGGAGAACATTAATCTGGAGTGTATCCGGCGCAATTCGATGATTTCTGAAGGCGCCAGCACTGTGTAGCCGCACAAAACCAAAGTTTGCCACCTTTAACCGCATCCTGCTTTTCGGCGTAGCTACGACGTCCCATGATATCATCTCGGCAATGAGGAATACCTAAGACGTCCGAATTTTTGCAGGCCAGCCCTTGATACATTTCGATATCGGCGAAGGGCCTATGGTGATTGAACTGTCTCCAACGGCCCCGCCCTGCGGCGCGCGGTCGGCGTTTTAAGCAAGCTGGCGCTCAGAATCCAAACATATGATCTAAGCTGAACCCGCCATCTGTGTGGATCAGTCCATGATAGCCAAAAAGGCGGCAGGTGGTGTCGCGGATGATGATATGCGCGCCGTCGCCAGCTTTGGCGCGGGTTGGGTTGTCGAACATCTCTGAATAGCGCCAAAAACGTGAACCTCCGCAGGGGATTTCGAGCCGAGCGGTCGCGACCTCGGCACCAGTCCGGTCATGCAGGCCGATATCGGTTTCAGACGTTGCGTGCCATCGAGACGAAGCCGGGTAGATCAGATGACACATAGTCTCTAGCGGCGCTTTGCCCAGCCTTAGGAACAGGCGAGTAGTCAGGCCGGGTGGGTGGGATGTGTAGGATTGGGGCTCGGTTTTGTAGGTCAGTACCGTGTTAAAGATATGCGCTCCAAAACTGGTTTCAGCAGCATTGCCTGTCGCCACATTCTCGTAGCGAAACAGCGAATGGAGCCAGCCGTCGGCCTCACCGCCATCAGCAAAGTCGTATACCAGTTCCATATGACCGAAACCGTCCATCGCTGACAGCGCATCGGCCATCTCGGTCTTGAGCACGACCTGACATGCGTGATCACGAGGCAGATTGCCCAGGGTGACGCGGCCAGCTTCACGCCCCTCGCTATCGATTGCTAGCAGCGCGACGGGCAGGGTGATCTGGGCAGTCGACATCGGTGTCGGCAGCGCAACCGAATTCCAAATATCGGTTGGCAAGACCGGAGCCGGCAAGATGTAGCCCTTACCCATCAGGTTCGAGAGCTCCGGAATACAAGGATCGATTTTTAGGTCCACCCGTTCGACATTCATATGCGCCATGCGGCGGTCATTGACCGCCGTCGTCACTTCGTAGCGTGGGCGGACGAAATGCTTGCCGGCCGACAGTTCTATCTGCTGCGGCCAGGAAGCGTGCGGCAGCGCCTCATTGACCCGGATTGCAAGGGTGGCATAGGGACCGACAGCACTATCAACCGTCGCAATCGCCTCCTTGCCCATTAGGTTCAGGCTAATCTCGCCCGCCGGGATCGTACAGGGGTGGGAGTTCTGAACCCACAGGATTACATCCTCGCCGATGCGCGGGGCCGGTAATCCGCCGTACAGATCGGCAGGCCAAGCGTTTGCGTCGTGAGTACAGGATAGCGCATGACCGTCTGCGCCATAGATATCGAGCGCGTATTTGATCACATCGTGGCCAGTCGCGCCGATAGCATGGATGAATAATTGGCCGGTAAAGTCATCGAGGCTGAAACGGTCGCGAACTTCTTGGCTGTCGATCTCAACGGTCCTTGCGGCACCGCTGATATCCTCGGTCCACTCGGCAAGAACGCCGCCGGCATTGTCGACCAGCCGCAGCCACAGGCTGACTTTTTTCGCCCCGTAGCGCGCCCAGTAATTGGCCGTAACGATGCGGGTATGATGCTCCGCGGTGTCCCTAAAAAATGCGAAATTTGTGGCGAAATTCATCGGGTTCAGATAGGTCTTATCATTGCTCAGCATAGCATCGGGCAGGCGGAGCGCATCGAGACTGGCGACCTCTGTGCCGGTGGGTAGCAGGTGGCGGACCTGATCGATCAGTTTGTCAGCATCGAACGCCATGACGAAAACCACATCGAGCAATGCGCCGATGGCGAAACCGGGCATATCGGTGACCGGCTGAGTTTGGTGGCCAAGAACTGTGTCACCGATCTTCTCGATGTCCTGTACAAACACCCCGCGCAGATTGATGCCGTCCAGCGGATAGAACGCGGCAAATCCCTCTGAATATCCGAGCGGGTCGTATATCGCGACGCCATCGGCATCGCGCAGCGTCGATAGCAGGCTGGTGGCGGCTTCGGCGGCAAGTGGGTGACTTATCGCTTTGTAATAGCTGCTGCCGCCGCTGCGATTGTCGAATGTGTCAATTTTCAGCGCCATGCGGGCGTCTTTATCCGGATTGTGACGGAAGTGTCCAGCGTTTCATTATGCGGGCAGCGGTAGCGAATCTCCATTGGCAGATGCTACTTCCGAAGCCGTTTGAAAAACGCCGAAATCGCGTGCCGGCGCCGTTCGCGTTTGGCGAACTTATCGGTGAGCACCCAGTTGAGCTGCAGCACCCGGCGCTGGCCTTCGAAGGGTTTGTGCCCGTGATGCGATATGTTGCTGCGTTGGAATGCTAAGAGCGTGCCTTCGACCGGCGGGACCTCAGCGGCATAGTCTTCGAGATTCTTGCCGGAGCGCAGAACGCGCAGTTGCCCGCCGGTCTCTTCCCAAGCAGGGTTCATATAGATCAGCACAGTAATAATCTTCTCAGTCGAATCCTGGTGGATGCGCCCGTCCTTGAGTTGGCAGCGGCTACGCACTGTGATCGTTGTTGGCCTGCCGGTTAGGTCTACATCGAACACTTTCTCAATTGCAGCCCGCATTTCCGGTCCCTGCAATTCATCGAGAAGCGCTGAGAATGCTGGCCCATATTCTAGCGATTGGTGCGGAAAGCTGCCGGGCTGGTTTATTTCGGGATAGGTCTCGTGAATGGCAGGCAGGGCATTTGCCCGCACGAAACCAGGCACGATCACATAATTGTAGGGATCGCTCTCGCGCGGGGTATTTGCGAGTGCGTCGGTGTCGAGAGCAACCGGTAAAAAAGTTTGTTGAGCCACAGAAAAGACTTATCCCGCCGGTCCCGTGATTTCAATCAAAGAAGGATGGCATCGTAATTGCGACGCGGGCTGATTGCGACTACTTGCCGTTGGTCTCAGCCCCGCTGTGGTCCTGTAGTCGTTTGACATGACGATATAGTCTATACCGCGAGACATCGCTTGCGGTCAGCCGATACCCCGTTTCCGCCAACCCGGTCCGGGACTCTGCGATTGAGAGCAGGCCAGTTACCGTGACCGCCTCAAAAAGGCTGCGGGGCTGGATGGGTCTGGGGCTGCTTACCATTACGATCTGATTTTTCGGTGGCGGTGGTACATGGATACAGGCGCCGACATAGGGCACTAGCAAAAACACCTGCACGCCCCCGTTCGAAAATTCCAACGGAATTATATAACCCGATAAACGCACTTCCTTCCCGTCGAAGTCGCCGGCCATCTCGGGCTTGGGGCGCTCATTGCCCATTGCACTGAGGACAAGCGCGGCGAGCGGCGATACGCCCCGCAAATATTCCCGCTTATTCGTCCCGCCCGGCGCGAGGTCTGCCCAGGTAATGTCGCGCGGAGCTGGGTCCGCCAAGCTTTTAAAGGGTATCAGCATTGCCAAGACCAACACTGTCGCAAGAAATGTAGCCCAAGTTTTAAACACTTAGATAATACCCCTATTGCCGATACTTAAGCAGCGGCCATTCTAACCTGAATGTGCTCGATGCCGAGAGGAGCGTTAAGGCTCCAACCATCAGGTTTTGGCCAGCCGCCCTACAATCTCGGCCGCGACGTGAGCCGTGTCATCAGGCATCTTATAGCGCCAAGACTCCAGCGTACCGTCAAACGGACGGGTGATGCCCGCCTTGCGCAACCTGTCGTGGAACCGCACAAACTTGTCCGAGCCGCTGTCAAGCTCGATCACATGAACCGGTTTGCCTGTCGCGCAGGCCTCTGACACCATAGATACCGAATCTGCAGTAACCACGATGGCTTGGGCAAGGCCGAGTAGCCCAAAATATGGATTGTCGCCGTTTCCGCTCCAAAACCAGCAGGGAGCATCTTCGAGTGCGCCGCGCAGAAGTTTTTCGTTCGCCGCACCGGTACGACGCGACACGGTAACTGCGAGACCCGCGCCGTGCTCGTAGCTCAACATGCGTAGGTTCGCTGCAAGCCGCTGTGTGACAGCCTCGGTCATCCGATACTGCCCGTTCGACCCGCCGATCAGCACTGCGATCAGCGGGCGCGGCAAATGGACGAGGTTGTCGCGGAATTTTTCTGCCTCGACAGCAAGCCTGTTTGGTGTAATTCGGTGCAGTGCGCCAAATGTTTCGATCACATTTGCGCCACTAACACCGTCATGTTTCGGGATCGCAAGAAGGTCGAAGCTTTCATGACGCCAGACCGGGTTTTGGATCTGCACGCAAAACGTCGCCCCGCTACTTGCCCTTTTGATGGCCAATGCTGGTGCCACGGTCTGTCGACCGGTGGCGATCAGGATGTCGGGCCAGGGCGCGCTCAGCCGTTCGCCATCCGCAATCGGTGTCGACAGCGGCGAAAACCATATCTGTGGAGGTAGGCGGGACCATGGAAACCGGGGTGACAGGCGCTTCAAGACTGGGGTTTCGCCGCCCATCGCCACTAGCGCTTCGGCGAGACCAAGACACTGGTTTTCCATGCCAGGCTTGCCATCGGTCAGAACCCATACCGTTTTTCCCGCGAGATGCTGGGCATGGGGCTTTACCGTGGATTTAAATGGTGAGCTCAATTATCCGACATGGTCTTCAAGACCCATATTTGAAATATTATTATCATTCTTTAAAATATAATTTCGTGGAGCGGCCTCTGATCGTCAATATGCGCCGGAAACCCCGCGCGAACCATGTTGAACACGTAGGCTCGAAATTAACGGAAACGGCAGAGATGGCCAGAGTTAAACTCGACAAAATTGACCTCAAAATAATGCGCGATCTTCAGGATAATGGCCGCATGACGAATGTGGAATTGGCGCAAAATGCTGGTATCTCGCCGCCGCCCTGTCTGCGCCGCGTCCGCGCGCTGGAGGAAACTGGCTGTATCCGAGGATATCATGCTGATCTCGATTCCGAGGCGATGGGCTTCGGCGTGACAGTGTTCGCCAATGTCGGGCTGCACAGCCAGGCCGAAGCGGATCTTGTCGCTTTTGAGGAACGGGTCGCGGGTTGGGACGAAGTTCGCGAATGTCATATGCTCGCGGGCGAAACGGATTTTCTGCTTAAGATCGTCGCGGTCGACTGGGATGCTTATCAGAAATTTCTGACATCGAACCTCACTTCGGCGCCAAATGTCAGCGTGGTAAAATCCGCCCTCGGGATCCGCACATCCAAACGTGTTTTTGGCGTTCCGGTAGATGTGGAAGCGGCGGGGTAGGCAAGGGGGAACCGACTTACATCAGATCCCCTTTCGTCATCTTGGCATTGTAACCTGATCTGCGGGTGCAGCCATATTCAATAAAAACGGCACGCTGCGCCGGGGTACGGAATACTAGTTGATATACGCGGCTTAACAGAGGGCTCAGACGGTAGGGCTATCGCGTCACTTATACTTCACCGTGATGATTTCATAGGACTTAGTACCCCCCGGTGTTGTGACCTCGACAGAGTCGCCTACAGTCTTGCCAATCATAGCTCGGGCCATGGGTGAAGTGACCGACAGCAGGCCTTTCTTAATATTGGCCTCGTGCTCGCCAACGACCTGATAGGTACTTTGGTCGTCAGTGTCTTCGTCTGCAACTTTGACGGTCGCGCCGAACTTGATGGTCTTGCCCTTGATCGCGCTGACGTCGATTATCTCGGCGCGACTCAGAAGGTCCTCTATGATGCCGACACGACCTTCGACGAACGCTTGACGTTCGCGTGCCGCATGATATTCGGCATTTTCTGAGAGGTCGCCATGTTCACGAGCGACGGCGATCGCTCTGATGATGTCAGGGCGTTCAATAGTCTTCAGGCGTTTCAGTTCCGCTTCCAGATCTCCATGACCCTTCGACGTCATCGGTGCTTTATCCATCGTCTCACTTCCTTCGCACAACACGGTCCTACCCTGCAGTCAACAGGTCAACGCCATCCGCAGTGCCGGGGTCAAGCTATTACTAATTTGGCAATGTAAAATAAGACTGTAGCGGCGCAACTTCAAGCCCGCCGGCGCGCACGGCTGCGATAGCCTCCACAGCGGCCTTGGCGCCTGCTACGGTCGTATAGTAAGGTATTTTTCGCACCAGCGCTGACCGCCGAAGCGCGTAAGAATCAGCAATTGCCTTGGCGCCCTCGGTGGTATTGAACACCAAGTGAATTTCACCGCTGATCATCGAATCGACCACATGGGGCCGTCCTTCGCGCACTTTTTTGACCGTTTCGGTCTCGATGCCAGCAGCGATAAGGACCTCTGCGGTGCCGCCTGTCGCGATGATACTGAACCCCATATCGCGCAGGCGCTGGGCGACCTCTACCATGGCGATCTTGTCGCGGTCGCGGACCGAAATAAACACCCTACCGTTACCCGGGACCGTCGTGCCGCTGCCGAGCTGCGATTTCGCGAAGGCGCGTCCGAAATCGGCATCTATGCCCATGACCTCGCCGGTCGATTTCATTTCCGGGCCAAGAATGATGTCCACGCCAGGGAAACGGGCAAAAGGGAAAACGGCTTCTTTTACGGAAATATGCGTGCCGGTCATCTTACTCGCATATGTCGTCAGCAGGTCGGACAGTTTTTCCCCCGCCATAACTCGGGCGGCGACCTTGGCGATGGGTACGCCAGTTGCCTTGGCAACGAACGGCACTGTGCGGCTGGCGCGCGGGTTGACTTCTAGGATGTAGACCGTCTCGCCTTTGATCGCGTATTGAACATTCATAAGTCCGATCACGCCGAGCCCGCGGGCCAGCGCGGCTGTCTGGCGGTGGAGCTCTTCGAGAATGGCGTCGGGCAACGAATAGGGCGGTAGCGAGCAGGCGGAATCGCCGGAATGAATGCCGGCTTCTTCGATATGTTCCATGATACCAGCAACGTGGACGTCGTCGTCAACATCGCGGATCGCATCGACATCGACCTCTATGGCATCGGACAGATAGGAATCAATCAGCACCGGCGTTGTGCCAGATACCCTCACCGCTGTCTGGATGTAGCGTGTCAGACCAGCCTCGTCGTGAACAATTTCCATTGCCCGTCCGCCAAGCACGTAAGACGGTCGGATAACCACGGGATAGCCGATCTCGGTTGCGATACGGACTGCTTCGTCGCGGCTTCGAGCCGCTCCGTTGGCCGGCTGCAGCAATTCAAGGTCTTGCAGCAGCAGCTGAAACCGCTCACGGTCTTCGGCAAGATCGATCGCATCGGGCGACGTCCCGAAGATTGGCACGCCTGCGGCTTCAATGTCCGCGGCCAATTTCAGGGGGGTCTGCCCGCCATATTGTAGGATAAGCCCTACCACTTCGCCGTTTTCCTCTTCTTTGCGGACGATCTCGATTACGTCTTCGGAGGTCAGAGGCTCAAAATACAGTCTGTCGGACGTGTCGTAATCGGTCGAGACGGTTTCGGGGTTGCAGTTTACCATAATGGTCTCGAACCCGGCCTCTTCGAGCGCGTAGACAGCGTGAACACAACAATAGTCGAATTCGATGCCCTGACCAATCCGGTTCGGCCCGCCGCCGAGTATGATCGCCTTACGACGGGCGGTAGGTTCGGACTCGCATTCTGCAAGGGCAAACCCGGCGTTTTCGTATGTCGAGTACATATAAGGCGTTTGTGAGGCGAATTCGGCAGCGCAGGTGTCTATCCGCTTATACACAGGGTGAACGCTGCACTGGTGCCGCATCCTCGTGACCTCGTTTGTCGGCAGGCCGACGAGTTCAGCCAGTCGTTCATCGGACAGGCCCATTGCCTTGAGCCGATGCAGTTCCTGCGCTGTTTCCGGCAAGCCGTTTTTGCGCAAAATGTTTTCCGCATCTACGATGCCGCTTAGCTGCCTGATGAACCATGGGTCGAAGCCTGAGGCACTATGGATTGCATCTGTTGAGAGTCCGTGACGGATTGCTTGGGCGACGGTCAGGATCCGATCCGGCGTCGGCAAGTTAAGCGCTGCGAGAACCGCGGATTCATCGATATCGCCCGCGCGCTCATCGAGCTCTTCGGGCTGGATACCTGGGATGACCACCTCATTCAGCCCGGTCAGGCCGGTCTCCATAGAGCGCAGCGCTTTTTGCAGGGACTCCTGGAAAGTCCGGCCGATCGACATGGCTTCGCCAACCGATTTCATCTGTGTGTTGAGCAGTGCTTCGGTGCCAGGAAATTTTTCGAACGTGAATCGTGGTACCTTGGTGACGACGTAATCGATAGTTGGCTCGAAGCTCGCAGGCGTCACGCCGGTGATGTCATTGTCGAGCTCATCCAGCGTATAGCCGACAGCAAGCTTGGCGGCTATCTTGGCAATTGGGAAACCGGTGGCTTTGGAAGCCAGAGCTGAGGAGCGCGACACGCGCGGGTTCATTTCTATGATTACCAGCCGGCCGTCGCGTGGGTTGACAGCGAACTGCACGTTTGATCCGCCGGTATCGACGCCGATCTCGCGCAGCACCGCGACCGAGGCGTTGCGCATAATCTGGTATTCTTTGTCGGTCAGAGTCAGCGCTGGGGCGACAGTAATAGAATCGCCGGTATGTACGCCCATCGGATCGACGTTCTCGATCGAGCAGATGATGATGCAGTTATCCGCATGGTCGCGGACGACTTCCATTTCGTATTCTTTCCAGCCAATGATCGATTCCTCGACCAAGACTTCGGAAGTTGGCGAAGCATCGAGGCCACGGCGGATAATGTCTTCGAATTCGTCAAGATTATAGGCAACGCCGCCGCCAGTGCCGCCCATAGTGAAAGACGGGCGAATAATTGCAGGGAGCCCAGTTTCTTCGAGAATTTCCAGCGCTTCTTCTAGCGTGTGCGCGATGCGCCCGCGCGGGCTTTCAAGCCCAATCTTAGACATCGCTCGTTGAAAAAGCTCACGGTCTTCAGCCTTGTTGATTGCGTCTCGCTTGGCGCCGATCATCTCTACGCCGCACGCATCCAATACGCCCATCTTTGCGAGAGATAGGGCGGTGTTTAGCGCGGTCTGTCCGCCCATGGTGGGGAGCAACGCGTCGGGTTTTTCCTTTTCGATAATCTTGGCGACCAGCTCGGGCGTAATCGGCTCGATATAGGTTGCATCGGCAAATTCCGGGTCGGTCATGATCGTCGCCGGGTTCGAATTGACCAGGATGACCCTATAACCTTCATCTTTTAGGGCCTTGCAGGCCTGAGTACCAGAATAGTCGAATTCGCAGGCTTGCCCGATCACGATAGGACCCGCGCCAATGATGAGAATGGATTTGATGTCTGTGCGTTTGGGCATGGATCAGATTTGAGATTCCAGGCGGGCGATGCCAATCAGGCAGGGTAGATAAAAAAGTACGGTACAATTACTGGACAGCACCAATCCGTGTTTCCCACGACTCGGGGTTTAGAGCAAGGGGAGTCTGGCCTAATCGCTTCCAAAAAAAACGCCTCGACATCCTAGGCTGCCGGTGAGGTAAACTATTTGACTAACCCGTGCTGTGCGCGTTCGCTGCGGCATGATGTTTGATATGTAATAACAGGCTAAATAAGCGCTATAGTTCAGGCTGAAACGATGAAACTAAGCGTCAAGATAACCTTGACCGCCCCGGGTGCCGCACTCGAGGGGAGCGTAGCGCTTCTGGTTAGGAGAAAATCAAAAAGTAGAAGGGTTGCGTGAAGTGACTGCCGCGCGGCATGACGGTGTAATAGGGGTGGAAGATGACCGAAAGTTTTTTAAGCGATCAGGTCCTGGTACCGTTATTGCAAAGGCTTGTGCGCCATCCGAGCGAACAGACCGAATTGCAGGAAGAGGAACCCGGCGTCAAGGCGTTCATCACCAATCGCGCCGCACCGGAGCTCGAGGAGCTTGGCCTCGGCAACGGCCGCTACGATGCAATGGGCAACCTGATTCTTGAACTCGGCCCGGTAGATGCTGAGACATCTATTTTGTTTGTAACTTACGCGATGACCCATCAGGCTGCTCGGATGACTGATCCGTTCGCGGCAACGGTGATCGAGACGCCGTCAGGTGCGGCGGTGCGCGGGCGCGGTGTTGCCGAGCAGAAATCTGCGATGGCGGCGGCATTCGCGGCGGTTGCGCGAGCACAAAAAGATGGTCCGCGCGGTCGGATCGTCTTAACTGTTTTGTCTGCTGGGGAAACTGGCCGTCATACGGCAATTGACTCCGCTTGCGCAGCGCTCGGCAGGATGCCGGACCTTGCCGTTATCTGCCTCGGCACCGATAGCCGCATCGGAGCTGCCAACAAGGGGCGCATCGATGTCGATATCTCTGTTGCAGGCCGCGCCGTGCACTCAAGCGTGCCGTGGGCTGGGATCGATGCGATTGAAGGCGCGCGTTGCTGCTTGAACGCGCTGCACCAGCTAGATCTTGGCGTAGCCGACAGCCCGGTCTTTGGCGCGGCAACGCTGACCCCGACGCAGATCAAAAGCGGGCCGACCACAACGCATACCGTGCAGGATATTGTCGAACTGACCTTCGACCGCCGGTTGCTGCCGGGGGAGGACCCAGATGCCGCGTTCGCCTTTATCCGCGATGCCCTGCCCAAAAACGGACCGTGGGAGATCGAATGCCGGCGCGGTCCGTTCATGTACCCGAACCAGGTCGTCGATGACGGGCGCCTGATGACGCTGCTGCGCGACGCATACGCGGATGTTGGTCTCGGGGACGCGGAGAAGGTGACCTGTAACTTTGCTCTCGACGGCGGCTATTTTGGCCAGTGCGGGATCGAGGCGGTCATGCTGGGTCCTGGAGAAATTGACCAATTTCATTCCGAGGAAGAGCATGTGCAGGTTTCGGACATGCTTGATATGGCGCGGGTCTATCACGCGCTGATCGAACGGGCGTTCGGCGAAAACGCGAAATAGGAGTCTTTGATGAAAGCGGCGGTGATCGAACAGCAGGGCGGCGTTGAGAATATCGTCTATCGCGACTGGAACGACCCTGAACCGGCGGCCGGCGAGGTCTTGGTCCGTGTCGAGGCCTGCGGGCTGAACCATCTCGATATATTCGTACGCCGGGGCATGCCGGGCTTTCCGGTGCCGATGCCGTTTATTTCCGGCGGCGATATTGCCGGCACGATTGATGCGTTAGGTGACGGCGTGAATGACTGGTCGGTTGGCGACCGGGTCACCATGAACCCGCAAACCCATCAGGGCATGATCGGCGAAGAGATAATTGGTGGGCTCGCCGAAATGGTCTGCGTGCCCGCGATCAATCTGGTGGCGTTGCCCGACAATGTGCCGATGGAGACCGCGGCGGCGATTCCGATTAATTACGGGACCGCCCATCGAATGCTGTTCGCTCGCGGGCGCCTGACGAAGGGGGAAACCATGCTGGTGCTTGGTGCTAGCGGTGGCGTCGGGCTTGCAAGTCTTCAATTTGGTAAAATGGTGGGAGCGACCGTGATCGCCGCCGCCGGATCACAGGATAAGTGCGACCGTCTGATCAAGCTCGGCGCGGATCACGTCATCAATTACTCTGAAGAGGATTTTAGCCGAGCCGCTTGGCAGATTTCCGGCAAAAAGGGCTGCGACGTGATCGTTAATTTTACTGGGGGTGATACCTGGGTGCCGTCGTTTCGTGCCGCCCGCCCGGGCGGCCGCGTGCTAACCTGCGGCGCGACGGCGGGGCACGACCCTCAAACCGACATGCGCTTTTTGTGGGTGCGCGAGCTGGACGTTCTAGGCTCCAATTCTTATTCACAGGATGACGTGGCCCGCTCGGTTGGATATGTCGCTAGCGGCGACATTACCCCGATAATAAGCCACACGTTTCCGCTAGAAAAGTTGGGCGAGGCCGAGACGCTGATGGAACAGCGCGGCTTCTTCGGAAAGATCGTCATGATCCCGTAGCACAGTTCGGAACTGGCGGTCGCGATGCAGACATCCCTGTCGTGCAGACCCGGCTTTCTCGTCAGTGCCGAGAGTTGAGCTCAAGCCGTTATCTATTTGATCCGACTGGGCAGCACCAATGAGCGCCCGCGGTTAGTTGATATCAGCCAATTGCGACACGGGTGAGGGAACCGCTACAAAGGCTGAGAGCCTGCCGGCAAGAGAATTTGCGGCGTAGGAGAAAACGCAATAAAAAACGTTGCGTCACAAGTTGCAAAAAGTGATCAGCAAGAACAATAAAAATGACGCGGGCGCGATGAGGGCGAGAGATTACTGCTCACGCCGTCATTGTCGCAGCGATGTCAGCTAAGAAATTCGCACGTCGGTCAGGCACCTGAATTTATCCGTGCGAGTATCTCTGCCTTCGCGAGAGCACGGTCGATCTTACCGGCGCCATTGAAAGGCATGTTCTGGACGACGAACACCCGGCGCGGATGGGCGTATGCCGGTCCATGGGTGAGCGCGAACCGTTTTACCGTGTCCTCGTCCGGCGCGGCTGCGCCACGAACCGTGATCAATGCGGCGGGGGCGAAGCCTTTTACGTCATGCGGGATCGGTGCTACTACCGCGTCAACTATGTCGGGGTGTTGGACTAGTAGTAGTTCGACCTCTTTCGGATTTATGTTTTCGCCGCCGCAGGAAAACTGATCGTCGGTTCGCCCCATGAAGAAGAAATGGCCATCTTTGTCGCGACGGAAAATATCGCCGGTGCGCAGAAAGCCGTCGATTATGCGCTCCGCGGTCAATTCGGGACGGTTATTATACCCGGTCAGCACGGCGGGAGAGCGAACCCATAATTCTCCCTCGGAAGGGTTTTCCGCACCCGTTGTATCGACCATCTTGACCTCAACCTCTGGCGCAATGACGCCGCAACTGCCGCGCGGCACAGGCCTTTTTTTGCGGGCGTCTTTCTCGTCTGGCGGCTCACGCAGCGGCCCGCCTCCTTCGGTCAGCCCGTATGCCTCGGTCACCGGGGTATCAAACGCGGTCTCGACGGCCGCGATCAGCGTGGCCCCGACCACAGCGGAGCCCATTTCCAAGCATTTGAGTTTAGGGAATTTAAGTGATGCTAGCAGGTCTTCCTCGGCCAGTGTCATGCGGTACATCGCTGGCACGCCACCAGAGTGGGTGCAGTCGTATTCGGCAAGCGCTCTCAAGAACATCTTCGGTTCGAACTGTGGCAGGATCACTACCGATGCTCCTACACGTAACATCGGCTTGACCGATACCCGCATGGCGTTTTTGTGGAACAACGGCCCGGCGATCAGGGCGCGGTCGTCCGGTAACAGTGGCCAGTAGCGCTGCGCTGCGCGGATCGCCCACAGCATGCCATCATGGGGCAGTAGAACGCCCTTCGGCACTCCGGTCGAGCCCGATGTGTAGGGCAAAAATGCCACCTCGCGCGGGGCCGGTTCGGCGGGTGTGACAGCGTCGGGGTCTGCAGAGGCCAGTAAGTCTTCATAAGATTCCCAGCCGGACGTGGGCGCGTCGGTAGATATCCGGGGAGACAGGCCTGCTTCTTCCACGAGCATTTCGATTTCCGGATGACATTCTGGAGAGATCACGGCTGCCTGGGTACCGGCATCTTCCATGATAAAGCGGATCGTGTCTGCGCCGAGTTTATGGTTGAGCGGGATAGGCACGATGCCAGCCCGCATTGAACCAAAAAATACCTCAATAAATTCGGAACGGTTGCCGGTTGCCAATAACAGCCGGTCGCCTCGCGCCAGGCCGCGGGCCTGCAGGGCGGCTGCGATTCGATTCATGCGCTCGTTCAGCTCCGCGTGGGTAATGCTGAGAGGTTCAGAGCGCGACAGGTCAATGATGGCTGTGCGTGCACCCTTCATCCTGGCGATCTGCGCGTTGAAATAGCCGAGATTGGTGTCGATCGAGATCATGTTTAATAGGTCTTTCGCCAGCGCGAGTAGCGAAGTTTAGCTGATCGCTGACGGGGAGTCTGCGGTGCACCGTCATTAAATACAGTTAAATCAACCCAGCCGGAAACGGGGCTGATTGCGCGGGCATAGATCCCATATTTTGGGCTGCTTCCCGAACCGTTGATTCTCTAGTGCTTTGTCTCTGTATCACCCTTGAGCAGAAACCGTGTTTAGGCCGTGCCCTTTCTCGGTAATCAGTAAGTGGGCTATTCAGTAGTTAGATGGCAAACCACGCCGTCACTCGGGGGTATTAGAAAAGTCGCTGTCACGTATGTGCCCTGGCAGACATACCCCCGGCAGTCGCCTAGGCCGCTGTATCCATCATTTCCACGAAGCGGTCGAAAAGATAGTGGCTATCCTGCGGCCCGGGGCTCGCTTCGGGATGGTACTGTACTGAGAAAAACGGCTTATTAGTAACCCGGATGCCCTCCAATGTGCCGTCGAACAGCGATGTGTGGCTAAGCTCGACGCCGTCGGGCAGGGAGCTTTGATTGACCACAAAGCCGTGGTTCTGGCTGGTGATCTCTACTTTGCCGGTTGCTAGATCTCTTACTGGGTGGTTGCCGCCCCGGTGCCCGAGATGCATTTTTTTCGTGGTTGCGCCGAGCGCAAGGGCTAGCAACTGGTGGCCAAGGCAGATGCCGAACATAGGCAGGCCGAACTGGATCAGTTGCCTAATCACCGGCACGGCGTATTCACCAGTCGCTGCCGGGTCGCCCGGCCCGTTCGAAAGAAAAATACCGTCAGGTTTGTGGCGCAATACCTCTTCTGCGCTGGCGGTCGCCGGAACTACGGTCACCTTGCAGCCAGCGGAGGCTAACGCGCGCAGGATGTTGCGCTTTGCGCCGAAATCTATCGCGACGACGTGGAATTTTCCATTCGTCTGCTTGCCGAAGCCGTCATGCAGTGCCCACAGGCTTTCGTCCCAGCTATAGGCCTGGCGGCAGGTGACTTCTTTAGCGAGGTCCATGCCCTCGAGTCCGAGCCACGCGGCGGCGTGGAGTTTCAGTTTGTCCAAATCGAAATTTCTGTCCGGCGCGTGATGGATCACGCCAGTTGGAGCGCCTGAGTCGCGGATCAGCCGAGTCAGGTGGCGTGTGTCTACATTGGCAAGCCCAATCAGGTTGTTCGATTTGAGCCAAGCGTCAAGATTCTGGGCGGCGCGCCAGCTCGAGGGGTGAGTGATATCGGCACGCAGGATCAATCCCCGCGAGGCCGGTGACATCGCCTCAATATCTTCCAGATTGGCGCCAACATTGCCGACATGGGGAAACGTGAAGGTGATGATTTGGCCAGCATAGGACGGGTCGGTCAGAATTTCTTGATAGCCTGTGATAGAGGTGTTGAAGCAGACTTCGCCGGTAGTTGTGCCTGTCGTGCCGATGCCAGTTCCCCAAACGGTTTCGCCATTGCCGAAGACGAGAACGGCAGTGGCGCCGTCAGGCGCTGTCGACGGGTCGGCAGTACTGGTTTTGGTGCCTGTGTCTGCAGCGGCCATCGTGCGGATTTCCATTAAGCGGTTTTCGAAACGGTTTCCGGCGGTAGGCGTTGCGGGCGGGCCAATGCCCTTGGTGGCAGGCCACCATCGGAGTGAACTATCGCTTGGATAAGGGATCTCAGGAGACTCGTCAACCAAAACGAAAAATTAAAATATTGTTCTAAATCAATTACTTGATATACCTGGGAAGGTTTGCGCGTGCCGAGGATATAGGTTAACGTCCGCCGCCTCTCAATAGCCAAGATGAGATCCATGCTTAGAGACCTGCTTAACGAAACACTCAAATCTTCTATGAAGGAAAAAAACCAGGTCGCCGTGTCGACCTTGCGCCTAATCCTGACGGCCATTAAGGACCGTGATATCGCGGGGCGCTCTAAAGGTGTGGATAACGGTATCGGCGAGCCGGAGATCCTGCAGGTGCTCCAGACCATGGTGCGTCAGCGCCAGGATTCGATCGAAATGTATAAGCAGGGGAATCGGCCCGAGCTTGCCGCGCGCGAGGCTGAGGAAATTAGGGTCATCGAGGGCTTCATGCCGCGTCAACTCGGCGATGCCGAGATCGAGGCGGCGATTGCATCAGTGATAGAGGACACTGGGGCGGAGTCCATAAAGGATATGGGCAAGGCGATGGGCGCGCTGCGCGAACGCTATGCCGGGCAGATGGATTTCGGAAAGGCTAGCGTGGCAATAAAAGCGAAGCTTTCCGGTTGACCCTGCCTGCTCCCGAATCCGCGCTCCGGATTCGCTTTCGGCGCTCAGTATTTCTATACTAAAGCCACTCTTCGAATTGCAATTGTAGCCACAGCAGTCGCTAACGGTCCCGAAAGGCGTAAATGGTGTTTTCGCCCCAGTTCCTCGACGAAATCCGCGCCAGACTGACCCTGTCTGACGTAGTTTCACGCGGCGTCAAACTCACGCAGCGCGGCCGCGAACATAGTGGTCTCTGCCCCTTTCACAATGAAAAAAGCCCATCCTTTACGGTATCAAATGACAAAAATTTTTATCACTGTTTTGGCTGTGGTGCACATGGGGATGTAATTGGATATTTGATGCAGGCGGAGGGGATCTCTTTTCCGGAAGCGGTTGAGCGGCTGGCGGCCGAGGCGGGTCTGGAAGTGCCCGTCTCAAGTCCGGAGGAGCGCGAACAAGCGCAGCGCCGGGCTGGGCTGCTTGAGGTAATGGAGGAGGCCTGCGGCTATTACGAGAAGACCCTTCGCTCAACCATTGGCAAAAAGGCGCTCGCCTACTTACATGGGCGCGGTTTGTCGGACGAGACCATCGCGCGGTTTCGACTCGGTTTCGCGCCGCAGGGCAATGCGCTCAAGACCGCAATCATGACGGATGCAATGCCCGAAGCACTGCTCGCCGAAGGCGGTCTGGTGCGCAAGCCCGGTGACGGCCGCCCGAGTTACGACTTTTTCCGCGACCGCGTAATATTTCCCATATCGGATGCGCGCGGTCGCATCATCGCGTTTGGCGGGCGTACTATGGGCGACGGCGAGCCCAAATACCTGAATTCGCCGGACACGCCCCTCTTCGACAAACGTCGCACGCTCTTCGGCCTGGCCCAGGCACGTCGCGCCGCACATGGCCAACACCGCATCCTGGTCACAGAGGGTTATATGGACGTTATCGCTTTGTCGCAGCACGGTATCGAAGAGGCGGTCGCGCCCCTTGGCACGGCGTTGTCGGAAAGCCACCTAGCCTTGTTGTGGAAAGTCACCAACGAGCCGTATCTCTGTTTCGACGGCGACAAAGCCGGGCAGCGTGCTGCGGGACGCTCTGCCGAGCGAGCTTTGCCAATGCTCGCACCCGAACGGAGCCTGCGCTTCATCACGCTGCCCGCCGGCGAGGACCCGGACAGCTTAGTAAGCACGCAAGGGGCCTCGAGGATCGAAGAACTGATCGCCAGATCTGCTCCCCTGGATGCAGTCATCTGGGCGCTCGAGACCGCCGGGCGCGAATTCGATACACCCGAGCGCATCGCAGGGCTCGAAAAACGCCTCGAAGATCGCGCGTTGACGATCGCCGACCGCAAGGTGCAGTTCCAATACCAGTCGCTGTTCCGTCAGAAGGTGCGCGACATGATCACGGCGTCGCGCAATCCCGCTGGAAATGTTGGCGGTTTTCAACGTGGCGGCCAAGGCCAAGATCAGCGCCGCGTCGGTGGCAATTTCAAGCGCGGCGGTGGCGGCGGTTTCGGTTGGGGCGGTAGAGGAAGCCGAGGTGTTGCCCCGTGGGAAGAACGGCGTGCTGGTGCTAGCCTCGGCGGGATACCCGCTTCGGGCAGCCGGTCAGGCCCCGATATCCTTAAAATGCGCCAGGGACAGGTGCTCCTGGCGGCGATTCTCAACCACCCGGACCTGCTCGATATGTTTGCTGAGGATATCGCAATGGTTAAAGTTTCAAACCCTATGCTTGACAACCTCCGGCAGGAAATCCTAAAGGTCTACGCCCTCACGGAGAATCTTGACTCCGAGGGGCTGAAGACCCAGTTAAACAAACAGGGCAACGGCGTGATCTTGCAGTCTGTTCTCACCTCCGATGTTTATGTCCATGCCGGCTTCGCTAAGCAGGACGCGGCCGAAGAGTCGATGAGAACGGGTTTCCTTCAGGTTCTTGCCAGCCACCTCGCTCCGGCACGTAGGGCGGAACTAGAGAATGCAAGGCGCCTTTACGTGAATGAGCCAACCGATGAAAACTGGGAACGATTTGAAAAGCTAAAAAAGGATGGACCCGGGGCGCCGGGAACGGAAGCACCTGCCGGATAGCAGGAGGAAGCAGGTTCATTTGGAGGGCGGGCAAGAAACTGTTATGCCGGTTCTTTTAAATAGACGACCCTCCGATCGCAGGGAAAGGGGGGCGACTGAGAAAAGAAACAAGACGATGCGTACCATCGGGTACGTGATGAAAATTTGTTAGCGTGCCCGGCGGCATTTATTTCCGAGGACTCTGTCCAGAGGAACAGACCGTGATATTGGGGCATTTTGGTAATTGGGGGGACTGAGTCCGGATGGCGACAAAGATCAAAAAGCAACCTGAAGCCAAACCGCAACAGGCAGAAGAGAGCAACGACGCGCCGGTTATCGATTCCGTCGACGCAGCTGTCAAAAAGCTGCTCGAGACCGGGAAAGAACGCGGTTTTGTCACCTATGACGATTTGAATAAGGCGCTGCCGCCGGACGATGTCTCGTCCGAGCAAATCGAAGACACCATGACCCAGCTTTCAGAGCTTGGCATCAATGTTGTCGAAAGCGAAGACGCAGAAGAAACCGAGGCAGAGCCTGAATCTGTCGAGGGCACAGTGGTTGAAAAAACCAAGCCCGCTAATGACGATAATCAGGATCTCGGTCGTACTGATGACCCGGTGCGGATGTACTTGCGCGAAATGGGCTCGGTTGAGCTTCTGTCGCGCGAGGGCGAAATTGCGATCGCTAAGAGGATCGAGGCTGGCCGCGAGAAAATGATCTCGGCGATCTGTGAATCCCCACTGACGTTCCGCGCGCTGCTGTCATGGCGCGAGGGCCTTAAAAATGAGGAAATGCTGCTGCGCGATGTCGTAGACCTTGACGCGGCATATAGCGGCGCCAACCCGCCTAAGGTGAACCCCAACAACCCGAACCCAAACAACAACGTGCCGGCGAATGATTCGGGCCCGATCAAACCGGCTAAGCCGACCGGCGCGCCGACTGGCGAGGCCGAGGGTGAGCCCGACGAGGATGAGGATGAGGATGACGCCGTCAGCGTTTCCATGTCGGCGATGGAAGAAGCGCTGACCCCGAAGGCGCTCAAGAATTTTGACAAGATCGCCAATACATATCCAAAGGTCGCGAAGCTGCGTCAAAAACGCGCTGATGCGTTGAACGGCAATGGCAGCTTTGGAGCGGTGTCTGAAAAGAACCTGAAAAAGTTGACGCGGGAACTCGTCGGCTACGTGAAGCTGGTGCGAATGAACAATTTCCGCATCGAGCAGCTCGTTCAAGAGCTTTACACTTATAACAAGACCCTGCTGCAGCTTGAAGGTCGCCTGTTGCGCATGGCGACCAAGTCTAAAGTGTCGCGCGAGAATTTTCTCCAAGAATATCTCGGTAACGAAACCGACACCAAATGGCTCAACCGGATTAGCCGCCTGTCGGTGAAAGGCTGGAAGCCATTCGTCCAACGGTATAAGAATGATATAAAGAGCATCCGCGATCAGGTCATCGCGTTATCGGACGAGATCGAAATGCCGGTCGATGAATTCCGTCGGCTCGTCAACGAGGTCCAGCGCGGCGAACGCGAAGCCAGCCGCGCTAAGAAAGAAATGGTCGAGGCTAATCTTCGCCTCGTGATCTCGATCGCCAAGAAATATACAAATCGCGGCCTGCAATTTCTCGACCTCATTCAGGAAGGCAATATTGGCCTTATGAAGGCAGTCGATAAGTTCGAATACCGCCGTGGTTACAAATTTTCGACCTATGCCACCTGGTGGATTCGCCAGGCAATTACCCGATCGATCGCTGACCAGGCGCGGACCATCCGTATTCCTGTTCACATGATTGAGACGATCAACAAGCTGGTCCGCACGAGCCGCCAGATCCTCCACGAAATTGGCCGGGAGCCGACACCAGAAGAATTGGCCGAACGCCTCGGCATGCCGTTGGAAAAGGTCCGCAAGGTGCTAAAGATCGCGAAGGAGCCAATTTCCCTCGAGACCCCGATCGGCGACGAGGAAGACAGCCATCTCGGCGATTTTATCGAAGACAAAAACGCCGTTCAGCCGCTGGACGCCGCCATTCAGGGCAACCTGCGCGAGACCACGACGCGGGTGCTTGCATCCCTCACGCCGCGGGAGGAGCGCGTTCTAAGAATGCGCTTCGGCATTGGAATGAATACAGACCATACGCTAGAAGAAGTGGGCCAACAGTTCAGCGTGACCCGCGAACGCATTCGTCAGATAGAGGCGAAGGCGTTGCGCAAGCTGAAACACCCAAGCCGGTCGCGGATGCTGCGGTCATTCCTCGACACGTAGACGAACGTAGATCCACTCAAGGCCAGGAATAAAACGTCGAACAGCCAGATGTGCAATTGTATGCGCCACCCTCGTTGAGATGCTCGGGTCTTCGACTGAAATTTTGAGTAATTTTTGGATGCAGGACCCCTAATTTTGTGGGGCAACATCTCGGCGTTCTTTTTTATTGATCTGTCTCGTATTTGATATCCAATAACTAGATATCGAACTCGCCGTCGGGGGTTTGTAAAATGGCAACATCGCCCACTGCCTTGTGCACCATGACGCGGGAGATGGGTGATACCCAGATCACAAGTTTGTCTTCAATTTTTGTGTTATCAATCTTACGAAGTCGTTTTTTCCGTATATATAATCGTCATGTATAATCATCGTTTTCAGAACCGTCGCCAATGCTAGCGATCTAAGATACGATTTACACCACCTTCGGCCGTTCGACGCGGCGCAGCTCATGAAGTTCGTCGGCCATCGCCTCGATACCGGCGGGGGGGGATGTAGTTTTTTGGTCTGGTCATCTATAAGAATTACTTAATTTTTGCTGATAACAGGAGGTTCGTCCCGTAGCATTAATATGGGCGACCCTTGTCAGTAGTTGGTTTGTAGCCGGCTGGAACGGAAACCACAGATTCTTATGATCAAGATCAACGATACCCTTTCCATTTCGCCAGACGAAATCGAAGAGAGCTTTATCCAGGCCGGTGGGCCGGGGGGGCAGAACGTCAACAAGGTGTCGACTGCGGTGCAACTGCGTTTCGATGCCCGTCGTTCCAAATCTTTGCCCGAACGGGTGCGCCGTCGTCTGGGGTCAATTGCCGGATCTAAATTGACCAAGGACGGCGTTATTATCATAACCGCGAACCGTCATCGCACTCAGGAAGCAAACCGCCGTGATGCTCTCGATCGCCTTATCGCGATGATCATCGAGGCCGACCATCGCCCTAAATACCGCGTCGCCACCCGACCCGGTCGCGCCGCGAAGACGAGACGTACCGATAGCAAGGTGAAGCGCGGCAATGTGAAGAAACTTCGCTCAAAAAAGATTTCAGGTGATGATTAGACGCGCCGGCGGACACTTCATTTTCTTTTTGGCTTTGCCGTGACGTTCGATAGCCCGAGTATCTTTTCTACTAAACTCACCTATCTAAAAAAAAGCTTAGTAGTGTGTTTAAACAGGTATAGTTTTCTGCAAGATCTTTAACAGATCGCAGAACGGATAATCCATGTCCCTCCCGGCTGCAGTTTTTGGACCTTCAGGCAGGTTCGACGTCACTTTTGATGCTGAATAGTTTGACGCTGCTGCAGGTAGTCTTGTCCGTGTACCGCATGGTGATTTTCTTTTATCTGCTGATTTTGGTCGTATGGGTCCTCACCTTTCGTTGTCGGAAGGTGATACGACGGTTGTCGTAAAGAACTTTTTCACTTTTGGTAAAGCCCCGGATCTACGAGTGATGTCTTTGATTATAAATCAAACCTGTTTTCTGGCGACGGTACCTCTCGGCTTTCAGGGACTGACCTGACGCTAACGACTATTG
>NZGJ01000024.1 GCA_002689465.1 Rhodospirillaceae bacterium | reverse complement strand
GACTCCGGTTCTGTTTTTTCTGGGGGCGCGCTCGTCTATTATTTCATTATGCCGCTGGCCTGGGACTTTTTCCTAGCCTTCCAGACCGCTGGCAGCGATGGCAATCTGCCGGTTCAGGTAGAACCGAAGGTAGATCAGTACCTGTCGCTGGTACTACGCCTAATTTTTGCTTTTGGTATCGCCTTCGAGCTACCGGTATTGCTGATCCTGTTGGCAAAGGCGGGTATAGTAACGTCTGCGGGCCTGGCCAAAAAGCGGCGCTACGCGATTGTCGGCGTTTTTATTGCTGCCGCGATCCTGACACCTCCGGATGTTATCAGTCAGATCGGACTGGCGATTCCGATTATCATCTTGTACGAAATGTCTATTATCGGGGCGCGGATGATCGAAAAGAAAAAAGCCAAACGCGCTGGAGATGCCGGCTTTGACGGCGGCGATGATCCAAAACCTGAGCCAGACCCTGAAAAAGATAGCGGCACTGCCTGACATTCGTTTTAATCACTAAGAACCGAGCAATATGCACGATATCAGATGGATTCGTGAAGACCCCGAAGCTTTCGATGCCGCCCTCAACCGTCGGGGTCTTCCGGCGCTTTCCGCGGATGTTTTGGCAATCGACGCTGAGAACCGCAACATCACGACGGGACTTCAAGACCTGCAGACCCGACGCAACGATGCGTCGAAGCAGATCGGTGTCTTGAGGGGAAAAGGCCAAGAATCATCCGCGCAAATGACTGAGGTAGCAGCACTAAAAGACAACATCGCGGCCCTAGAAAACCGGCAGAACGACACCACCGCGTCGTTACGGTCAATGCTTGAAGAAATACCGAATATTCCGTCCGACGACACACCCGACGGTGCCGACGAAGCCGATAACGTCCAGCTTCGTTGCGTGGGCGAAAAGCCCTCTTTCGATTTCGATGTGCTTGATCATATAGACCTCGGCGAACGTCTCGGGCTGATCGACTTTGAGTCGGCTTCCAAACTTTCCGGTTCGCGTTTTGTTGTCACTCGTGGCGCACTTGCCCGAATGGAACGCGCGTTGGCTTCAATGATGCTCAACCTTCATACCGAGGAGTTCGGGTATACCGAAGTTAATCCACCACTACTGGTACGCGATGATGCAGCTTACGGTACTGGTCAGTTGCCAAAATTTGAAGAAGACCTGTTCAAAACTACAACTGATCATTGGCTGATTCCGACAGCAGAAGTGCCTCTAACCAATCTGGTGGCAGGCGAAATTCTGAGTGAGTCCGATTTACCGCTCCGGTTTACCGCGCACACGCCTTGTTTCCGGTCTGAGGCAGGGGCAGCCGGCAGGGATACTCGTGGCATGCTGCGTCAGCATCAGTTCACAAAAGTCGAGATGGTGAGCATCTGTCATCCTGATCATTCCGCCGATGAGCACGAACGGATGACGAGCTGCGCGGAAGAAGTTTTAAAACGTCTCAATCTTCATTACCGGGTGGTTGTGCTTTCGACCGGCGATCTCGGGTTTTCAGCGCGAAAGACCTATGATCTTGAGGTTTGGCTGCCAGGTCAGGACCGTTATAGGGAAATCTCAAGCTGTTCGAATTGTGGAGAGTTTCAGGCTCGGCGGATGCGGGCACGCTTCCGTCCTGGAGACCGCAAAGGCACCAAGTTTGTCCATACCTTGAACGGTTCAGGGCTAGCCGTCGGCCGCACGCTTATCGCGGTGATCGAGAATTATCAGCAGGCCGATGGTTCAATTGAGATCCCGGAGGCCCTACAACCCTTGATGGGCGGTATGAAAGTGATAGCCGCACAGGATGTTGGTTAATGGATCTACGCCAGGCGCGAATTCTAGTTTGTAACGACGACGGCGTGAATGCACCAGGTATCAAGGTTCTCGAGGAAATCGCAAAAAAAATATCGGATGACGTTTGGGTGGTCGCGCCGGAGAGCGAGCAAAGCGGTTCGGGGCATTCATTAACGCTGACGCTTCCGCTCCGGGTTCGGCGTATTTCACGACAAAAATTCACGGTCAATGGTACGCCAACGGACAGCGTTTTACTTGCCATTAAACATATCATCACGGGCAAACGACCTAACCTTGTTTTATCTGGCGTAAATGCTGGCGGTAATCTTGGCGACGATATTACCTATTCTGGCACTGTCGCCGCTGCGATGGAGGGCACACTTCTGGGCATCCCTGCAATCGCACTCAGTCAGGTCGGGGTTTACGGTGAGGGTATGCGCTGGGGCGCGACTGAGCACCATGCGGAAAGGGTCATCCGTAGACTGGTCTTGGAGCAATGGCCACGAAACGTATTTATCAACGTCAATTTCCCCGATGTGCCCGCTGACGAGGTGGGCTCAACTGAAATCACCGTGCAGGGGCGCCGTAAAATCGGCCACGTCGTGACCCCCGGTTGCGACCCACGAGGGCATGGCTTCGTATGGATTGGGACCGACCGCGACGAAGACCCATTCCTGGAGGGATCAGATCTGAAAGCCGTAAATGCAGGGCGCCTTTCGGTGACGCCGCTCTGTGTAGATCTGACACACCGGCGTAGCAGGGCGCAGCTGCGCAAACTATTTTCATGACCCTTGAAGCGAACCGCATTCGACTGATCATGGAATTGCGGGGACAGGGCATAACGGACTCCAGGGTGCTTGGAGCAATCGAACGTGTGCCCCGCGAAGCCTTTGTTCCTGATACATTCAGAGATCAAGCATACGAAAACATGGCCTTACCGATTGGCAGCGGACAGACGATTAGCCAGCCTGCCGTTGTAGCCTTTATGACCCAAGAACTTCAAATTGGTGATCGGATGAAGGTCCTAGAGATCGGCACCGGGTCGGGATACCAGGCGGCTGTGCTCGCAAAGCTGTGTCGGCGAGTTTATTCAATCGAACGTCACAGGGAACTCTTGGTCGAGGCGGAGCAAAAATTTCGTGAATTGCGGATCAACAACATAACCGCCAGAGTTGGTGACGGAACCAAGGGATGGCCTGAACAAGCCCCATTCGACTGTATTATTGTTACCGCCGCTGCCACCCGAAATCTTCCGTATGCTTTGCTTGATCAGCTCTCTCCCGAGGGTGTGATGATTGCTCCTGTGGGGAAGACCACGCGGGATCAGTACTTGTACCGGTTCAGCTTTGACTCCGAGGGCTATCTTGAGCAGAAAAAAATGTGGCCAGTCCGCTTTGTCCCGCTAATTGACGATGATGACGCCGCCCCAAGTTGATGTCGCCGGTTAGCAAACCTAGGTTGAGGAGCATGAACCGAGAGCAGTTTAACTTTTGCACTCTCGGCGTTGTCGCNGGGGTCGTGCTTTTTGTCGCGGCGTGCAGCCAACCGCGTATTGGTTCTGCGCCCGTTGTGAACGGGATAATGGGCGACCGTGTGGGTCCGGGATCTCCCACGGTCAATGGGCAAACAACCGTCAGCGTGCGGCCGGGAGAGTCTCTCTACAAGATATCTCGTCGCTACAATATTCGTCTAAGGGCTATCATCGAGGCGAATAATCTGAAGGCGCCTTATACAATTTTTCCCGGCCAAAAACTCAGAATACCGGCAGCCAGGGTTCACATTGTGGTTCGAGGGGAAACGGTTCATAAGATTGCACAGCTATACCGTAGCGAGCCTGGCACACTGGTTCGCCTGAACAGGATTTCTCCACCATACCGGCTATTGCCCGGACAGCGTCTTATCCTGCCTAAAAATGTTGCGCCTATGTTACACCGTGCACCTGCTTCGTCGAGCAAATTCGCCCGCCCGACGGTCCCCTCCGAAACGCTTGATCGTGTGGCTGGGGTTGCGCAACCCACCGATATCAAGTCGAAAGTGCCGCCCCTGCCAAGACGCAAGATCTTGTCTGCAAAACAGGTCAAGGTGGCACGCGCACCATCAGTGCCCAGTAGAGGTGGATTTATCTGGCCGGTGAATGGGCCATTGCTCTCGAAGTTTGGTTCACTTGGCAAAGGTCTACAGAATGACGGTATTAATATCCTTGCACAGCGTGGATCGCCGGTACGCGCAATTCAGAATGGTGTGGTTGCATACTCCGGTAACGAACTTCGCGGGTTTGGCAATTTACTGTTGATAAAGCATTCCGGAGGCTGGATTTCCGCTTACGCGCATAACGAGAAGCTGCTGGTAAAAACCGGCCAACGGGTAAAGCGGGGGCAGGTGATATCTAGGGTCGGCAGCACGGGTAGTGTAAATAAACCGCAGCTTCATTTCGAACTGCGCCGCAAGAATCGTGCCGTCGACCCAGAACGCTACCTNGGCCGCCGCACCGCAAGCCTAAAACGCTANTCCAGANTCTTNTTCTGGCGGCCTGCAAGGTCCTGAATGTATTGCCAGGCAACACGGCCTGAACGGGCACCNCGNGTCATNGACCATTCAATCGCTTCTGCTCGCAGCGTTTNCTGATCGATTTCCAGACGGTAGCGCGCNACGTATCCGTCGAGCATCTCGAAGAACGTGTCCTGATCACAATTATGAAAGCCGAGCCAAAGTCCAAACCGATCGGACAAAGATACCTTTTCTTCGACCGCTTCTGCCGGGTTGATACCGGTGGATCGTTCATTCTCTATCATGTCCCTCGGCATTAGGTGCCGGCGGTTCGATGTCGCATAAAAGAGGACATTCCTCGGGCGACCTTCTATACCCCCTTCGAGCATTGCTTTCAGTGATTTATAAGTCGTATCGTCTGCGTCAAACGAAAGATCGTCACAAAACATAATAAAACGGCGAGTGTTTTGGCGGAACACTCGTAGCAAGCGAGGTAGAGATGAGAGATCTTCGCGGTGAATTTCGACGAGCGCCAGTTTACAATCGGTTTCCGCCGCAATTTTACCGTGAACCGCTTTCACCAGCGAGCTTTTGCCCATACCGCGCGCACCCCATAAAAGAGCGTTATTGGCCGGATACCCCTCTGCAAAACGGCGTGTATTGTCCAGAAGTTTATCGCGCGAGCGGTTGATCCCAATTAATTGATCGATATCAAGCCGGTTTATTTCCAGAACGGGTTCCAGCCGGCCAGTTTCCGCCTGCCAGGTAAAGGCATCTGCACCTGCAGGAATTGTCGTCGTCGCGGGCGCGCGGGCAATTCTGTCGAGCGCATCAGCGATACGAGTAAGCAATTCGGTCGAGTTGACGTCCGTCATAAGTTTAAATAATCCGGCAGGAAAACAGCGGTAGACCCTATCACAAAGATTTAACCGGTCAATTCACTGCGGGTATCGTCGCGGAATCGGTTGCAAGCTGTTGGTGGACCGTTATATTCCGGACACTTTCAGTCAATGAGGAATTTATTATGTTTGTTTCACCGGCCTGGGCGCAGGGCGCCGGCGGGGGGGGGCTCGACGGCCTTGGAGGTCTTCTGCCGCTCGTACTCATCTTTGTGGTTTTCTATTTTCTCCTGATACGCCCTCAACAGAAAAAGGCCAAGCAGCACCGCGAAGTTCTGGCCAACCTGCGGCGTGGGGATCGGATCGTCACAAATGGCGGTCTCCTTGGAACGATCACGCGGGTTCCCAATGACACAGAGTTGATGGTTGAGATCGCAGACGGCGTCAAAGTTCGGGTTTTGCGAGGCATGGTAGCAGAAAGCCTCAGCAAGTCCGATCCGGCACCGGCTAAAAAATCCAAAGAAAAAGATCACGACGAAGATGACAGCGATTACGATGATGATAGCGATTACGAAGATGAAGGTCCCGATGAAGATCAGAATGATGGCGACCANGAAGCTATNGNAGATTCTGAAAAGAAANCCTGATAGNAACCCCTCNTACATAACCAACAACCGGTAAAGCNTTTTCGCGCATGGTCTATTTCGCCAAGTGGAAGATTATCCTCGTTGCCATTCTCTCGATTTTGGGGATTGCGGCTGCTTTTCCCAATTTCCTATCGGAGGAAGATGCGACTGCGCTTCCGGGTCTTCTTCCCAGTCAGCAGATCAATCTAGGCCTTGACCTGCAGGGTGGCTCGCATCTGCTGTTAGAGGTTGATGTAGCGGCGGTCATGGCCCAACGCCGTGAAGGACTGGTTGATGCCATTCGTGACGGGATGCGCCGGGGGACACCTCGGATTGGATATCGTCGGCTTGGCGTTCGCGGCGAATGTGTTGGGCTTAACCTACTTCGGGAGGAAAATCTTGCACGCGCTCGCCAGATCGTCCGCGAGATGGATACGAATACGTTCGATCCTCAATTGGATATAAAAGTCGATGGGCTCAGCGTAACGATCTGCCCAACGGTCACCGGTCAGCGGGAAATTTTGACTTCTGCGGTGCAGCAATCCATCGAGATCGTGCGTCGCCGCATCGATGAACTCGGTACGCGGGAGCCCACTATTCAGCGCCAAGGGTCAGACCGCATCCTTGTGCAAGTGCCGGGGTTAGATGATCCAGAGCGTCTAAAAGAGCTGATTGGTACCACCGCGAAGATGACATTTCATCTTGTTGATCAGACCAATTCTGCTGCCGCTAGCTGCGGTGCTGGTCTCCGCCGCCCACCGGGGACNTTATGTCTCCCGGACCAAGATGAACTGGACGCCGAAAACAATCCAATAATGTATTTAGTTAAGCGCCGGATCATGGTTGACGGTGAGAACCTCGTTGATGCACAGGCTACGTTCCAAGACGCCCAGGCGGTTGTGTCTTTTCGCTTCGACTCCGTCGGCGCTCGCCGCTTCGGTGATGTGACCCGACAGAACGTTGGGCAGCCCTTCGCTATCGTGCTAGATAAAACGGTGATTTCAGCGCCTGTTATTCGTGAGCCCATCCTTGGCGGTAACGGCGTAATCTCCGGCAACTTCACTATCAACTCGGCACAGGATCTGGCGCTTTTGTTGCGGGCCGGAGCATTACCCGCACCGCTTACAGTCCTAGAAGAGCGCACTGTCGGTGCCGAGCTCGGCGCCGACTCAATTGCGGCAGGCAAGTTCGCGAGTGTTCTCGCAATCGTACTGGTCATTGTCTTTATGGCGGCGGCCTATGGACTATTCGGCTTTATGGCTGATGTCGCCCTAGTGCTCAACATTGTACTTATCGCTGCCGTGTTATCGATGTTGCAAGCTACGCTAACCCTTCCAGGCATCGCGGGTATCGTTCTTACGATTGGTATGGCAGTTGATGCGAACGTGTTAATATTCGAGCGAATACGCGAAGAAGCGCGCAATGGTCGAACACCAATTTCTGCCGTTGATGCGGGCTATTCGAGAGCTTTGACTACGATTATTGATGCGAATATCACCACACTGATTGCTGCAATCTTGCTGTTCCAGTTCGGCTCTGGTCCAATTAAGGGTTTTGCCGTCACGCTCGCCGTCGGCCTCCTAACATCTATGTTCACCGCGATCATGGTAACGCGGATGATGGTGGTGCTGTGGCTGCATCGCCGGCGCCCCAAGAAACTGCCATTGTAGGGAACATACAGATGCGTCTTATCAGCCTTGTCCCGACTAATACTAAGATAAATTTTCTCCGGTTCCGCAAAATAGCAGCGGTCTTTTCCCTTATCCTCTGCGTGGCGTCAGCAGCCCTTTTCTTCACCAAGGGGCTCAATTTCGGTATCGATTTCCGGGGTGGTATTCTGATTGAAGTTAGAACCGAAGGCCCGGCGAACATCGGCGAGTTACGCTCAACCCTCAGTGGGCTCGGTCTTGGTGAAGTGCAGCTTCAGGAATTCGGTCAGCCTTCCGATGTGCTTATCCGAATTGAACGCCAGCCCGGTGGCGAAAAGGCACAGCTTGTCGC
Organism: Rhodospirillaceae bacterium; assembly: GCA_002689465.1. Taxonomy (GTDB): domain Bacteria; phylum Pseudomonadota; class Alphaproteobacteria; order MPNO01; family UBA830; genus CAXBCP01. The sequence continues at coordinate 7,443 of NZGJ01000024.1, read as the reverse complement.
GGTTGAGCAGGCCAAGCAAGCGCTTGGCAATGAGGTCAATTACCGGCGGACTGAATTTGTCGGGCCGAAAGTCGGCGGTGAGCTGATCGAAGCTGGTGTAACTGCGGTCTTACTCGCACTGGCTGCCATGCTGGTATACATCTGGTTCAGGTTCGAATGGCAATTTGGTGTCGGCGCGGTTCTCGCACTTTTGCACGACGTAGTCCTCACTATCGGTGTATTCGCCTTATTGGGGCTTGAATTCAATCTCTCTACTGTGGCGGCAATCCTGACCATCGCCGGCTACTCTATCAACGATACAGTTGTGGTGTATGACCGTGTCAGAGAGAATTTGCGTAAATACAAACAAATGCCGCTGACGGATCTGTTGAACCTGTCGATCAACGGCACGCTGTCGCGGACATTGCTGACCAGCGTAACGACGCTACTTGCCTTATCAGCGCTGTATTTTTTTGGTGGCGAAGTACTCGCCGGATTCAGCTTCGCGATGATCTGGGGCGTGCTTGTGGGCACCTATTCATCAATCTTTATCGCGGTACCGCTGCTTGTCTATATGAAACTCCGCCGCACAGGCCTCATCGTTGGCGATACTGATGACGACGAGGCGGCGGCAGGGAATGCCAACCCCTAGCGATTGGCGGATATTACGCCGCAGGTCCCGCAAGGACGGCAATTAATACAGGGCTATGGCGGCGGCGGTTTTCGCATCCCAGGTTAGGCACACGCGTGTTCTGTTATCGTCCTACCGCATCGAACCCTACCGTGGCAGATATTTTCTTATGAACATATCTCCGGCGCAGATCTGGCACCGCTCATGGTCGATAATATCGGTGTCGAGGTACTCCTGATCTGATGTGGCCCAAGCAAAAGGATGGGCAGGGCTGATGTATATATTGCATTGAAAGCGTTTTTCGCCGTACCAGAATGGATGGAGACCGGCGCGGCTGCCGTACGTGGAATGTTCTGGTGGTTGAGGATCGTGAGGTTGCGGCGGCGCTTACCGCTGTCTAATTGAAGGCTCAGAATTCAGAACATCGATGAAGTCAGATAAAAAAGAAGGGGGCCCAAAGGCCCCCTTCAATGGTTGCAAGTCTATATCCGTCAGAACAGGTTCTGCGCGGCGACCATGGCGTAGAGCATCGGGATCGATAACATTGTATTGGTTCGTGAAAAGAGCATGGCAGTGCGGCCCGCTTTGGCCTTCTCATCGGCTTCGACTTGGACGATTCCGAGAGCTTTTTTCTGGTTCGGCCAGATAATGAACCAGACATTGAACCACATGATGGTCCCAAGCCACATGCCGATACCGATTGCCGTGTGCTTCGGAACACCATCCAGCAGACCGATGGTGATCGCGTCGGAAAGATAACCATTGAGATATGCGAGGATTAAACCGGTGATAAGCGTGGCCATCGCGCCCCAGCGAAACCAGAACAAAGCTGCCGGTGCAATCACGCCAGTGATGGCCGGTTTCTGCTCGTCGGGGATATTCCCCATGTTGGGAATCTGAACAAAGTTGAAATACCATAAGATACCAATCCACATCACGCCGCTCAGAACGTGGAGCCATCTGAACAGGAATGACCACCAACTTTTGTCGAGTGAAAGGCCGGCATCGTACATGCCCATCATGATAATGATGAGCACGACCGCGAGTACGACACCGGCAGTAATCGTACTAGTAAGGTCGGATAGAATTTTAGCCATTTAAGAGTCCCTCAAATTTTTTCAAGCGTTGTGGATGCTAACGTTAATGATTCCGCGGTTCAACTTTCCTCCTGAGCTCGGGCACCGCTATGCAGTTAATGCAGAATTCCCATAAAATATTGCATTTTCAATTAGTTAATCAATAAGAAGCCGGTTTTGACGCAAGCATTCACACTGGGCGAATCAAAAGTTCATTTCCACCAACCTCAATCTGCGACGTTTGCTCCGCTATTGCGAATGGCTTTAAGAGCTTGGCTTGCCGCCTTAAAACCCGACCGCACACTGCCTTCGATCGTCGCCGGCAGACCGGTATCAGTCCAGTCTCCGGCCAGGAAAAGGTTCTTGATGACAGTATCAGTAGTCGCCCGCGCTTTAACCTGTTCCGGGGTTTGTGCGAATGTTGCCCGCCGTTCCTTGATGATACGCCATGCCGGCATGCGGTCCGCCGAGCTACCGACAACCTTAGCAACTTCGGGCCAGAGCAGGTTAGCAATTTCCCGGTTCGGCTTTTCGGCCAGCAAATCACCGGCGCTTATGGTAAGCGAGAGAATGTTGTCGCGGACAAAAATCCAATGGGTTTCGCTGTTGATCAGTCCAATAAAAGGGGCATTCCACGGCAGCGAGGCAGTCTTGTCCATCTTGTAATGGGCATTGACAATAGTTCGTGCCACCGTCGGCGCTTTAGCATTGGGCCATATCGCGTTGCAGCTGTTCGGCGGTACCGCTAGTACTATTGCGTCTTCAACGCCTACGCGGCGCATTTCTTCGGAGAAATGCATTGAGGTAATCTTGTGATCATCCCAGCGCAGACCACGAAGCCGCGCGTTAAAGCGGACTTCCGCATTGTTCGCCTCGAGGAACTTGATGGCGGGGTATATTAGGGCAACTGACAGGCCCTTGTGGAAAAACCAGGGTCGGCATGCTTCCTCGCCCCTCAAGAAGGTCTCCCGAACAACCGTCCACAACAATTTGGCCGATGCCTCGCTAGCATCGGTATTCAGGGCGGCGCGGCAGAGCGGCTGCCATAGAGTTTCGTAGAGGGCTGAATCCTTGCCAAGTGCGCCAAGAACAGTGTCGGAATTCCGGGCCCGGTGTAGTCGGTAGGCCTGTTTGAGATACTCCCCGGCCCTAGTTCCGGGTATGCGCCGGTCCCTGGAAAAGATCCAAGTTGGCAACAGCCCACCGTTAGGCCGAACCTGCCATCTCTCACCGCTTGATAAATCCATGAATGGAAAAGTCGCAGGTTTAATCTCTTGGATCATTTCGCTGGCATCAAGATCGGAGAGATAGGCCCGCGTCGAATCATTTGCACCGAGGAGCAAATGATTCCCGTTATCGATTACGCAATCAAGGATGTCATCATGAAATGATCGTGCCCTCCCACCGGCATGCCCGACTGCTTCATATACCACGACATTAGCACCGGAGCGCGCTAATCGTGTCGCGCAGGCGAGACCAGATATACCGGCGCCTATTACGTGAACGGTAGCCATTCCGACTTTTCCATATTAATTGGACGGGACCCTCTCACGATGCGACCTGTATCCGCAAGAGGAGCTTGATCTCGATTACAAATTTATCGAAAGTGGTCAGACGAGTCCTTGCCAAAGATGGGTCCCGGGAACGCAGCTTTGCTATCTGGCGAAGCGTCAGCATCCGATGTTTTGCGAGTAGCTTTTGCAGCGGCGGCGAGTTGACCTGTCCTCCTGCATCATCAGCGCGGGCGATTGTATCCGTCGCCCGAGATAGCAAATCGGAGTAGATTGGCGCCGAAGAAGGCCAGGATATCTCCGCGCGACTTAGCCCATGCTCTTTCAAAAGATCGCCCGGTATCAGCGACGGTGAACGTGCACCGGCAAAAACGACCTCTACAAGAAAACGGGCAACGCACGTTGCCTGAGCGATCGGCGCTGACTTTTTATCGTCAAAGGCTAATGCGACCGCTGTACCAATAGATGCCGGACCGAACTGCGCTAAAGACATCAATTCACTGGTGCGTTGGATCTTCATGCCTGAATTAATCTTCCTGGCAGCCTGATTGATACGTTCTGCCAAAGCCTGCTGCGCAGGCTCAAGCGCGGGAATGTTGCAGGTGGCCAAGGCTGCCCGAAGCGCCTCGAGCTTTTGCTCGGCGGTACTACTGGGGGGGCAATTTGGCGCGGGAAACTGATCACTCATAAGATCCATTCCAGCATCATAGCGGCGCTGCTGTACGACTCGGAATGGCATCCTTAAAGTGGGGTTATTATGCCGTCCTCGACTGTTAGCCAGAATCATTCAGAATATTGTGCCCAGCAGGTACGCAAATATGATTATTTCCGTTATTTCGCGGCAATGTTTGCTCCAGCGGAGACGCGTCGCGGCCTGATCGCGCTCTATGCGTTCAATCTGGAAATAGCGTCGGTGCGCGAGAGGGTAAGCGAAGCGTTACTGGGGCAAATGCGGCTACAATGGTGGTCCGATACGATCGAGGAGATATTTGCCGGCACAACACGTAACCATTCCGTAGTCTCAGAACTCGCGTGGGCTATAACTACTTTCGAGCTACCTCAAAACGGCCTCGTACGCCTGATCGAAGGGCGGATGTTAGACCTCGAAGACCAACCGCCTGAGAATAGCGGCGCAGTAGCGGTTTATGCCTCTGCAACATCCGGCCAACTCGCAGCGCTCGCGGCCTCAATTTGCGGTCAACCGGATAGCGCATCGTCTGCTGACGCACTCGGGACGTCATGGGGGATGACAGGGCTGCTGCGTGCACTGCCATACCAGGCGGCGCAACGCCGGGTATACCTGCCTCAAGATATTCTTCGGACTGTCAACCTGACGGCAGAAGACATAATTGAGCAGCGGAATCCCGATGCGACAAAGGCAGCTGTCACGGCATTTATCGCTCTGATCGACAAACCTAAGCCGGAGGGTATTCGCCTCCCACGTGCCGTGCGACCGGCTATTGCTTATGCTGCACTGACAGATCGTTATTTACGTCGACTGAAATATACTGGAAATGACGTTTATGCCGAAAATTTTGAAATATCGCGGCTCAGTGGGCAAATCAGGATATGCCGCTCAACCATGACAGGCAGAATTTAAAGTGCAGCGCGACTATTCCGCAACAGGCCGGTTTTGCCAAGCTTCCAGATCCGCGAAAGCACGGTCGGAATAAGCTTTTTTGCGTTCGCGACCTTTCACACGGTATTCCAGCGGCGGGACGAGGCCGAAATTAACGTTCATCGGCTGGAATGTTTCGTCATCGCCACCACCGGTGACGTGGTCGATCAATGCGCCCAGTGCAGTCGTGATCGGGGGCGGGGTGAAGGTTTTTCCGAGGATATCAGCCGCAGCAAAACGCCCGGCGAGCAGGCCGATCGCGGCACTTTCGACATAACCCTCGACGCCGGTGATCTGGCCGGCGAAGCGTATCCGCGGTAACGCTTTCAACCTTAGTTCCCGGTCGAGTAGGCGGGGAGAATTCAGAAATGTGTTGCGGTGGATCCCGCCAAACCGAGCGAAGGACGCTTTTTCCAACCCCGGGATCATTCTGAATATGCGCAACTGTTCGTTGTATTTGAGCTTTGTCTGAAAGCCGACGAGATTATACAACGTGCCGAGGATGTTATCCTGCCGCAGTTGAACGATTGCATAGGCCTTGCCGCCCGTATGCCGGTTGGTGAGGCCAATCGGTTTCATCGGCCCGTAGCGCAGCGTGTCCTCCCCCCGCGATGCCATCACCTCGATCGGCAGACATCCCTCAAAATAGGGTGTGTTCTCTTCCCATTCCTTGAATTCTGTTTTCTCCGCTGTATGTATCGCCGCAAGGAATGCTCGGTATTGACCCTTGTCCATCGGACAGTTGATATAGTCTTTACCTGTGCCGCCGGGGCCCGGCTTGTCGTAGCGGGATTGAAACCAAGCGACATCCATGTCGATCGATTCCGTATAAACAATCGGCGCGATTGCATCAAAAAAGGCGAGGGCCCTCTCATCGGTCAATGAACGGATGGCTTCGGCAAGCGGCGCTGACGTGAGCGGACCCGTCGCGATGATAACGTTATCCCAGTCTTCAGGTGGCAAACCGTCGATCTCTCCGCGTTCGATTATGATGAGCGGTTCGTCAGTCAAGGCTTTGGTGACGGCCACTGCAAATTCCTCTCGGTCGACGGCTAGCGCGCCGCCGGCAGGAACCTTGTTGGCATCTGCCATCGCAAGGATCAGAGAGTTGCAGCGCCGCATTTCCTCGTGCAGGAGGCCGACGGCATTGTATTCGGCATCATCGGAGCGAAATGAATTCGAACAGACGAGTTCGGCAAGATTGTCTGTCTGATGTGCATCCGTCGTTCGTTCGGGCCGCATCTCGTGAATGACCGCCTGCTGGCCCGTCCGTGCGACTTGCCAAGCAGCTTCCGCACCCGCGAGGCCGCCACCGACAATGTGAACTATTTTTCGGTACGTCATCATGAAAACTTTGTTTCGACCAGGTCGCAGAGATCCCGCAGCATCGGGTCGCGCAGGCCAAGTTCTTCGAGGTATTGCGCTGTATTGAACAGATATTCCTTACAAGGCCCGAGATGACCGCAGCCCTGGGCGATATAACGGGCGGTATCCTCGAGTGATTGCTGTCCAGCGTAGTTTTCCGATCCGCGGTTGGCGACAAAGGTGATGGCCTTCACCGGACCGTCGGCGGTGTGAACCGATCCCCATTTGGCGAAGTAGGTCTCTCCGGTCATCTCCCGCATGAAAACGCTAGTGAGTTCTTCTTCTGCGCGCTCACGTTTGACGCCGAGCACTATCCCATTGCACGAGCCGCCGAGATCAAGAGCGAGCATCATGCCGGGTGCATCCGGCGATCCCCGGCCGATTGTCGACCAGAAACAAAACTCCCGGTGATAGCCGAAAAGGCGTCCAATTCTTTTCTCATCGTAATCGAAAGCAGGATTCCAGATTAGTGAGCCATAGCCGAAGACCCAGATCATATCGCCGGCTGGCGCGGATGCGATCATTTCATCCCGCTTACCGAGCCGGAATTCCGGCGTATTCCGCTTCATGAACCCCTCAAGACCGGCTTCGACGATCATTTCATCGTGGCGGCCATTCAGAAAGTCTTCTTTAGAAAGTTGGCGCCCTTGGACGGGGGAGGGTGTGTTCAATGCACTAGCCGGTTAGATGGGTTGCGGTGGAAAATGCCCTATTCGAGCGCCCGGGTCGAGAGACGGCGACACTTTAAATGTCGTCAGGCCGAGTTTTTATGCGCAACACCGGACCTAAGCCCCAAATATGGTGCGAGGTATTGCCCAGTAATGCTTCTCTCGACAAAGGCCACGTCCTCGGGTCGCCCCTCTGCGACGATTTCACCGCCACCGTCACCCCCTTCCGGACCCAGATCAATTATCCAATCGGCGGTTTTGATAACATCGATGTTATGCTCAATCACAATCACCGTGTTGCCCTGATCCACCAGTGCCTGCAACACTTCAAGTAATTTCCGGATATCGTCGAAATGGAGGCCCGTTGTCGGCTCATCCAAGATATAGACAGTTTTCCCTGTCGCCCTCTTCGAAAGCTCCTTTGCCAACTTCACCCTTTGGGCTTCGCCACCGGAGAGCGTGTTGGCCTGTTGACCAATCTTCACATACCCGAGACCGACCCGAAGAAGCATTTCGAGCTTATCACGGATAGACGGAACAGCGGAAAAAAACTCAACGCCTTCCTCTACCGTCATATCAAGGACATCCGCTATAG
>NZGJ01000023.1 GCA_002689465.1 Rhodospirillaceae bacterium | reverse complement strand
CCGCGGCCTTCGGCGGCGGCTCGGCCCATGCCGACGGCGGTGCCCGACGGCGCATCGATCTTGTGTTTGTGGTGCATCTCGAAGATCTCGATGTCGAAATCGTCGTTCAGCGTGGCGGCGACCTGCTTGGTCAAGGCAAACAAGAGATTAACCGCAAGGCTCATATTCGGTGCGTGCATGATGACGCTTTTTTCGCCCGCGGCCTTAAGCGCGTCTTCTTGCGCGGCTTCCATGCCGGTGGTGCCGATAATGTGCGCGACGCCGGCCTCGGCGGTCAGCGCCACATGGCTTACCGTTGGTTCGGGTAGGGTGAATTCGATAATGGCGTCGGCGGCGGCGATAACCGCGGCGGCATCTTCGCTAACAGCAACACCCAAAGGGCCGGACCCGGCAACGTCGCCTGCGTCCTGCCCGATCAGGGCAGAGCCCGCCATGTCAGATGCGGCTACGACTGCGCAGCCGTCGGTATCGGCGACCTGACGGATGCAGGCTCGCCCCATCCGCCCTCCGGCGCCGATAATTCCGATCTTCATGTCGGCCATAGTGATGTTCCCTTGTTTGGTGTTGCGTTTCAGGCGTTGTGTCGGACACGGTTATCGCGCCCGGCAGCGAAGGGCAAGCGCTCTTATAGTGTCAGAGCCAGTTCAGCCGGATCCACCAGTGGAAGCGAGCAGGTTTGGCCGATACACACGTAGGCGGTGGCGCGGCTATCCTTCTGTCCCTTTCCGGTTGCCGGGTGGTGTTCTGGGAGCGCTGCGCCAGGTGGGATCGCCTGGATGAGTTTGTTCATGTTGGGTGCTTTCCAGGCGACATCGAGCAAGGCCATCGTGTCCGGGTCTTCGGCACAGCCGACGATGACCACTTGGACACAGGTTTGCAGAAGCTCGTTGGCGCAAAACAGGCCCGTGAGCGGAAAGAAATTCTGCGCCGCTTCGCCGGCGAAGGTGGAAATAACTCGCTCGGCGCGTTTGCGGAAATGATCTACGCCAGTTAGGAAATACAAACGCGCCAGCACTCCGGCGATCACGCTGTTGCCCGCGGGCGTGGCGTTATCGGAAGCCGATTTGGTGCGGATGATCAGCGCTTCGGCATCGTCGGCNGTAAAGAAATATCCGCCNCCCGCGTCGTCCCAGTAATGCGTGTCGATTACGTGTATCCAGTCGATAGCGGTGTCGANATAGGCGCCNTTACCGGTGACTTCGTATAGAGAGACGGCCGCACGAGCCATGTTGGCGTAATCGTCGAGCGGGGCNGAATGCTTNAGTTTTCCNGCGCGGTANGAATGTAGGAGCCGCCCGTCTTTCTGCATCCGGTCACGCACGAACGCGAANGCGGAATCCGCCGCATCGAGCCAGTCTGGNCGGTCGAAGACGCGCGCGGCNTTGGCCANNGCCGCGATCATCAACCCGTTCCAGTCGGCCAGCACCTTGTCATCCCATNCGGGCCAGACGCGGTTNTTGCGNACCGCCAGCAGCTTTTGGCGGCAGGCTTTAAGCTGNTCTTCCTTGCCGGCGTTGAGCGGTTCAGGGTGGNCTATGCGGTTGAGGATATTTCTGCCTTCCCAGTTACCCTCCGGCGAGACGTTATAGATGGTTTTGAANAGNACNGCNTCGGCNCCGTCGCCGAGAATCTNNCTGACNTCGGCGGCAGACCAGACATAAAACTTGCCTTCCACGNCTTCGGANTCAGCATCATACGNAGCNGCGAACGGCCNTCCTTCNNCATCGGGACCANNGNCNTCAACCGGCGCGANCATCTCGCGAAGNCACCATTCNATNGTCTCTGCAACGCGTTGGGCAAAAAGTGGGGCNTTGGTNTCTTGCCAGGCCCAAGTCANCAGATCGACGATCTGAGCGTTATCATAAAGCATCTTTTCAAAATGCGGTGCGAGCCANANNGAATCCGTNGAATAGCGGGCATAGCCGCCACCNAGATGATCGTAGATTCCGCCCTGAGACATCTTGGTCAGGGANAACAGCACGGCGTCGCGCTGNGCTTCGTTGCCGTTGCGCAGCNACCCGCGCCAAAGTAATTCGNGGATNGACGGGTTGGGGAATTTTGGCGCCTNCCNGAGNCCGCCATCCACCATATCGAATTCCTNGGCGAGCCGGGAGGCCACCTGGTCGTTCANCGCNAGCGGNATNGCNTTGCCTGCGCCTGTGATGGCTTCGGGGGCCCAGACCNTGGCGAGCCCGCCTTTGAGGGCNTCGACGGTCTCTAATGCTTTGTCACGNTGGTCGGTCCAGTATTCGGAGATNGCCGANAGAACCTTCGGAAATCCGGGCCGGCCATAGCGCGAATCCGGCGGGAAATAAGTNCCGCCCCAGAANGGCTCACCGTCNGGTGTCAGGAACATGGTCAGCGGCCANCCGCCCTGCTGGTCGAGAAGCTGAAGTGCGTGCTGGTAGATGGTGTCGATATCAGGGCGTTCNTCACGGTCGACCTTCACGTTGATATAGAGGCCGTTCATGATTCCAGCGATCGTGTCGTCCTCGAAACTTTCATGTGCCATCACGTGGCACCAATGACACGCCGCGTAGCCAACCGAGAGAAGGATCGGCTTGTCCTCGGCCTTTGCCGCTGCGATAGCTTCGGGTCCCCAGCTGTACCAGTGCACCGGGTTGTCGGCGTGCTGAAGGAGATAGGGGCTCGTTTCTTCGGAAAGGCGGTTTTGGGACATGTGTGACTTTCGCGAAAGTTAGTGGAACGAACAGTTTGCTTTCGGACTGTGCTAGAATAGTTGCGATGCAATGGGAAGGAATCAACCATGAAAGTATCATTCGATATTGACTGTACGCCGGAAGAGGCCCGCCGCATGCTTGGCTTGCCGGATGTCACGCCGATCAATGAGGTGTTGGTCGAGGAGCTGATAAAGCGCGCCGCCGAGATGGTCCGCGAAATGGATGCCGAGCAACTGATGCAGCAATGGATGACGTCTGGCGTCCAGGGTTTGGGTGATATGCAGAGGGCCTTCATGGAACAGTTCGCCAAGGCGCAGGGGGGTTTCGGGGGCGACAACAACTAGATAATTTGTGTGTAGGCCGGCGCGCTGGCCCAGAGCAACCAGTCAGAAAACCCGGAGCAGAATGACCAGTACACCTATCATGATCGTCGGCGGTGGGCCCGTCGGGATGAACCTAGCGCTTGACCTGGCCTGGCGGAACGTGCCCTGCATGCTGGTCAACATGGCGGAAGCTACGCCGAATCACCCGCAGGGAAATTCGCACAATGCCCGGACGATGGAGCATTACCGCCGCCTCGGGATTGCGCACCGGCTGCGCGAGGTAGGCCTGCCGATGGACCATTGCGGCGATGCTATTTTTATCACCCGGATCAACACCCATGAAATCGGCCGGATCAAGATTCCCACCCTGCGCGAACGCCTGACGCCAGGGTCCTACGATCTTCAGATGGGCCCGGAACCACTGCAGCGGGCGTCGCAGATGTTTGTCGAGCGCATCTTGAAGGACGAACTCGATCAGAAGGACTGCGTCGACCTGCGCTTTGGCTGGCGATTTAACGGGTTCGATGAGACCGCCGAAGGAGTGACCGCCGAGATCGAGAATTTGGAAACCAGTGAAACTGAGACGGTTGCTTGTGGCTATCTGGTTGGCTGTGACGGCGGGCGCAGCACGGTGCGCAAGGCGCTCGGCATTGAGTATGACGGCAAGTCGGGCGAGGAGCGCGACTTCATGATGGGCCAGATGTTGTCGGTTTATTTCGAAGCACCTGGCCTGTACGACGTGATGCAGACCGACGCGCCGTGGCAGTTTCACACACTTAACCCGGAAGGCCGGGCATCGATTGTCGCCCTCGACGGCAAGGGAAAATTCCTGACCTGGGCCAAGCTTGCCCCTGGCGATGATGCGGAGACAATGGATCCGCGGCCTTTTATCTGGCGCGTGATTGGCGAGGAAATACCTATTAATGTTCTGTCCTCTAAGCCGTGGCAGGCAGGACTGTCACTGGTTGCCGACGAATTTCAGCGCGGCCGGGTGATTCTGGCCGGTGACGCCGTACATCTATTCACGCCGACCGGCGGGTTTGGCATGAACACCGGTGTCGGTGACGCCGAGAATCTTGGCTGGAAGCTGGCCGCGTGGCACGACGGCTGGGCCGGTGAGAAATTGGTGGCCAGCTATCAGGGCGAGCGCCGCCCGGTCGCGATCCGCAATCTGGCGCAGTCCTACGCGCTGGCGCAGGATAAATCGGCGCTGAGTGTGCCCCCGAATATCGAGGACGAGACCCCGGAGGGCGATAGGGTTCGGGTCGAATTTGGCAAACGCACAGAGGAGGCGCTGGCCGAGGAATATTTCTGCATGGGTATTCAGCTTGGCGCGCGGTATGATGCATCACCGCTAGTGAGCGTGGATGGCGAAGCGGGTCCGCCGCCTGTCAGTGACCCCTATGTTTACACCGCAACCGCATATCCTGGTGGGCGCGCACCGCATGCGTGGCTCGCTGACGGTAGCGCCCTATTTGATAAGTTTGGGCCTGGGTTCACATTTCTGCGGCTGGGTGGGACCGCTAATGGTGCGGAGTTTGTCGCCGCTGCCGCTGCCGTGGGTGTGCCTTTATCGGTCTTCGACGCAACTGAGGAAAGTCTGCGGAATTTATATGAGGCTGATCTTGCGATCATCCGACCGGATCAATACGTCGCATGGCGCGGGGATACGCTGCCTGATGATGTTGGCGCGCTGCTCCATCTGATCCGGGGGGGGCGTTAGACGCTTCGGCGTTTCTGCCTGTCGTGTATTCTCGGCGAAATTTTATGGGGACCAGCTGAATGATCACACAGTATTGCGGCGCCTGCCGAATTGATACGGTCGAGGAATCAACCGTTCCGTTCCGCACACCGTCTAGCATGTTTGCAGATGCGACGGATGAGCTGATCGCGCCGCACGTGTCCTGGATGGTGCCCGATTACATGGATGCCGCGACGCAGATGCTGCTGTTTTCGTTCAAAAGCTTTGTGATCCGCACCGAGCGGTTGACTGTTCTCGTCGATGCTTGTGTCGGAAATCACAAAGATCGTCCGAGCAGGCCGCAATGGCACCGGCAGAACTGGCCGTGGCTGGCAAACCTGAAAGCTTTAGGGCTGACGCCGGAGGACATAGATATCGTTATGTGTACCCATTTGCATATCGACCATGTCGGCTGGAATACGCAACTTGTGGATGGCCGCTGGGTGCCGACATTTCCTAATGCGCGCTATGTCTTTTCCGCCGATGAATACCGCCACTGGGAGACGATGCTGGGCGCGTCGGAAGTTGGTGATAACGTATTTAATGACAGCGTCTTGCCGGTGGTCGAGGCCGGTCGCGCTGACATGGTGGCGAATGATCATGAAATCGACCACGGCATCGTGTTGGAACCTACGCCTGGCCATACGCCTGGCCATGTTGCGCTGAACCTGCAGGATGGCGAAGATACCGCCCTGTTCACTGGTGATCTGTTTCACCACCCGCTGCAGATTGTTGAGCCGCAGCTTTCGAGCGTGGTGTGCACAGATGCCGGTTTATCCCGCCAGTCGCGCTACGATTTTCTCGAACGGTATGGCGACTCAGGCGCGATGATTTATCCCGCGCATTTTACCGGTAGTGAAACCGGGAAGATCGTATCAGCGGACGAGGGTTGGTGGTTCAATTTCACCCCGACAGTAATGCCTTGAGAAGCATCAGATCATAGGTCATGCGAAGGGGCCCGTCATAGGTAATCCAGGTGTTGGGTGTCACGTCTTTCATCATGTAGGGTTTCATTGGGCTGGTTGGCAGATGATATTCGGCGGCCTTCAAGATCGCCGGGTTGGTCGATCCATTGGCGAATGTGACGAGAGTGCCAGACTGAGCCCGGCTCGGATTTGCGTTGGCATCACCCGTGCCGACCATGGTAGCGCACATCTTCTTGCCGTTAGCTGGGTCTTTATTCAGCGATGGTTTTAATTAATGCACGGGGATCGGCAAAGAGCGTTCGGTTGAGCGCCGGAGAGAGTGCGGACCTGAAAATTAGAAATTCGAACCTAGCTCTGCCATCCCGGCGCAGCCTTGGGATGGCTTTTCCGCGCATCGCCGAGTACCGTTGCGCTGCCACGAATTTAAATGACAAACAATAGGCCGGCCGGCGCGAACACATGGAATATAGCATACTCGGTCGGACAGGCCTTGAGGTTGGAGTGGCTGGTCTTGGCTGCGGCGGCAATTCAAAGGCCGGCCTCGGGGCGGGCCGAAGCAATAGTGAATCGGTCGCTTTGATCCGCCGCGCGCTGGACCGGGGCGTCAATTTTCTCGATACCGCACGCGCCTATGGCACCGAAGAGGTGGTTGGCGAGGCGATCAAGGCCGTGCCACGTGGGTCCGTTATTGTCTCAAGCAAACATCAGGCGAGCCCTCGGGTTACCGCAGAAAAACTGGCGACCGAGATTGATGCTAGCTTGCGCGACTTGCAGACCGATTATGTTGATGTATTTCACCTGCACGGTGTGCACCCGGAACATTATGAACATGCGCGTGATGTGCTGGTACCGACGTTGCTGCACGCGCGCGACGCCGGAAAAATTCGCTTTCTTGGCATCACCGAAACCTCGCCGAACGATCATGGCCAGACCATGCTTAACCGGGCTGCCGACGACGGGTGCTGGGATGTAATGATGCTAGGCTTTAACATGATGCATCAGGTCGCGCGCGCGCGGCTTCTGCCAAAAACGATGAAGCACAATATTGGCACACTGATCATGTTTGCCGTCCGCAACCTGTTTAGTGTGCCGGGCCGGCTGCAGGAGGTTGTGGGCGACCTGGTGGCTGAGGGAAGCCTACCGGACTGGCTTGGCGATGCCGAGGATCCGCTCGGTTTTCTAATTCATCCCGATGATGGTGGTGCCGACAGTTTGATAGAGGCGGCTTATCGCTACGCCCGACATGAACCGGGAACCGATGTCGTCCTGTTCGGCACCGGCAGCGTTGCGCATCTCGAGGCTAACATTGACTCGATTCTCAAACCCCCGCTGCTGGCAAGTGATACCGAGCGGCTTGCCGAATTATTTGGGCATTTGCAGGGCGTTGGATTGGATTCACCGCGGTCAGCGTAAGGCCGACCCGGTGCCGCTCTCTCCAGAGAGGTTCATTGGGCGACTGGCGTTGTTATCTGCTGGCCCTTATATCTCTCGTTGATGAATGCGTTGAGAGATCTTTGGCACGGTAAACTTGCGCTTCCGGTCGTTTTCTGGAACTGGGCGGTATTCGGCGGGCTGATCGTGAATCTCACGTCAAGTGCAGCGTTTTTGTTTCTGATCATGGCCGATCGTCCCGTGATAGCGACGATAGCCGGGTATGTTTTTTCAGTGCCTTTTAATGTCGTCGTGCTGGTTGGTGTCTGGAGATCTGCGGCGAGCTATCACGGGGATCAGAAATGGGCCGAAACAGCCAGGCTGGTAACAGTCGTTGCGATGTTGTTGTTCAGCGTCACATAGCCTTGAGGGCCTGATGCCTCTTGACCTGACCGCTGAGCGGGGTGAAACCTTGTCGCCATGACCGAGGTTTCTTTTCAGCCAGATACGATCTTTGCTCTTGCCAGCGCGGCGGGCCGCGCTGGTGTGGCGGTCATCCGGGTTTCGGGTCCGGCGGCGGGCAGCATGCTTCTGTCGGTTTGCGGGTTTGAGGACTTGCCGGTACCCCGCCGTGCCATACGGTGCCGTATGGTCGATCCAAAAGATCAATCCCTTCTGGATGACGGGTTGGTGATCTGGTTTGCCGCGCCGGCCAGCTTTACCGGCGAAGACATAGCTGAGCTGCATATCCATGGCGGCCGGGCCACGGTCGAGGCGGTGACGTCGGTGCTGGCGACCCTTCCCGACTTGCGACTGGCCGAGCCCGGCGAGTTTTCGAAGCGCGCCTTCCTGTCCGGCAAGATCGATCTTACTGAGGCGGAGGCGATTGCCGACCTTGTTGAAGCCGGCACCGACGCTCAGAGATGCCAGGCGTTGGCCCAGCTTGGGGGCGGCTTGGCCGAGCAGCTCGAGGCCTGGCGGGCCGAGCTGATCGACATTCTTGCCCATACCGAAGCCTGGATTGATTTCCCCGACGAGGATCTGCCCGCTGATGTGGAACAGAAGGTGTGCCCCCGTACATCCGCGTTAGCTGCTGAAATACGTGCATTTCTGGACGATAACCGCCGCGGCGAGCGCCTGCGTGACGGTTTGCAGATTGCTATTCTCGGGGCTCCGAATGCCGGTAAGTCGTCGTTGCTCAACGCAATTGTATCGCGAGATGCGGCGATTGTCTCGGCAACGGAGGGAACCACGCGCGATGTGATCGAGGTCCATCTCGATCTCGGCGGGTGGCCGGTGACCATTGCCGATACCGCGGGTTTGCGCGATGCTGCCGATGATATCGAACGCGAAGGTGTACGCCGCGCCCTCGACCGTGCTGGCGATGCGGACCTGCGCCTCGTGGTATTCGATGCTAGCTGCGCGCCTGATCTGGCAAGCATTGCGCAGCTCGAGGGAAAAGGCGATGGCTGCGGAGCTGGAGATCACGTCATCGCGATAGCAAACAAGGCTGATCTGGTCGACGCGCCGCCAGAGGCGATCGGTGGTGTGTCCGCGCTCGGTATCTCTGCAAAGACCGGTGAAGGACTGCCTGTCCTGTTGCGCTGCTTGGAAGATTTTGCTGCAGAGACAATGGCGGGCGGCGAGGGTGTCGCGCTGACACGCCTGCGTCACCGGACGGCGCTGATCGACAGCGCCGATGCGCTCGACCGAGCGGCTTTGGTTGGTGTCGGTGCTGGCGAAAACGAGCTTGTCGCCGAAGATCTGCGGGTTGCAGCCCGTGCGCTCGGCCGGGTTACCGGCCGGGTCGATGTCGAGGAATTGCTCGATGTGATTTTTAATGATTTCTGTATTGGCAAATAATTCAATAAATTACCACGTTATCTGAATACATTCTAGAAAAGTTTCACGTGAAACAATCACCTTCAAAGAGCCGTTCGTCATTGGCGATATCCTTGGATTGCCGCTTTACGGGCCCGGCGGTCGACCCTATATTCCGCGCATGTCAGGAACCGAAAACCTACCCGACGCCGCCGGTGGCGCTTATGATGTGATCGTCGTGGGCGGCGGTCATGCCGGCTGTGAGGCCGCCGCCGCCTCCGCGCGACTGGGTGCCCGGACCCTGGTTGTCACCCATAAAGCATCGACCATAGGTGAGATGTCCTGTAACCCGGCAATCGGCGGACTAGGCAAGGGCCATCTTGTGCGTGAGATCGATGCGCTTGACGGTATCATGGGCCGGGTCATCGACCGCGCCGGCATCCAGTTCCGTATTCTGAATCGCCGCAAAGGCCCAGCGGTACAGGGCCCGCGTGCTCAGGCCGACCGCAAGCTGTATCGCCATGCGATGCAGGAAGCCTTGGCGGATCAGGCAAGCCTTGATATCCGCGCGGGTGCGGTTGAGGATCTGGTGTTGGACTGCGATGGCGACGCTCGTCGCGTCGGTGGGGTGATCCTGGCCGACGGTGCAACAATCCGAGCTCCGCGCGTGGTGCTGACTACTGGCACGTTCCTGCGCGGGAACATTCATATCGGCGAGCAGAAAATCCCGGCCGGCAGGGTTGGCGAGGCGCCGGCAGTTGGCCTGTCTGAAACGCTCGAGGCCTGCGGCTTTGCGCTTGGGAGGCTTAAAACTGGGACGCCGCCGCGGCTCGACGGCACAACTATCGATTGGGCGGCGCTTGAGGTCCAGCCTGGGGATGATCCGCCGGTGCCGTTCTCTACCCTGACCGATGAGATCACCATACCGCAGATCGCCTGCCACATCACCTATACTAGCTCGGCCGCACATGACATCATTCAGGCTAATATCCACCGCGCGCCTATGTATTCCGGCCAAATTGAAGGCACTGGGCCGCGTTATTGTCCGTCGATTGAAGACAAGGTGTTGCGCTTTGCAGATAAGGCGCGGCATCAGATTTTTCTCGAACCCGAAGGACTCGATGACGATACGGTCTATCCCAACGGTATTTCGACTTCGTTGCCAGAAGACATTCAGCTGGCGTTTTTGGCGCAGATCGCCGGGCTTGGGCGCGCGCGGGTGATCCGGCCGGGCTATGCCATCGAGTATGACTACGTCGATCCCCGAGAACTGCGCCCGACGCTGGAAACCCGTCGCTTGCCTGGGCTTTATCTTGCCGGACAGATCAATGGCACGACCGGGTATGAAGAAGCCGCCGCGCAGGGGTTGATGGCTGGCCTTAATGCCGCACGGGCAGCCGGGGGCAGCGATGTGCCTTTTATACTGGACCGCGCAGATGCTTATATTGGTGTGATGATTGATGATCTGATTACCCGCGGTACTGCCGAGCCATATAGGATGTTTACTTCCCGGGCCGAGTACCGGCTAACGTTGCGCGCCGATAATGCTGACCAGCGTCTGACCGGGGTAGGGATCGCACTCGGCTGTGTTGGGTTGGCGCGGGAAACCGCTTTTGCAGCGAAGATGGCAGCGCTGGATGTGTCGCGCGAAACATTGGCACACCTGACGGTAAAGCCGCAGAATCTGGCGCGCCTCGGTATTAAGGTGTCGCAGGACGGCGTCCCGCGCACGGCGCTTAAGATGCTTGCGCATAATGGTGATGGGCCTGATGCGGGGATCGATGCCGTCCGCCGAGTCTGGCCGGAAACCGCTTTTATTGATTCGGCCATTCTGCGCCAGGTTGCGCACGATTCAATCTATGCCGGATATCTTGATCGCCAGCAGGCCGACATCGCCGCATTCCGAAAGGACGAGGGCCTAACCCTGCCCGACACACTGGACTACGCCGATATTGGCGGACTGTCGAATGAAATGGTCGAAAAGCTCGGTGCGGTGCGCCCGACGACATTGGGGGCGGCGGGCCGCATTCCGGGCATCACACCAGCGGCGCTGACAGCGTTGTTGCGTCATGTCCGTCGCATCGTCAAAGCGGCCTGATTTGTGACTGCTAATTCTCACTTAACACCTGAGAAATTTGAAGAAATCGCGATTGTTTCACGTGAAACAATGGATCGGCTGCGGATCTATGCCGCCCATCTCGAGGAGCGGCAACAAACCCTTAATCTGGTATCGCGCAATAGCATTCCGGATCTTTGGGACCGGCATATTCGCGATTCTTTGCAGCTCGTCGACCACCTGCCTGACGACACCCGCTCGATCACCGACATTGGCAGTGGGGCAGGGTTCCCAGGGCTTGTACTTGCCATAGTTACCGGCCTGCCAACTGTGCTGATTGAGTCTCACGCCCGCAAAGGGGTGTTTCTGCGCGAAGTGGCGGCGGCGACGCATGCGCCTGTCACCGTGACCACGGCCCGGGTGGAAGATGTTGCACGTAAAAAAGTCGCGCAGCGATGCGAATCTGTGGATAACTCTGTTGATCTTCTGACCGCCCGTGCCCTTGCACCGCTAGAAAAGCTATGTGGAATGGCGGATTTGCTGGGCACGCAGCGATGCCTGTTCATGAAGGGCGGGCGCTGGCGGGAAGAATTGACCAAGGCCAAGAAACACTGGAGAATAAAGTACCAGACGTTTGAGAGTGTAACTAGCCCGGAAGGGCGCATTTTACGGATTACTGGACTAAAGAAGCGTTAGCGTAGGGGGCCAAGAAGGTATCAGTTCCTCGCTAATTTCGCGACCCGGGCCCGCAACCAGACCCTACCGACAACAATCGAACCAGAGCCATGGCAGAAGATTTTCCCGATACCCCCGCCGCCTTGCCGGCAATTCGTCCGTCCGACGCCATGTTGGGCGCGGGGCGGATCATTGCTGTTGCCAATCAAAAGGGCGGAGTCGGCAAAACAACGACAGTGATCAATCTGGCGACAGCGCTTGCTGCCGTTGGCCGTAAGGTGCTGGTGGTTGATCTTGACCCTCAGGGCAATGCGTCGACTGGGCTTGGCATCGCCAACGCGCAACGTAGCACCGGCACCTATGACCTTCTGCTCGGTAAGATCTCGCTCGACGAGGCTTTGATCGAAACCGCTGTGCCAAATCTCGCCATTGTCGCTTCGACCATCGATCTGTCGGCTGCCGAGCTTGAACTGGTTGATACGGAGCGGCGCGAATACCTTTTGCGCGATGCGATCCGCAGTGCTGTTGAAAAATTTAATTACGTCTTGATTGACTGCCCACCAGCTCTTGGCTTGCTAACCCTCAATGGTTTGATCGCCGCCCATACCGTGTTGGTTCCACTGCAATGCGAGTTCCTTGCGCTTGAAGGCCTCAGCCAGCTGGTGCGCACCATAGAACGTGTAACTACACGCTTCAACCCAAAATTGCAATTAGAAGGCATTGTTTTGACCATGTACGACACCCGCAATAAGTTATCATCGCTGGTGTCGGATGACGTGCGCGGCTATTTTGGCGAGAAGGTATATAAAACGGTAATTCCCAGAAATGTGCGTGTTTCAGAGGCCCCCTCCCACGGAAAGCCGGTGCTCCTTTATGATCTTTCCTGCGCTGGATCACAGGCGTACGTTCACTTGGCGGGCGAAGTGTTGCGCAGAGATACAAAGAAAAATACAGGACCCAATACAACCGAAGATAGTGCTCTGGTGCCAAACAACCTACGGAAAACCAATCCTTCCGAAGCTGGATCCCAACGTGCCGCGCAAGCACCGCTGTTGACGAAGACCGATGCGGTTGGGCATACCGGCGACCCGGCGCTTTCGTCGACGGAAGGCCCGACTGCCGATACGACAGGAGACAATCTATGAGCAACGAAAAACCCCGCCCGCGCCAGCTTGGCCGAGGTCTAGAAGCACTTTTTGGTGAAGACCGAACAAATATCGCGGCCGCTGAGCAGGTCGTTGATTCAGGGGCGCGAGCAGCACCGGCCGCGGAGGCTGATCGAGTTGGGGCGACATCGGAAGCGCTAGAGGGAACGGCTGTTTCGGTAGAACCTGCCGAGACGGCTGAATCTCATTTAGGCGCTGTCGGATTTCGCATGGTAGCCATCGCCAATCTTATTCCCAACCCTCTGCAGCCGCGTCGTCACTTTGCTGATGAGGCTTTGCGGGACCTGACCAATTCGATTCGAGAGCAGGGCATCCTCCAGCCGCTGATTGCTCGGCCGACCCACATCGGGCCCGGTAATTTTGAAATTGTGGCTGGTGAACGCCGCTGGCGCGCCGCGCAGCTTGCCCAGGTCCACGAGGCACCGGTTATTATTCGCGACTTTAACGATGCCGAAGCGCTGGCGGTTGCACTGATCGAGAACATCCAGCGAGATGAGCTGTCCCCACTTGAAGAGGCCGAGGCCTATTCTCGGTTGTCTCACGATTTCGGCAAGACCCAGGAAGAGGTCGCCGAGGTCGTTGGTAAAAGCCGCAGCCATATCGCTAATATGATCCGTCTGCTGGATTTGCCGGAAGACGTTCGGGCGTTGCTGGCGAACGGCGAGTTAAGCGCCGGTCATGCGCGCGCCATCCTGCGCGCCACCGATCCCATGGCGCTTGCCCGCCAGATCATTACTGAAGGGCTTAGCGTGCGTGATGCTGAGCGCCTTAGTAAGGAACGCCGCGCCCGTGGGCGTCGTTATGAAAGTGGATCGGAACGCACTGCCAAAGGCATTATGACGGTAAAAGACACCGATACCTTAGCGCTTGAGCGCGAGCTTGGCAGTGCTCTTGGTTTGACTGTAGATATCTCGTTTGATGGTGGTGGCGGCCAGCTACGGCTCAATTACGGCTCCCTCGAGCAACTAGATGACCTTATCGAGAGGCTAATAGGCCGGAACGTGGTTCGTCAAAGCGAGAATGTACTTTCTCCGTCCGCCCCCCGTAACCACGGACCCGGTATAGCGCGCCGTTGAACACTAGGTGAGAGCCGGCCCGGAGACGGGATCGTCAGCTTCGCCAGCGCGCCAAGCGCCTTGCCGGATGACGAGCAGGGGTACGCCGGCTGATAGCGAAAACGTTTCAATCCAAAGTGCTGGCGTCTCTTAGACCCATCTGCGCCTCGAGCGCCTCTGCTATCGCTTCAACATTCTCCGGTGTAAACGCGGCGGCAACGTACCGGTCCGGGCGGATCAACAGGATTTTGCCGTTATACGGAGCTAGCTTGCGCGGCATCAAACTTGGTGCAGTTCTGACGATTTGCGGAGAGGGAGCATCAGCCCTGTATGATCCTATGTGCACGCCGGTCGTATCGGGATCGGTATTATCGGGGATGAGTGCGACCTTCTTTGGATCAAGCTGCGACCATACCGGCTGAGCTAGTGTCGCTAGCCTGTCGGCGGCATCCGACCCGATGGCCAGAAGGGCAAAGCCCGCGCCCATCACATCGTCGAGCTTCGCGGCATCACCCGAAACCAGTACATTTGGCTGCGGAAGCATGCGACCGACCAGGGTTCGTTCTGGGGGCTCGTCGTCGACGACTAGAAAACCGTTTTCGAACCGAGGCTCGGGCTTAAACTTCATGCCCAGGAAATAGTCGCGCAGCTTTGGAAAAAGCCCGGCGAACCGGAAGAACGCGATCTGCCCATAGGTGTGAAACCAATTGCGCGGGACCATCACCCAGCCAATTTGGATCGCCATCTGGATCAGTGACCAGGCATGGGGCTTGCGCTCGCTTTCGTAGGTCTCCATCAGGCTGGCGCCGAATTGCCCCTTAATCACGGCAGCGGCTTTCCAAGCGAAGTTATTGGCGTCGCGTTGTCCGCTATTCAGTCCCTGCCCGGCATAGGGTGGGGTCAGATGCGCTGCGTCGCCAAGGAGAAATACGCGCCCTTCCTGCCAGCGGTCGGCAACTCTGGCTTGAAACGTGTATACTAGTCGGCGGACTACTTCGACAGGTTGGCCGCCAATATAAGGCTGCAACAATTCGCGGATCGTTTCGTCTTTTAAAAAGTGATCGGCATCTTCTTCCGCGTGGACGATGAATTCCCATCTTCGTGTTCGATCGAAGCCAGGCAGACTTATTGCCGGCCGGCGATGATTGCAATGGGCGACCGAATCCGGCGTATCGTCGACGTCGTTTATGACGTCGAGGACAAGCCAGCGTTCCTCGAAGCTTGATCCCTTCAAGTCGGCGCCGATTGCACGGCGGATTGATGAGCGGCCGCCGTCACAGCCTGCAAGATAGGCACCGCGGACATATTTCTCGGCTCCGTCCGGTCCACGCAGCATCGCCGTCACGCCCTCGGCATCCTGTTCGAAACTTTCGAATTCATGGTTGAACCAGACTTTGATCATTGGAAAGCGGTTTAATCCGTCAAGCAGCGTCGCTTCGAGCTCGGGTTGGTGAAACGCGGAGCGTCGTGGGTGACCGAATTCCATGGTCGTCGGCTTGACGCGAGCGAATTCGCGTTGTCTTGGGGAATAGTAACGCGATCCGTATCCTGGCAATGTTCGCGCGACCACGCGTTCTGTCAGTCCGAGCGTCTGCATGGACCGGAGAGACTCGTCATCGATCGAAACCGCGCGCGGCTCGTCAACGGTCCCCGCGTTGCGCTCGACTATGACTGCCCGTATACCGGCGAGCCCTAGATGGTTTGCTGTAGCAAGGCCCGCTGGCCCAGCGCCGATGATGATGACATCGGTCGAAATCTGTCTCGCGTTCATGCTTTCCCGTGAACTTGGTCCCGTTTTATCACGGCAGTTCCGTGACCTGCGCCTGATCTTGGGAAATCAGACCAATTTATGCAAGAAATGGTCAACCGAGACAAAAAAGCGGCCAATAAAGCTCAAGAGCTTTTAGCCCAGTCGTTGTAAAGAAAATCTCGGGCTCCACCGGCTATTATTGAGAGTTCTCGGCCTGGTTCCGCTCGCGAGGCTTCAGGCGGACTTCAAACTTCGTCGGGAAATACCTACATAAATCAGGGAAGTGCCAAACATGATCAAGCTATAAGTCGCGGCCGGCACCGCTACCAGCCCGCCGCCGAATAGCACCGCAGCGACCGCGATGGCCAGCGTGCCGTTCTGCAGGCCACATTCTATTGAGATAGCAATCTGCTGACGCGGACCGGAGGTGAACAGCCGGGCGATGCTCCAAGCCAACACCATCATCGTAACGTTGAGGACAAAGGTGACAAGTCCCGCCCGTGCAAAATAGGTGACAATGTTGTCACGCTCTTGATAGATCGCGCCCGCGAGGACGATCACAAACAGTAAAGTCGATATATGACGGGCTGCGGGCTCAACCCGATGAGCGAATTTATCTGCAAAATGGCGAACCAGGAGGCCGATTGTCACCGGAATGGTCACGATCACGAATACGCTGATTGCGGTTTTCGTGACCGAGATATCTGCACTCGCGGAACTGCCCATCAACCGGTCATGGGCAAATACGACGATCAGCGGAAGGGTGAAGACGCAGGCTAGGCTAATCACGGCGGTGAGTGAGATTGATAATGCGACGTCGCCGCGCGCGAGAGCGGTTAAGATATTGGACGTTACGCCGCCGGGCGCCGCGGCGATGATCATCACGCCGAGAGCGAGTTCCGGCGATAGCGACCAGATACTGACCAGCAGCCAGGCGACGACGGGCAGAAGGATAAGTTGAGATGCTGCACCGATCAGAAAATTCCGCGGCTGGCGAGCAACAAGCGCGAAGTCGGCAAAGGTAAGGCCAAGCCCAAGTGCGAACATGATAAAGGCTAGCGCAACTGGCAGGAAGACGTCGGTGACGATACCCATCTCATTCTCCTTTTGGGTAACGATTATAACGGATCATGAAGCTAAGAACATCTCCGGCCGTTTTCGCACTGGGTATGTTGCGGTCCCGAGCACGCTATTGATTTACTTTTAATGCCGCCGTCTGCGATACTAGAAACCGGTCGATATGTGGGTTCTCTCTCGATCAGGACACTACAAGTATAGAAATCGAGTAGGTAATTGTGACCAGAACTTTCGCCATCATCGCTTTTTCTGTCGCTCTCAGCTTGTCGGCGGCGGTCCTGCAGGCCGCCGTCGCGCACCAGCCGGGCCCGGACCGTGAGGTGGCTGCCAAAGCTGGTCCGATCCCGCCGGAGCTGCGCCGCGCCTTCGAGGGCGTCGTGCGTGAATATCTGCTCAAAAATCCAGAGATCATCCGTGAGGCCATGCAGGTACTGCAGGCGCAGGCAGAAGCTGACAAGCAGGAGGCGGCGGGTCAGGCGCTCAAACAACACCGGGACGAGCTTCTGCAAAACGCGGATTCGCCGGTCGGTGGCAACTCGGAGGGCGACATCACCGTCGTCAAATTCTTTGATTACAATTGCGGCTATTGCAAAACCGTCTCGCTGACGGTGGCTGCTGTGCTCAAGAACGATGCGAACGTTCGCGTGGTATACAAAGAATTTGCTATCCTCGGTCCTCAGTCGCTGGTCGCCGCGCGTGCTGCGCTGGCGGCAAAACGCCAGGGAAAATATCACGAATTCCACGCCGCGATGATGTCTTCCGTTAAGGCTAATGAAAACTCGGTCGCTGGAACTGCGAGCGATCTCGGGCTTGATTACAACAAGCTGCTCAGAGATATGGAAGACCCGGCAATCAGCGAGCATTTGGAGCGAAATTATCGTCTTGCGACGGAAATTGGCATAAATGGTACACCCGCCTTTGTCATTGGTGACCGAGTGGTGTCCGGTGCTATCGATGAGCGTGCTTTGATGGAGATCATTGCTGAATCGCGCGCCAAGATGAAGGCGGCGCCGAAGAACAATTAAGTCCCGCCGGTGCGCACACGAGGTAAAGTTCGAAACAACCGAACGGGTCGTCGGCATGCAAAGCATTTAAAAAAAAACAGGATTACGTGTCTTAAACCTGCCGCCGTGCTGGCGCTGGTCGGTTTGCCCATTATCGGTGCGCCGCTAATCCTTTTATGTTTAGAGGTCGAAAACATCGGGAATCATGAAACAACGTCACTCGGCGGTCGATAGACCTCCCCCTGCTCACCTCGCTGTTTGCCCAGTGCCGCAATCACCGTTTTCCTTAAAAGGATGTTTCATAAGCGGCCGTCAGCCATGAAGTTACTTTATTTTTCGAAGAATCCACTGCAGCCCGGGCCGAAGCGATAAGAAAATGCGATAAGCAGCTTCAGTCAGGGTGCGGAGTGGCCAGCGTTTCGCCATCCGTCCGATCTTCGACCAGGCGGGTAGGCTAACCCAGAGCTCGGCAAACGCGGCGCCACCCGAGACGATGGTACCGTCGGCCCGTCGCATATGAAAGCGCCGCAGCGCATCGTAACGTGATAATCCCGGTGCCACCCAATCAATATTTTCATCCGCCGCAACGTGTCTCCTGCTAACATCGACCCAATCGATTTCGTCGCCACCGCGGCAGTTCCGATAAGCAGAAATTTCCGCCGCGCATAAAGGGCAGTCTCCATCGAAAAACACAGCCGGACGGGTGGTTTTCTTACTGCGAACGACGGTTCGGATAGTTTTGTTTGGCTCTACGGGCTGCGTCACCATGGTGGATTTTCCCCTTTTTGATCAAGAAAGGTGCCGGTATCTTCGGGTGTTAGTGCCTCGATGACCCTTAGAAGATCCGCCGCCGCCTGGAGGGGTGGGCGTACGTCCAGCCCGTTCCGTGCGAAAGGTGCTGAAAGCTCGCTTTCTACAGTGCCCGGATGCAGGGCCACGCAAACCGCTGATGGCGAGAAGCGATTCAGTTCTATTGCCGCCGTGCGGACCATCTGGTTCAGGGCCGCCTTAGAAGCGCGGTAGCCATACCAGCCGCCCAGCTGGTTATCGCTGATACTTCCAACACGCGCGGAAAGGGTGGCGAATACGGCTTTACCATCACGGGATAGGAGCGGCAGAAAATGTTTCATCAGTAGCGCCGGGCCGATGGTGTTGATAGCGAAGGAGTGGGCCAAGCGGCCAGGCTCAAGATCCCGCCAGGTTTTTTCCGGCATTGCCCCTTCGCCGTGCAAAAACCCGGTAGCGTCGATCACCAAACGCAGCGGAAGGTTGACCTCGGAAACATGTGCAGCCGCCGCGAGAATGCTATCTTCGGATGAAAGATCGAGAGCTGGGAAGCCCCCGCGGGATAATCCGATCACTGTGGAGAACTGAACGGAAGAGCACAAGAGTTCCGACAAGGCGGCCCCGATTGCTCCGGTCGACCCAATTACAACTGCTATCCCACCCGACCGGAAAGTACTCTGGAGATTGGTGTTTCCTTGGTCTGCAAAGTGAACGGGTCCACCTCGGAGATACCGCTCCTCCTTCATGCCGTTTTCCTCAATGAGCCGCTGTGTCGCTTGCCCAGATATAATAGCGCGTTTAGGTCAGTTGCGCCGTGCCGTGCCAGTGCGCAGCGCTTAACCAAATCCGCGCATCATGCTGCCGCATTATTTTTGCAATTGAGTCATTACCGCCTATCCAGGATGCATCCATCTGGCGAATCCCGGCGCGCTGTCCCTGCCGGATAACCTCCTTGACCAGCCAACTAGCGATACCCCGATGACGATAATTCTCGTCGACCGTAACAGCCATTTCAGCGGCGTGAGGCGTTTTATCCCGTGTGTTGTCCGCTGATGCCCCCCATCCAAGCTCGGCAATCCCAATTAGTTCATCATCCCGATACAGACCGGAAGCGACCATGCACGTCCAATCCAACCCCGCGGTGTAACGATCTATGCCGTAATCCGACATGGCCGAGAAAAATCGACAATAACGGTCAAACTCGCACAGTCGCTTCAGGTGTTCCCTTATAGACGGTGTGTCGGCGGGGGATAAAGTCTCCAGCGTTAGTCGGTAGATCCATCCGGCCTCGCCCTTCTGATCGGTCTGCATGCTATAATCCTTTACTCTCAGCCTGCAGGAATCCCGGCTAATAAAAAAAAGCAAGATATGTTGACCGGCTGGTATGGTTAGCTTTACGTGGTCGGAGAAGAGCTGGATTTCGGGGTTGCGATAAAACAAACTGTCAGCGCAAATATGGAGGGCACTTGTCGGTAATCCGATACCGCTGCGCGGTCGTAAAAAAACCGATGCAGATGAAGCGCGGTCCAAACCGATGCATTCGCGCTTATGCTAGAAGAACGGATTATAAAGATGAAGATTGCCGTCATCGGTAGTGGCATATCGGGGCTTTCGGCAGCATACTTGCTGTCTCAGCATCACGACGTGACTCTTTTCGAAAAAAATAATTATCTTGGCGGGCACACGCGAACGGTCGTTGTCCAACCGGAGCCCGGTGTGGAGATACCGGTTGATACTGGTTTCATAGTGTTTAACTACCGGAATTATCCGCTGCTCGCTCAACTATTTGCCGAGCTGGAAGTCCCGGTGCATAAATCGGACATGTCGTTCGGTCTCACAGCAGACAACGGTTGGCTTGAATACGGCACGCCGAAACCATGGAACATGTTCGCGCAGAAACGCAATCTCTTTCGTCCTGCCTATTGGCGGATGATGCGCGATGTCTTGCGGTTCTTCCGCCAGGCACCAAATTATATGAACTGCGGCGCCTCGACTCTTGACGACAAAACGCGCGGCCTCACTCTGGGCGAATGCCTTGAGGAGATGCAACTTGGTGAGTGGTTCCAGCGCTACTTTTTATTGCCCATGGGTGCGGCAATCTGGAGTTGCCCCACATCGACCATTTTGGACTTTCCGGCAGAGAACTTTCTACGGTTCTTTCGCAATCACGGGTTGTTATCGGCGACCGGTCAGCCGCAGTGGTACACGGTCACGGGAGGGGCGAGAGAATATGTCAGCCGCCTGACAGCTAGATATACCAAAACTTTTGAGGGCAAGATTGTCCGCCACGGTGCGGCTCGTGTGGAGCGCAGCGCTACGGGGGTGTTCATCACAGCTGAGAACGGAGCGCGCTATGCCGCTGAAAAGGTTGTTTTTGCTTGCCACGCCGATCAGGCGCTGGCGCTGATCGACAACCCGACAGACGAGGAACGCGATGTTCTCGCTGCCTTCAAGTTCGGGACAAACCGGACTTATTTGCATGGCGATGTTTCGTTCATGCCGAAGCGGCGTGGTGCCTGGTGCAGCTGGACCTATCTTCTCGAGCAGCGCGAAGCTCAGGCTGACGGCTCGGAGCCCCATATTACGATGAGCTATTGGATGAACCGTCTACAGTCGCTCGATGTAAAGTATCCCCTGATCGAAACCCTGAATCCCGCTAGGCAGCCAGACCCAGCGCTGGTCTACGACAGTTTTGAATTCGAGCACCCAATCTTGGATCAGGCAGCCGTTTCCGCCCAAGCACGCATCTCTGCTATTCAGGGTACGCGCAACACTTGGTATTGTGGCGCTTGGCAGCGCAACGGTTTTCACGAAGACGGTTTATGGAGCGCCCTGCGCGTTGCCTCGGACCTTGATGCCGCACCTGCATGGGACGGTGTCGAGGCGTTGACAGCTGTACCACACCCCTAGGTAATCTGTTAACGTTATCAGCCCGTAACTTTTCTAGAGATGGGCCTTCTACCCCAAACCGTAGACGATAACCATGAGTATAGGTTATACACGCGGTCCAGCAGAACCCTCGAGAGATCTGTTGAGACGAGACGAGGCGATAAGAGATGCTCTATAAAAAAATCGAGAAAAGCTTTCTGTCGGTGATTGCAAAGACAGAGACTGGCACCTTTACTTTTGAAAACCAGGACGGCAAACGTTGGGACTTCAGTGGCAACAACCCTGGTCCGCACGGGCATCTAAAAATTCACGCCGCGGATGTTCTTTGGAATATGGCAATCGGCGGAGATACGTCGCTTGCCGGCGATTATCGGGAAGGCAAATGGGACAGTGACGATATCGCGTCACTTGTCGATTTCGCATTTCG
The DNA here is from genome assembly GCA_002689465.1 of Rhodospirillaceae bacterium. Classification (GTDB taxonomy): domain Bacteria; phylum Pseudomonadota; class Alphaproteobacteria; order MPNO01; family UBA830; genus CAXBCP01. Next base: position 14,633 of record NZGJ01000023.1, on the reverse strand, counting down.
AAATGAGGAAGTCATGCGCCCCTTTGTAGCAGGTAATGGCGTCAAGCGGGCACTGGTCGCTTTCGGCGCGCTGCTGAGACCGAATACCCGCCGCCGGGCCAGAGCGAACGTGATCGCCCACTATGATCTCGGAAATGATTTTTACAGCCTCTGGCTTGATGACACGATGAGCTACTCATCAGCATTGTTTAGCGATGACAATGAGCCGTTAGCCAATGCACAATTGCGGAAATACGACCGCATTATCGATCGCCTCGGTTTGACGCCCGGCGATGTCCTCGAAATCGGATGCGGCTGGGGCGGGTTTGCGGAACGCGCTATCCAGCGCGGTGATCACCGAATTACTGGGCTCACCTTATCGCCTGCCCAGGCTTCATTTGCACGAGACCGGTTACGGGCGGTCGCTCGCCAGGCTGACATTAGACTTGAGGACTACCGGGAGCCTCGTGGAAAGTTCGATTCCATCGTTTCGATCGAGATGTTCGAGGCGGTTGGCGAACGCTATTGGAAAACCTATTTTGACCAGCTGGCTGCGCAACTCGCATCGTCTGGCAAAGCGCTGATCCAGACGATAACGGTAGAAAACGATTACTTTGACAGTTATCGAAAAGGCGGCGACGCCGTTCGCAGTTATATTTTCCCCGGCGGCATGTTGCCGAGCGAACAACGCTTTGCCGCAGAGGCGGCCCGGGTGGGTCTGTGTCTCACTGATACCTTTCGTTTCGGGCATGACTATGCGATCACGCTCGACCGTTGGCTGTCCCGTTTCGACGCGCGTATCGAAGACGTCCGCGCACTCGGATACGATGAAAAATTCATCCGCCTGTGGCGTTTCTATCTCGCATCCTGTGCCGGAGCCTTTCGCTGCGGGCGCACGGACGTTCTGCAGGTGGAAATGCAACATGCTTAAGATGGTGGCTGCCATTCTGGCAGTCATGCTGATGATCCCCGGCGCCCTCAGTGCAAACCCAGCTGTTGCGGAACGATATATTCCCGAAGCCCGTAAAATCGGCGATGGCGTGCTCACTTATTGGTTATGGGATGTCTATCGGGCAACCTTATATGCTTCTGCTGAGGGCTGGAGCGCCGATGCTCCCTTTGCCCTGTCCTTGGCCTATCTCCGCGCTTTGAAGGGCGGTGATATTGCTGAGCGCACGATTTCTGAAATTCGTGACCAAGGCTTTAGCGACGAGAAAACCCTCACGACCTGGGCGGCTCGGATTGGCAAATTCTTTCCTGATGTTGTCGATGGCGATAGCCTGACCGCGGTTCGCGATAGGGCGGGCCGCACCCTATTCTATAGCGGCGTGCAGCGTATCGGGATGGTCGACGATCCGATTTTTAGCCGCTGCTTCTTCGACATATGGCTAGGTGAAAAAACATCGGAGCCGAAACTGCGACGCGCCCTGCTTGGCCGTTAGGCAACATGCCCGACCCCAATGACCCGGGCGGTGCGGCGCCAGGCGCTTTGAGAAAAGTTCGCTTAGGAGACCTCTTCCTTTACGGAGCGCTCGCCCTTCCCCTAGCCTTTGCCGGTCTGCCGGTCTATCTCCACGCGCCTGATTTCTATGCCACCACGCATGGTATTTCGTTGGCGACGCTCGGTGCCGTTCTGCTTGGACTGAGGTTTGTTGACGCAGTGCAAGACCCGCTGATCGGTGTCTATAGCGATGCCTTCGTGGCGCGTCGAAAAGCGATTATGCTGGCTGGTGCATTCATGTTGCTGACGGGCTTTGCCGGTTTGTTCAACCCCCCACCCCTGCCGCCGGCTGGATACTTGGCTTGGTTTGCGGTTAACGTCTTTGTTTGCACGACTGGGTTCAGTGTTTTGTCGATTAACTATCAGGCTCTTGGCGGATTGTGGCCGGCCTTGTCTATCGACCGGACCCGCATCACTGGCATGCGTGAAGCGCTGGGTCTCGTCGGCATCCTTGCCGCGTCGGTTCTGCCAAGCACATTGCGCAGCATCTTTGATGCCGCGGCGGCTTTTCAGATCGTGACGCTGGTGCTGTCTATCTTGATGGTCATCGGCGGGCTTCTATTCATGCGCTGGTATGGGCGAGGTGTCACCGAGCTTGGAGCTATGGGCGCTGCGGCTGGCACTAAAGTCTCGCCCGGTGGCTTTCGTGATCTGTTGCGCGGCGGCTGGGCGCGTCGGTTTTACAGCATTTATTTTATCAGCAATTTAGCCAGCGCCATTCCGGCAATACTCGTTCTGTTCTATATCCGCGACCGTCTCGCTGCTGAGACCTGGACCGGATTTTTTCTGCTGGTCTATTTTTTGAGCGGAGCAGTCTCAATGCCGGTATGGCAAGGGTTGGCCTGCCGTGTCGGCGCTGGCCGCACGTGGGGCATCAGCATGGTCGTCGCGTCGGTCACCTTTGTATGGGCTTTCACCCTTGGCGCTGGCGACATTGCGCTGTTTGCGATCGTCTGCGTTTTTTCTGGTAGTGCGCTCGGCGCCGATCTCGCGCTGCCACCCGCCCTGCTGGCTAACCGGATTGAACAGAATGGCGACCAGGACATTGCATCGCGATATTTTTCCGGGGCAACATTTTTCGCTAAGGCCTCTTTCGCGCTCGCGACCGGCCTGACCCTGCCGTTGCTCGATGNGTTGGGNTATTCNCCNGGNNCACCCGCCGTNGGCGATNTCGGCCTGTATNTCAGTGGGCTNTACGCCCTNGTGCCCTGCGCGATCAAGATTGCGGCNGCNNCGTGGTTGTTCTGGTCATTGGGTCNGCTTATTGNNGAGGGNGAGAGNCTAANANGGGCNAAAATACGACCNNANGTCNGTGTCGGNCGNCTGTTNTCCATCTGGCTGAGTGAAAATGATCCCGACGCCACAGATAACTTTAACGATTACAATAATTGGACGGAAAAACGGCGACTGAGGCGAGAAAATATGAAATCAGTTTGCTGCATCGATTTCGAAAAGTTATTTAACCTATGTGGATATTGAAGCAAGCTGAGTCATGGAGGCGCCCACCCCGTCCGCTGCGCGATATCTAACGCGGTACCCGGGCGCCCGCCATGGCTGCGAGGCGCATCAGGGCGCGTTCGCAGATCGCTTCGTCGGGCATGCCAGTGGTTTTACAGTCGATTTCGGCCTGGATTAGCTCGGTGCGTGCACGCCTCAGGGATTGTGGTCTCCAGCGCTGCAACTGATTCCGGAAACTTTTCTGTTGTTTAAAGAATACTGGCGGGCGTAGTTTTTTCATCGCAGAATCGGCATCGGTACCACCGTTCATGGCGGCGACCGCTTCTTCGAGCCGGGAGACGTGCCGGCTCGCGGCCCGCAGGATGGAAATCGAGGCGATGCCCTCAAAGCGGGCTCGGGCTGCGGCTACGGTCAGGCCTATCAAGTCGCCGCCGGTCGCGGCATAAACCACGTCGTCTAACGTCACGGCAGTGGCATCGCCGATCACAGCTTGCGCATCCTCAAGCATAATTTCTGATTGTCCGGCGACATATAGTGTCAGCTTTTCAAGTTCCATTCGGCTGACCATCCTGTCCGAGCCTAGGTTGCCGGCGATCCATGACACCACCCTCCCGGAAGCCTTGAGGCCGGCATCTGCCAGCGACTTGCGCACAAGATCATCCAGGCCTGCGCCTTCATCCAAGTAACAGGCGATGACTGCAGCGCCGTCAGTCTTTTCGAATAGGGCTCTCAGTTTGGACCGCGGGCTCAAATCGCCCGCCTCGATAATGACCAAGGCACTGTCCCCAGATTTCTTGGTGGCAGCGAGGGTGTCCGTAACAACCTTGGCAACCGAATCAGTGGCGTCGCGCAGACGCACTACACGACGCCCGCCCATCATCGATATCGCCTGGGCCTCATCGGTCAGGCGTGAGGGTTCGTCTTTCAGGGCTGCCGTTGTGAACTCGGCCACCTTGAAGGGATCAGACAGACTGCCTGCGACAGCGGTCGCCGCGGCCTCGGCACGTTCCCGCACCAGGCCCAGATCGGGTCCATAAATAAGGATTGCGCGAATCTCGTCCGGCGGCGCTTTCGTGAAAGCCTCGGCGCGGGCTGTCGGAACTTTCATATTTGAAGGCGTGCCATCAGCTCAGCGTGTCCTTTGCACCGGCTCGACTGATCGGATCAGCCACGCCGAAATGCGTTCGCGAAGTTGAAGCGCGAGCTGAGTGACTGCGCGTCGCTGGGCGTCTTCGCGGGCGCTTAACTTCGCAAAGTCCGATTTCAGGATATTGTAGCTGCTGACAGATCGTGCCGAGCCGGAAAAGCGCCGCCTTGTGCCGTCCAACTCGGTAATCGTAAATCGTGCTGACATTGTCAGGTTTGCCCGGGTGGCGACTTCGTCCTTGCGAATGCTCAGATTGGTGAGGCTTTCGGTGAGCTTTATGGATAAAGAATATCGTGCGCGGGCGGGACCGCGGGGCTGCATCTGTTGTATGAGTTCGTTGCGCAACATCTGTCCTGGACGGTCCGCGATCAGTTGGATATCGATTGCCGCGAGTGCTGCACTAGAAGCGCTTGACCGCTGTCCGTGGATTGGCTTGAAGCCGCATCCGGAAACGGCGAGCGAGATACCCAGTGCCATGAATGCCATAAGCCTGCATCGATGAGCCGGGTTTTTGACCGGTTTGTTGCCCGGATTAGTGTATGACATTGATGATCCGGCCCGGCACATAAATAATCTTTGTTATTTCATCACCATCGAGCGCTGCGGTTACCGTTGGCAGCGCCAAGGCTGCTTGTTCGGCTGTTGACTCATCCGCGTCGTGGGGAATTTCGATCGTTCCCCGCATCTTGCCGCGTACCTGCACGGCCAGCTTTACCGTATCCTGCACCAGAAGGCTCTCGTCCGCCACCGGCCAAGGGGAATCGGCGACCAATTGGTCGTGTCCGAGAATCTGCCAAAGTTCTTCAGCAAGGTGCGGCATCATCGGTCCGATCAGAAGGGTCACTGTCTCCAGTCCTTCGCGCAGGGCTGCGCCGTCTTTCGCGGCATCCGCGTCTGAAAGGGCGTTGACTAGTTCATGCACTCGGGCCACCGATCGGTTGAAGTGTAACGCTTCTAGGTCTTGGGTCACCCCAATGATCGCGGCGTGAACCGCGCGCCGAAGTTCAGAGTTGCTGCTATCGTCTGGTCCAGTCCGGACCGGTGGTAGGGCGTCGGCGCTTTCTGCGATAAGTCGCCATAGCCGGTTAGAGAACCGCCAGGCTCCGGTAATACCGGATTCAGTCCAGTCGAGATCGCGCTCCGGCGGGCTGTCGGACAGCATGAACCAGCGTGCGGTATCGGCGCCGTAAGTGCTAATGATGCTTTCCGGGTCGATAACGTTTTTTTTTGATTTCGACATTTTTTCGGAACGGCCGGCAGTCACCGGCGCGCGGGTTTCAACGTGGATCAGGGCATCGCCGTCGCCCTCGATCACGTCTGCGGGTTCGACCCAGTCGCCAGAGGTCGTCGTGTAAGTTTCGTGGCAAATCATGCCCTGAGTAAAAAGCCCAGCGAATGGTTCCTCAATTCCGGAATGACCGGTTTTCTTCATGGCCCGCGAAAAGAACCGCGAATATAGAAGATGCAAGATCGCGTGCTCGATACCGCCGATATACTGATCCACCGGCAGCCAGTAATCCGATGCTGCGCGGTCAGTCGGCAGATCGGCTTGCGGCGAGGCGAAGCGGGCAAAATACCAAGAAGAATCGACAAACGTGTCGAACGTGTCGGTTTCCCGCACTGCCGCCTTGCCACATTTGGGGCAGTCGACGTTTTTCCATACATCATGGCGGTCGAGCGGATTACCTGGCCGGTCGAACGAGACATCTTCGGGCAGCTCCACTGGCAGATCCTCAGTCGGTACTGGCACCGCGCCGCAATCCCCGCAATGGATAATTGGGATCGGGCAGCCCCAGTAGCGCTGGCGCGAAATACCCCAGTCACGCAGCCGGAAATTGATTTCACGTTTTCCGCTGCCCGTGGCCTCTATGCGCCTGGCGATTTCCCCCTTGGCAGCCTCTACATCCATGTCGTCGAGAAATTCGGAATTGGCAAGTTTGCCGGAGCCTGTATAAGCGATATCGCCAACCGTGAAATCATTTTGGCCTTCGGGCACGACGACCGGCAAAACATCGAGCCCGTATTTACGGGCGAAGTCCAGATCGCGCTGGTCGTGGGCGGGGCAGCCGAAGATCGCGCCGGTGCCGTATTCCATCAGGATGAAATTGGCAACATAGACTGGTATCGTCTTGCCGAGGATAAATGGGTGTTTCACCTTTAGCCCGGTATTGAAGCCGACTTTCTCCGCCTGCTCGATGGCGGCTTCTGAGGTGCCTCGGCGGCCACACTCCTCGATAAACGCCGTCAATTTGGCGTTGCCTTCTGCTAGTTCGGCAGCGAGCAGGTGCTCGGGCGAGATTGCACAAAAGCTTGCACCAAATATCGTATCCGGGCGGGTCGTATAGACTTCCAGCCCTTCATCCCGGCCTTCCATTTCGAATTCGATTCTCAGGCCTTCTGACCGACCGATCCAGTTGGCCTGCATCAGGCGGACTTTGTCGGGCCAGCGGTCCAACGTATCCAACGCGTCCAGAAGTTCTTGGGCGTATTCGGTGATCTTGAAGAACCATTGGGACAGCCGACGCTTTTCGACCGCCGCGCCCGAACGCCAGCCACAGCCGTCGATGACCTGTTCATTGGCGAGCACGGTCTGGTCGACCGGGTCCCAGTTGACCCACGCTTCGCGTTGATCGATTAGCCCCGCGTCGATGAAATCCAGGAACATCTTTTGTTCATGGCGGTAATAGTCTGGATGGCAGGTCGCAATTTCTCGCGACCAGTCGATCGATAGGCCCATCATTTTGAGTTGGCGGCGCATGGTGTCGATATTTGCATAGGTCCATTCGGCGGGATGGACTTTCTTTTCTATCGCCGCGTTTTCTGCCGGCATGCCGAACGCGTCCCAGCCCATCGGATGCAGCACGTTGTAACCCTGCGCGCGTTTATAACGTGCGACGACATCGCCCATGGTGTAGTTGCGGACATGGCCCATGTGAATCCTACCGGACGGATAGGGAAACATCTCCAGCACATAGTATTTAGGCAGGTTCGGATCTTGCTCCGCCACAAAGCACCCGCCATCTTCCCACGCTGTTTGCCACCGGGCCTCGGCCTCCTTGAAGGCGTAGCGTGACGTGGCGCGGTTCTGGGGGGTATTGGTCGTCATGCGGCGGGGTTCCCGGCAAGAATAATCACGCATTAATCGGCTCCATTACCGATCACGGGGCTAGGCAAGGACGTTCAGCCTAAATAGAGGTGCCTTATACGAGAATTCGGGATCGATTTAAACCGCTCTGCGGTGTCGGGCAAATTCAGTTTTCGGCCAGCCTGTCAACTGGTCAGGCAACCCACCTTTCATTAATGACGAGTGAGCGTCTCCGGGTAGCCCTTTATTCGGTGTCTGTGCGTGCCGCAAAGCGCAGCTGCCGCGCGCGGTTCAGAATTTCGTTCTCCAGATTGACTGCGGTCACTTTTGAGACTGATGCGTCGAACCAGCCGTTCCCTGCACGGCTCTGGCGGAAGACTGCAACGCGCACCCCGTCAGCCCGCAGCTGCCGCCCGAGAATATAGATGTTAATTTTGAAACGTTCGGCGGGGGTTTCAGGCGGGGTGTACCAATCGGTAATGATCACGCCACCAAACGGGTCAGCCGAGGATAGCGGCAGAAAAGAGATTGTGTCGAGCGAGGCGCGCCAAAGATAGTTGTTCACGCCTATGCCGCCACCGCCGCCGCTGCTCTTTTTAGTACCGCCTTCAAACAGCCCTAGGACATCCATCTTTGTTCCGTCGGTGCCAAATACTGTATCTTTGGGATTGTTATAGCCTCGGTTAGATTGTCCAGGCTCCGGCGTATCGGGGTCGTCGATCGGTGGAATTGCGCCCGCGCAGCCGGCCACCATCAACGCCCCGGTGATGGCGAACACTGCGCAGATACATTTCAGGCGGCATCCCAATATACTTGTTTCTTCTGTCTTAACTGTCATTTCGGCTTTCTCGACTGTGATCCGCAGCCTAACAGCGATCGTTCCCTCTTTCCAGACGCCTTTGCTTTCCAACATCTCTGGCATACCGGGAGAAGTGATCAATAGATACTTTTGACTGTAATCGGACCGGACACAGACTGCAATAACGGGAATTATTATAAGTTTCAGCGGTATTCTGGGATTAATGGCTCTAGCATGACGACATCAACTCACCCGCCCGGACGGTGTGGTAAATTTAACACAGGTGTGTAATTTATTCTTCTGTCGCGCGATAATTTATTGAATTCGTTAACAATCCTCCGTAGAAAAAGCTGTGCTAACCGGTTCGAGCAAACGCTCGTGTGCGGTTGGTCCTACAAGCAAAAGCGTCAAGTGCACCGTGCACGTCGCGCGGCTGCACAACCTGACGATTTCCTTTTGGAGGGGAATTATGAAAAAGCAACTACTAACAACGACCGCTATGGTCACAGCGGGTATCTTCGCCGTTTCTGGCGCAGCCCTCGCAAAGAAGCCAACCCTGACGGTCGGGGGTTCCACCGAACAGATCTTTGGTATTGGCTCAAATGCCGATGACTTTGATGCCGCGAATGGACAACGGGCGGGCTTCGACCAGCAATCTGATACGGAAGTGCACTTCAAAGGCTCTGTGACCCTTGATAACGGAATTAAGATCAAGACCCGCACGGAACTTGAAGGTAATAGCACCTCTGGTGGTGACACGATTGACGAAAACTGGATGCGCATTTCTGGTTCGTTCGGTGAAATTCGTCTCGGTTCGGGTGATGCGGCTGGTCAGGTAATGACTACGGGTTATCTCGGCACATGGTCAACAGGCGTTGGACAGCTGCTTGCGTTCGACACCACNGACTGGATCACGAGGCCCGGCACAGTAGGCGCTAGCACCGTTGGCCGTGTTGATCTGAGTTCAGATGCTGAGCAAATCTCTTACTACACACCGCGTATGTCCGGCCTCCAATTGGGCGTGTCGTATATCCCGTCAGATAACGAGGACGTGAACAACAGCCGTCCGCTTAATACTGCGGGCGACCGTGATGGCTTCTCGATGGGAGTCAACTATGTTGGTAAGTTCAACGGGGCAGGCGTAGGCTTGGCTGCTGGTTACGCAACGGAAGACGAAACCACAACCGGCGTGTCCAATCGCGAAGTCTGGGCTGTCGGTGGACGTATCGACTTCCAAGGAATTCGTATTGGTATGAGCTTCNNAGACCTTGAAGAGCAGCATAACGAAACTACCAATGTGACCACGGCTGCTGGTCAGGAGACCTTCGAGATCGGCCTTCGTTACACTATGGGCAAGGATGCTTTCAGCATTACGCACCTCAACGCCGAAACAAACGCCACCCAGTCTACAGGACTTAACGGTGACGAGACTGAAGTCACGGCTCTTGCTTATCGTCGGGTGCTCGGCCCAGGCGTGTTCTGGAAAGTGACCGCTAGTTTTGCTGACTTCAGCGACGGTGCCACGGCCGCCGCTAATTCGGCTTCAAATGATGGCGAGGCAATCGCGACGACGATCCAGGTCCGTTTCTAGGATCTGACGTCTTGTGACGATTTGAAGGGGCGGCCTTTTAGGCCGCCCCTTTTGCGATTCATGTTACGTATTCATTAACGACCACCGCCTTAATCGCTGCCGGGATCTTTACCGTTTTCAGCGTCGGTAAATCGACGATCGCGGGTTAACTGGCATGCTGTTTATCCCAGAACGGCTATCAGATATAAATCCCGGACCGGACAAGCTGGGTGGGGATTTCAACCTCAATTTTAGCCTATCACAGGAAGACCGAGCCGAGAATATTCATCGGGTTGGCGAAGTTGCGGCGCTGATTGGGTGTGCCGGTTTCGTATCCGGCAAAAACACGATAGTCTGGAGCCATGAATCCAGAATGTAAAACCTACAGCGGCACGATAAAACGGCCTACTGAAATCGCCGATAATCTTGCGGCGGTAGAAGAGAAAATTGCCGCTGCCGCGTCGGATACTGGGCGGGACCCGTCTTCCATTTCGCTCATTTCCGTGTCGAAATCTCATCCCGCGTCGGCGGCGTCCGGAGCATTGGCCGCGGGCCATCGCGTATTCGGTGAAAACCGTGTGCAGGAGACCGAGGGCAAATGGCCGTCACTTAGGGCGGCGTATCCCGATGCGAACGTTCACCTGATCGGACCACTGCAAACGAACAAAACTGCAGACGCAGTTGCACTGTTTGACGCCATCCAGACTGTGGACCGAGAAAAGCTTGCCCGGAACCTGGCGGAGGAAATGGCGCGGCAGGATCGCCATCCTGATCTATTCATCCAGGTCAACACTGGCGAGGAGCCGCAAAAGGCCGGCGTTTTACCGCTCGACGCTGACGCTTTCATCGCCAAGTGCCGTGTAGAACTGGATTTGCCGGTGGTCGGATTGATGTGCATTCCGCCAGTCGATGAAAACCCAGCGCTGCACTTTGCCTTGCTTGCCGAGATGGCTGCGCGTAACGGTCTTGACCGGCTCAGCATGGGCATGTCGGCAGATTATGAAACCGCGGTCCGGCTCGGGGCTACGGAGGTGCGAGTTGGCACGGCTATTTTCGGCACGCGCCCTCAGCGATCTTAAATACCTTTTCGGGGTAGCTCTCTTGCCACGTGGGCGCCTGCGTAATCACAAGCCGGTCCTCGCCGGGGATCCAGTGTTGGAGGATAAGCTCCAGATCATGCCTCGCGAAGGCGACACAACCTTCAGTGGGCGGGTAGCCTGGTCCAGCAGCTATATGGATGAAAATAGCACTTCCTGCCCGCGGCACCACGGGGTCACTGTTGTGGTTGGTTACGACAACGATGTCGTATAAGGCATCGTCACGCCATAAGGCTTCGCAGCGAGCAGCATGCGGCAGGGCGACGAGCGTATTGTAGTCTTCATGATCGGGACTGTCGCACCAGCCGTCGGATGCTGAAATAACATCAATCGCGATCGTTGTTAGGGGCTTAGCGCCTCGGTCCGGCCGATATAGTACCTTGGTGAGATTAAAATTGCCGACCGGGCTGGCGCCATCGCCTTCTATTTTGCAGGCAGAGATGCCGCCTCGCCCGATCGCACACCGATATTGCCGGCCGCGAAAAACCGCCCAGCCAATCGAACCTTGTGAGGAGACGGTTAATGTCATGTGGTGTTTATAGGAAATCCGGCCGGTCAGCGAAACCGTCGCGATGTCCGGGAGATGGGACAAACAGGTAAGGCTCGACGACGCAATGATATTCCGGGTGTCGCGGCGGCTCCCGCATTGGCGCCATTGCGGCAAAACCCCGGGACTGATAAATGGCTTTCCTATACCATGCTGGGGAGCCCAGGTACGGCAAGGGCTCGCTCTGAATGCTCCGATAACGCTTTCGCGAGAACGGTTGAACTGAGCTAGTATATCGCCAGCTTCATGAGGACCACGGCGTGACCGGCGCATGCGCTAACCCTTTCAACGGGTCATAACTATCGGAAAGAATGACGACACATGGTTAACGGGAAAAGCCTGCTTCTGGTAGATGATGACGATTCGCTTCGCGAAGTGCTGCGCGATCAACTAGAGCTTCACGATGAATTTACCATCCAGGAAGCATCTAGCGCTGCTGATGCGCTCGAAATTGCCAAGGATTCGAACTACGACTTGCTGATCCTAGATGTCGGATTGCCCGACATGGACGGGCGAGAGGCCTGCCGGCTTATACGGCGCACTGGCTTTAATGCGCCAATCATAATGCTCGCCGGCGCCGATACCGAGGTGGGTGCGATCCTTGGTATCGACTGCGGTGCCGATGACTACGTGACCAAGCCTTTCAAGCTCGGCGTTTTGCTCGCGCGTATTCGCGCCCAGCTCCGTCAGCACGCACGCTCCGAAGACGCCGCGTTCAATATAGGGCGATATTCCTTCCGACCATCAGCCAAGATGCTGATCGATTCGGAAAACGGGGATCAAAAGACACGGCTGACGGAAAAAGAAACGGCGATCCTCAAGTATCTTTTCCGAGCCGGCGACAATGTGATTGGCCGCGAGGTGCTTTTGAATGAGGTCTGGGGATACAATTCCGGCGTGACGACCCACACGTTGGAAACCCATGTTTATCGTCTGCGTCAAAAGATCGAGCGCGATCCAGCTAATGCTGAGTTTCTCGTGACTGTGCCGGGCGGCTACCGTTTGGTGCCCTGAAGGGGTTGTCCCTATAGCGCCTTGATACCGCCGCCGTCGACGCCGAGGATCTGGCCTGTGATGTAGCTGGCGCGATCGCTGGCAAGAAATACAACCGAATCCGCAACTTCCATCGCTTCGCCCATACGGCCCATTGGGATACCCTTGGCAGGATCGGACATACCCGAATCTATCATTTGCTGCTGGCGCTCGGACATGATCGGACCGGGAGATGATGCGTTGACACGAATTCCTTTGGGCCCGTATTCGTTGGCAAGACCTTTGAGGACCAGATTAAGGGCCGCGTTCACGCTGCCACCCGGCAGATGAATACTAATCGGGAGTTTGCCGCCGGTCCCGGTGATGGCAACGATTGACCCCGACTCACGGGCGATCATATGCGGCAGGGCTGCTTGGAAACAGTTGATGTAGCCGAGATACTTGACTTCTAGTGCCGCGCGAAAGACATCGGCATCTATTTCAAGGAATGGACCAAATGCCGGCACTGCCACCGTGGCTGCCAAAACATCTATCTGACCCCATGTGCCCACAATGTCCTCGGAAGACGTTTTAACACCGTTGGCATCCGTGACGTCAACCGGCACCGATAAAGCTTCGCCGCCGCCGGTGTTGATTTCATCGACAAGTGCGGCCAAGGCGTCTGGATTTCGTGCTGATGCTGCCACCCTTGCCCCTTCGCGCGCAAAGCTCAAGGCAATCTCCTGACCGATCGCGCCGGTCGCGCCCGTTACCCATGCCACCTTACCGTCCAGTCCCATATCCATTTTCTCTCTCCCTTTTTAAACTTATATCTGGCCGTGCGGGTTCAGCGCGATTAGTTCGGGGGCAGTTCCCGCTGCTGTCCCCGCCGCGTAAATTATCGCCCGCGCAACCTCCGCGGCGGGCAGGCGTGCATTTTGCCGCTTGGCGTAGGCGGCGACGACAGCTGGGTGTTCCGCTTGATCCATAAGCTCGGTATCCAGCAGCCCAGGCGCGATCTCGGTGACGCGGATGCCATATTCGGCAAGCTCGATCCGCATGCCGCGGGTAACCGCTGCGGTTGCATGCTTGGTGGCCGCGTAGAAAGTAGTCAGCGGATATACCTGACGCGCAAGGACGGAAGAGATGTTGATAATGTGTCCGGACCGTCGCGCCGCCATTCCGCGCGCTATTCCCTGGCTCAAAACCAGCAGAGCGTGGACGTTCAGTTCCCATGCTCCGCGCCACATATCGGGATTGGCGTCGAGGAACGGTGCATGCGCTGTCCGCCCGGCAAGATTGACAAGGATGTCGACCGCGCCGGCCTCGGCGATCAGACGGTCAGTGAAGCCCGGATCGGTTAGATCGCCAGCAATAACGCGGATATTGTCTCCAGCCCCGGCTTTAAGTGAAGCAAGCTTGTCTTCGCTTCGTGCGACGGCAATAACTTCGGCGCCGTCGGCGGCGAACATTAACGCGGTTTCGCGGCCGACGCCAGTTGAAGCACCCGCCACGAGTACGGTCTTATTATCAATTGTCATGCGTGCTCTGTCCCTCAGGCGCCCAACGTTCCGCCGCCATCAACCACCATTTCGTGCATAGTGATATAGCGAGACTGTTCCGATAACAGAAACGCTACCGCATCGGCAACGTCTTCAACCTTTGCGATTCGGCCGAGCGGCACGCCGGCGCGGAAATTATCTAGGTCGCCCTTCAGCATGGCCTGGCCAAACCCCATGCTTTCCATCATCCGCTGGATCATTGGCGTTTCGGTCGCCCCCGGCGCAACGGTGTTGACGCGGATGCCGACCGGTCCCAGTTCCAGAGCCAAGACACGCATCAAATGGCTTACCCCTGCCTTTGACGCGCAATAGGCGCCTTGGCGGACCCGCGGGACGCGCGCCGCATTAGAGGAGACCGTAACGATCGAGCCTGCTTTGATTTCTGTCATGTGCCGGGCCACGTGTCGAGTGACCAGCCAAGTGCCGCGCAGGTTGACGTTAAAATGCGCGTCGAACTCGCTGACTGACTGGTCTATTAGCGGGCCGAGATGTTGAACCCCCGCAACATTGACCAGCCCGTTGATGGTGCCTAGTGCTGTCACAGCGCCACTAATCGCCGTCTCAACCGAGGCCTCGTCGGTGACGTCGGCGGCAAACCAGTGCGCGCCGAGTTCCGTTGCTATTCCTGTTAAAGTTTCAGCCTGTCGGTCGATCAGCGCAAGCTTCGCGCCGCCAGAGGCGAGATGCCGCGCAACACCTTCACCGATGCCCTGAGCAGCACCGGTGACGATTATACCTGCGTTCTTTATTCCCTGAAGTTCCATTAGCTTCTCCAACTCCCCGAAATACCGGCGGCGATACAGTCCGCCGTGGTGCCAAACAGAATTTCGGCATCCGATACAGAGCGTGCGAATAGCGCCATCTTTGCCGAGTTGGTCGCGAGGCGTGCACCCTGCGGTACCCGATCATATGAGAC
>NZGJ01000022.1 GCA_002689465.1 Rhodospirillaceae bacterium | reverse complement strand
CTGGTGTGACGGAGTTTGATTCTACCCTTGAGACCCAGAGCGGTATCACTTCGGCCAACACTGCCGGTGCGATCACGTTCCGCGGGGATGTGACGATTGCTGCAGGTGATACGGCCACCACGCTTCTGAATGCGATTACCAACCTTGATGGTCTGACCTTTACATCGGCTGGCGATGTCACCTTCGGTAACGATGCTGCTGCCGACCAGGTTAACCTTACGACTGCCGCAGTTACGATCACTCTAAATGGTGTTGGTTCCGATCTGACATTTACCTCTTTGGTAGATGGCGCGCAGGATCTCACTTTGGCGGCCGCCGATGATAACATTCAACTCGCCGGCACGATGAACTTGACGACAGGTAACCTGACGATCAGCAATGCAAGTGTAATTGATGCGGCTTCCGTGACAGCTGCAACAATTACAATTGGATCGCCCTCGTCCGCGTTGGCCGTCGACACGGTTAATACCGGAGCCTTTACATCGACTACTACAACTACTATTGAAGCCAATACTGTCAGAGCGATTTCGGTAAACGCTACATCCGCTAGCATACTAGCTGTTGATCGTATCATTAACGCTTCTGTGACGTCGGACACTTTGACCGTTCGGGGTGGTAGGGGCGTCCTTCTGATCAACACAACGATCGGTGGTGCTACCGGCGGTTCGGCTTTCAGAAATCTAAATTATCTCAAGCCTTATGACGGTGTGAGGTTCCAGTACCGTGTAAACGGAATGCCCTTTGGTCCCGAACATAACGCTATCGCCAATATCACTTCGAATTTGATACCCATTAATGTCATATCGAACCTGTCTCAACCCGCAATTGGCGCAGATAACAGTGGTAGCATATTGGATCAAATCGGAAATCCGTCTGGTCGTTTCCAGCCCATTCCTTTCTTCTTCGATTTCAACTCCCTGGACTTCCCGATGGTGACCGGATTTAAACAGGCTGGTAAAACCGATCGCGATCGTCAAAATGAAATGCAAATCGAGGTTGTAAACTGACTGTAGACCAGTGTTGCTAACCACAGGCAAAACTACTCTTAACCTCCAGAACAAGCCGGTTTTTTTAGCCAAGAACCGCGATAAGGTCGAACATGAACCAAGCCAACCCTTCTACACAGCCGCTGTTTTTTACAGAACCTGTGGCTTTAACCTCAAATTTGCATTCAGAAGCTTCTTTTAAGCCCGAAGCTAACTATCTCTTCGCTTCTAATACCAACTCTATTCCGCTGGCGGTGTCTGAATTCGAACAAGCTGCCTCTTCCTATCCGATTGTTTTCACAGGCACAGACGCCATCGCGGTGATGGGTCTAAAAGCTGAGGAAAATGTCTTCATTGATGAAAATGGTAAATGGGACATGAGATCCTATATCCCGGCATACGTGCGTAAATACCCTTTTCTTTTTCATGTATCAGAAGACGCGGAAACTTTTACTCTCTGTGTCGAAAAATCAAATGTCGCCGATGATGACAGCGGCACTCCATTCTTTGACAAAGAGAACCCCTCTCCACTTGTTGAACAAAGTTTAGAATTTTGCAAAAATTTTCAGGCCGCATGGACCCAAACTACAGAGTTCGTGTCTACCCTGGTTGAACTGGATCTACTAATAGAACGCCGCGCAGACCTTCAATCTGAAAGCGGTGAAAATTCCTCGCTAAGTGGATTTAACGTCATTGATAAAGAAAAATACAATGCCCTAACAGATGCCGAAATTAATAAACTCCCTCGCGAGTTTGTTTCGGCAATTAATAGTCATTTTGTTTCGATGTCTCGCTGGCAAAACCTATTGGTTCTTTCTGCGAATTAGGGACAGTAAAATGTTTTGTTATCGCTACTATCGCCCCCTATCGACCGTTTTGTTCGCTTTGACATTTCTCTTTGCGTCATCGGTTAGTGCCCAGACCACCACGTCAGTTAGATCTTTCGGTTTGCAGACATGCAGCGCATATACGGAAACCCTGCTGGGTAAACGGGATCGCAACGCGGCTATCCTGTATTCACAGTGGTTGGCTGGTTTTTTGACCGGAAGAAATGTCACTTCGGGTAAAATGGACCTTTTCCCTATCCGAGACCCCCTTGGAGAATGGGTTAGGCTGATTGCTTTAATCTGCAACATGAATAAAGATAAAAGACTTTTTGAAGTAGCCGAAGGCACGCTCACAAAGTTAAAGCAATATCACATTAAAGCTAAGGACCCTGCGGTCGATATTAAATATAATGGCGGCAAGAGCAAAATTACTGTCTACAAGTCATTTTTAAGAAAAAGCCAATCTTTTCTCCGATCTCAGGGATATTCTGTACGTCCAGACGGCAGTTGGGGATCGAGAACAGAAAAAGCATTTTCTAAGTTTAAAAAAGATAAAAAACTTAGTGGTCCGTCGATACCCGATGCTTTTTTTATAATGGCCTTGATTTCGGACGACTAGTAAGCCCTTCTGGCAGCGACGACGTTCTTGACGGCTAGGTCATTTGTGAATGTGTTGTCTAAGCCTTAAGCAGTATTTATTTAACTGCTAGCTAGGGCAGGCGGCCGACGAAACCGCTCTTGTACTGAACTTATGCATGAGCCTACCGGGCGTGATTGACTGAACACCCCCGTAATCTAGGGCGCGCCAACAACCGTCTGCGTGGTAAATTCCGAAGCAGAAGCGATATTTTTTCCCCCGATTCCGCCTAATAAAACCGACCAATCTGTTGCGCGACGAATAGCTCTTAATGCAGTATAAAGTTCATGGCTTGATATCAAACATCGGACTACCGCCACAATTGGAACACCACAAAACTCAAAATGAAATTTTTCTGTAATAATCGAAAAATTGGCGCTGTCATCTGCGCAATGATGATTTTTGGTATCGGCCAAGAACGCCTCTGCGCTCAAATGCCGGTTCAGCAGGCATCCTATAGCGCTAAGGTGTTGTTCCTAAAATTGCAAAGGCAGGCGTACGAAGGCAATGTTGGGGCCCAAAATGATCTGGGGGTGATTTACCGCGAGGGGCGAACGGTTTCCCAAGACTATGACCTAGCAACGCGTTGGTTTTATGCAGCCGCCAAACAAGGCTATTCCACCGCCCAATTTAACCTTGGCATCATGTATTCACGAGGTTTTGGCGTGCCTCAGAATCGGGTCGCTGCCGTGAGTTGGTTTAAGCGAGCTGCTGAGCAAGGAAATGCTAATGCGCAATTTAACCTCGCCCAAGCATACGCTAAAGGTTCGGGTGCAGAACTTGACCTTAAGGCCGCTATTAAGTGGTATTCCGCCGCGGCGGAGCAAGGAGATGAATTAGCTCTTAAAAACCTTCGCATTGTCCGCGAGTACGCGGCTAAAATTCTGTTGAAAGCTCCACAGCAGCGAGCACCTAGTCTAAAATCAGATACCGAACTGTCTCGTAACGACAACGGTATTACCGCACCAAAGACGGCTTCTCCTATATCGACCCCCGAGGAGAAAACGTTGCCCCCCGCGAAGAGGGCTTCTTCTATATCGATTGGAAAAGGCCCAATTCCGTCAAAAACCGAGAGTTCGGTTCCGAAAATTATCCAGGTTTCTCCAGACAGGTTTGAAGAAGCCCTGAACGCTTTTCAAAAGGCTAACTACGCAAAGGCGCGATTGGTTTGGACTAAGCTCGCAAAAGATGGTGACCCCGATGCCCAATACAATCTTGCGAACATGTATCGTGCCGGTCGAGGCGGAGCAGTAGATCTCAAATTGGCTCTGAAATATTACACTTTGGCCGCCCAAAAGGGGCTCCGCTCAGCCCAATTCAATCTTGGCAATATTTATATGCACGGCCGAGGCGTACAGAAGGATTATAAGAAGGCTCGAGAATGGTATGAACGTGCAGCTGCGACAGGGTACGCTCCTGCCCTGATAAATATAGGCTTTATGTATGAGAGCGGTTACGGGGTTAAAAAGGATAAGAAGGCAGCGCTGAAGTGGTACCGAAGAGCAGAAATTTATGGCTCGGCGTTGGCGAAGCTCATGGCGCAAGAGATCGACCCACTAGTTCCCAACGACGATCGTGTTACTGACCAAGAAGACACGAAAATCGCCCAAGCGCCCTCGGTGACTTCACAGCGAACCGAGCAATATGCCTCTGCGAACGAAAATTTTGAGTGGGGCCAAAATGTGTTTGCTTGGCCTCCTAAGGGGTATACTCCACCGCAACAGATTGCCAGTAAAGTTGTTGCTGAAAAACGCAAAGCGCGGCCGCTAGACAAGACGGCTACTCCACCGCAACAGATCGCCAGTAAAGTTGTTGCTGAAAAACGCAAAGCGCGGCCGCTAGATAAGACGGCTACTCCACCGGAACAGATTGCCAGTAAAACTGTTACCAAAAAACGAAAAGTGCAGCCTTTAAATAAGGATGCAACCCTAAAACTTCAAATAGCCAGTAATCTTATTACCAATAAAAGAGCGTTGAGGGCGACAAGCCTTTTCGATTTGGGATCTAAAGCTTTTTCAATTAAAAATTACAAAAAAGCCCTAAATGACTGGAAACAAGCCGCTGATCTTGGTGACGCCAGAGCGCAACAAGCACTTGGTGACATGTATTCCAAGGGGGTGGGGATCAAAAAAGATTACAATAAGGCTATTAACTGGTATCTCCGAGCAGCGTCCCTAGGTTTTACTCGTTCAGCCGTGAGCTTGGGGCTCCTGTATCAAAATGGTCGCGGGGTCTCTCGCGATTATAAAAAAGCGGCGGCGTATTTTCAGCTAGCCGCTTCGCGAGGGTCTGCCCGCGGCCAATTCCGTCTCGGTATCCTCCATCGAAATGGGGCCGGTTTGCCTCAAAATAATGTTACCGCTTTAAAATTATTTCGATTAGCAGCAAAGCAAGGGCTTGCTGCAAGCCAAGCTAGTCTCGGTTGGATGTACGACAACGGGGTGGGTGTCTCCAAAAATGAAAAGGCAGCAACCACATGGTATCGTCGGTCTGCCGAGCAGGGGAATGTTGATGCCCAAACCAACCTCGGAGTGAAATATTTCTTTGGCAGGGGTTTAGATCAAAATAATTTAAAATCCTATGTCTGGTTTTCGGTCGCGGCCGCTAACGGTAGTGCATCTGCACGTAAAAACCTTGTTTTCTTGAAACGTAAGATGACTAAAGAGCAAATTCAGATCGCGACCAAGAGTACGAGCGCTTGCATTGAAAAAAAATATAAGAACTGTTGACCGGAAAGTTTTTAGTTCTTTGATCGGCAAAATGTCTGAATAAAAGATCTAGTATCTGGCTAACTGGGTTTTTTCTCTGCAGGTTCTTAACGCAACCTGCCAATTTGGCCTGAAAAGCTAAAACTGATAGCATTCCCATGAGGAGCTAGAATATAGCCACTGGAAACAGGGCTCTTTCAGTATTGTGTAAGTTCATTGACACCCGGGCAAAATCCTTCTATCCCAACCGACTAATAAAAGTTCAACTCTAACGCTTACGAGTGACCACCAGCCGGCGCAGATGCGCTCACTGGTGAGTTTTTCGTTGAGCCGCTTACTGGGGTCGGGCTGATTTGAGGTCGAGACCCTTAATACACTTATGAGCGGGGTGCATCAGGCACATGTTCGACGGGCTGACAAATAGTTTCGGCGAGATATTCGACCGGCTTAAAAAGCGGGGCGCATTATCCGAAGCCGACGTTTCAGCGGCGATGCGGGAAATTCGCATCGCATTGCTAGAAGCCGATGTCGCGCTACCCGTGGTTAAGGATTTTATCGACGGCGTTCGTGAGCGTGCGATCGGTGAGACTGTGCTGCGCTCGGTGACGCCGGGTCAGCAGGTCGTCAAGGTGGTCAATGACTATCTGACCGAAATGCTGGGGCCTGAAAGCGAAGAGTTTGAAATCCGCGCCGCCGCGCCTGCCGCTGTTATGATGGTTGGCCTTCAAGGCTCCGGTAAAACCACAACCTCTGCCAAGATAGCCAAGCGCATACAAGAAAAGCAGTTCAAGAAGGTGCTGATGGCGTCGCTTGATGTGCGCCGTCCGGCGGCTCAGCAGCAGCTCGAAATATTAGGCAAACAGGCAAATGTCGAGACGCTAGAAATCGTGCCGTTCCAGACGCCGCGAATGATTGCCGACCGGGCAATGGAGACTGCAAAGAAGGAAGGCTACGACGTTGTTATCCTCGATACTGCAGGCCGCTTGCATGTCGATGACGAACTGATGACGGAAGTGGCGGATGTCCGAGACGGAGCGCGTCCGGCAGAAATCTTGCTGGTTGCCGATGCGATGACCGGCCAAGACGCGGTCAATGTTGCGAAATCCTTCAATGAAAAACTGACGCTAACCGGTATCGTATTGACCCGTGTCGATGGAGATGCCCGCGGTGGTGCCGCGCTGTCGATGAAAGCGGTGACCGGCACGCCGATCCGCCTGATGGGCACCGGCGAAAAGCTGGCAGCACTAGAAACGTTCCATCCTGATCGGATCGCGTCGCGTATTCTTGGAATGGGCGACGTCGTCACACTGGTCGAAAAAGCGTCCGAAATGGCTGAGCAGGACGATGCTGAGCGACTGGTCAAGAAAATGGAATCTGGCCGTTTCGATCTTGACGACTTTGCTTCCCAGCTTCGGCAGCTGCGCAAGATGGGCGGTCTGAATGGCNTCATGGGAATGTTACCCGGCGTCAAAAAGGCACAGGCGCAGATGGCTTCAGCGAATATCGATGACAAGATGGTCATGCATCAGGAGGCAATTATTGGCTCGATGACTGTTTCGGAACGCAAGAAACCTGACCTGATCAAGGCATCGCGCAAGCGTCGCATCGCTTCCGGTTCCGGTACGACCGTCCAGGACGTTAACAAGGTCTTGAAGCAATATCAGGAAATGACGCGAATGATGAAGAAGATGAAAAAGATNGGGAAAAAGGGGATTATGCGCTCCGGCCTTCCTGGAATGATGCCGCCCGGTATGCCGCCGGGACCCGGTATAAGGTGATGAAGTTTACGCTAAAGAACGAATTTTTTCTTATCAAAGATATTTCACGCGAAACATTGCGGTCAAATGGAGGGTTATTAACCTAATGTCGCTCAAACTTAGACTATCTCGGGGCGGAGCAAAGAAACGTCCCTACTATCGTATCGTTGTCGCCGATTCCCGCATGCCGCGGGATGGTCGCTATATCGAGCGTGTCGGGACCTATAACCCGATGTTGCCGCAGGAACATCCTGACCGGATCAAGCTCGATAATGACCGGATCAGGCATTGGCTGGGTGTCGGCGCACAGCCGTCGGATCGCGTTGCGCGGTTCCTAGGTCAGGCTGAAATCATTCCGATGCCGGCGATAAGTGAAACACCCAAGAAGAGCGCACCGCGCGCAAAGACACTTGAGCGCTTGAAGGAAGCCGAAGCAGCTGCTGAAGCCAAAGCGGAGGCTGATGCGGCTGCAGCGGAGCAGGTCGCTGCGGCAGCTGCCGCGGAAGAGGCTCCTGTTGAGGAAGCTGCCGCGGAAGAGGCTCCTGTTGAGGAAGCTGCCGCGGAAGAGGCTCCTGTTGAGGAAGCTGCCGCGGAAGAGGCTTCTGTTGAGGAAGCTGCCGCGGAGGGTGGCGACGAGGAAGAGAAAAAGGAGTAAGTCTTACGGCTAAGAAATCTGGTAGCAAGTCTCGAGGCACTGCGGCGGCGGCTGTCGTATCGTCGGCAAAGGTTAGGGGCGCGGCGAATAGAGATCGGGTTTGTGTCGGGGCCATTGCCGGAGCCCAAGGTATTCGGGGTGCGCTAAAGATAAAACCCTTTACCGACGTGCCGGAAGATGTCGCGTCGTACGGTCCGGTCTCGGACGAAGCGGGGAACCGTGTGTTTGAGATTGATATCCTTGAGGTGCGCAGCGGCATAGTTATTGCCGCGCTTGACGGGATTGGGGACCGGAACGCGGCGGAGGCCTTGAAAGGGCTCAGGCTTTATGTGGCGCGAACGGCGCTGCCGGCGGCCGAAGACAACGAGTTCTACCATGCCGATCTTCTGGGTTTGAAGGTCGTGATGGCAGAAGGCGGGGCTGAGGTCGGCACGGTGAGATCGATTATACCTGCCGGGGAGAACGAGGTGTTGGAGATTGACACGGGCCCTGGCCTGGATACGCAGTTGGTGCCATTCACGAGGGCGGCGGTGCCTGAGATCGATATCAAGGCTGGATGGTTGAGTATCGACCTGCCTCGTGAGACGGAGGTCGATATTGAAAAAGGACGATCTGAAGACCGAAAATAAGAAGACCGACGAAGTGATAACGTAGAAGAAAAGCGTGGAAAGAAAGATTAAGTGACTCCAAGAAGCGACATATGGATGGCGAAAGTGCTGACGCTGTTCCCGGAAATGTTTCCGGGGCCGCTTGCCCATTCGCTCGCCGGCAAAGCGCTAAACGAGGGCTTGTGGTCGCTAGACGCGCTCAATATTCGTGATTTCGCTACCGACCGGCATAGGACTGTGGACGATATGCCCTTTGGCGGCGGTCCGGGTATGGTGATGCGCGCAGATGTTCTTGATGCGGCCATAGAAGATGCGGCTACGGCCGGCGCGCCTCTGGTCTATCTGACACCGCGTGGTGTGCCGCTGTCGCAGAATGTCGCGGCGTCGCTCGCTGAAGGCCCAGGTGTGACACTGATCTGCGGCCGCTACGAAGGTATTGATCAGCGGGTGCTTGAGGCGCGGGACGTGACCGAAATCAGTCTCGGCGATTTTGTCTTGTCTGGCGGCGAGCCCGCNGCGCTTGCTCTGCTCGATGCCTGTGTGAGGCTATTGCCCGGCGTTTTGGGTACGGAAGCCTCGCTCAAAGAAGAGAGTTTTGCCAGGGGGTTGCTTGAATACCCCCAGTATACACGGCCCTCCGAATGGTGCGGCCGCAAAGTGCCGGACGTGTTGCTGTCTGGCCATCACCAGAATATCTGTGCCTGGCGAATGGAACAGGCGGAGATCATCACACAGGCCCGGCGGCCCGACCTTTGGGATCGGTACCAAAAAGACCTGACGAACCAAAAGGAACAATGACATGAACGTGATTGAACAGATCGAAAAAGGCGAGATCGAGCGCCTGG
Organism: Rhodospirillaceae bacterium; assembly: GCA_002689465.1. Classification (GTDB taxonomy): domain Bacteria; phylum Pseudomonadota; class Alphaproteobacteria; order MPNO01; family UBA830; genus CAXBCP01. The sequence goes on along the minus strand of NZGJ01000022.1, from coordinate 46,175 downwards.
TCTCCGAACGCCCTGTGCCGGAATTCGCACCCGGCGATACGGTCCGTGTCCACTTCAAGGTGGTAGAAGGAACGCGTGAGCGCATTCAGGTCTATGAAGGTGTGGTGATTGCCCGCACCAACAAGGCGTTGAATTCGTGCTTCACTGTGCGCAAAATCTCCTACGGCGAAGGTGTGGAACGAGTGTTCCCGCTTTACAGTCCGCGAATAGAAAAGATTGAGGTTGTTCGTCGTGGCGCGGTAAGGCGTTCGAAGCTGTATTACCTGCGTTCGCGTCGTGGCAAGTCTGCTCGGATCGCTGAAAAGGTCGACCGCCGCTTCGGCGCTGTCGCGACCGGTGGTAAAAATGCCGCTCCGGCTAATGCTACCGAGGCGGTCGAGATTAAAGACGAAGCAATGGATCAGCAAGTTCCAGCCGCTTCTGGAACTTCGGCAGCGACGGAGTCGACCGAGGAAGCCTGATTTTGCTTGGTCAAGCAGGACAGGACCACCCCTAGCTCCCTGAACGGCCGGGGTGCAATGGGATTTGGCGGGTTTAACGCCGCGACGGGATGAGATGCAAAAGGGGATGAATGATGGCAGCACCGAAAACACTGTTCGATAAAATCTGGGACTCTCACCTGGTCGAAGAAAAGGATGATGGCACCTGCATCCTTTATATCGATCGTCAGATCATTCACGAGATCACTAGTGCGCAGGCGTTCGACGGGCTTCGGGAGTCTAACCGTCCCGTCCGTGTCAAGGATGCCCATTTGCTTGTAGCCGATCATAATGTCCCAACTAAGGGCCGCGCCGACGGCATCGAGAACGAAGAGTCGCGTATCCAGATAGAGTTACTTGAAAAGAACGCGAAAGAATTTGACCTGCCATTTTTTGATTTTCTCGATGTCCGCCAAGGCATCGTTCATGTAATCGGGCCGGAACAAGGTTTCACTCAACCCGGCCTGACACTGGTCTGCGGCGATTCTCACACGGCGACCCATGGGGCCCTCGGCGCGCTTGCTTTCGGTATCGGCACGTCGGAAGTCGAGCATGTTTTGGCCACTCAGACACTGCTGCAAAAACCGTCTAAAAATATGCGGGTCACCGTCAATGGTAAGATGGGAGACGGCGTGACGGCCAAAGACATTATACTTGCGATCATCGGCAAGATAGGCACTGCCGGCGGCACCGGCTGTGTGATCGAATATGCCGGTAGTGTGATCGAGGATATGTCGGTCGAAGGCCGTATGACGGTCTGCAATATGACGATCGAAGCAGGTGCTCGCGCCGGTCTAGTAGCGCCTGATGAGAAAGTATTCGACTATCTCGCAGGCCGCCCGATGGCACCCAAGGGCGCTGCCTGGGAACAGGCGGTCGAATACTGGAAGACGCTCAAATCCGATCCCGATGCGAAATACGATATCGAAGTCGAGCTGGATGCGTCTGAGATTGAACCGTTTGTTTCTTGGGGCACCAGCCCGGAGATGGTCGCGCCGATCGGCGACGTTGTGCCCGACCCGGCATCGATCTGCGACGACGCTAAACGCGAGACCGTAGAGGGTGCCCTAAAATATATGGGTATTGAGGCGGGCATGAAGCTTACGGACATTCATGTCGACAAAGTCTTCATCGGTTCTTGCACGAATTCGCGCATCGAAGATATTCGCGCAGCCGCTGCGGTGGCCAAAGGTCGTAAAGTGGCCGACAGCGTCTATGCATTAGTTGTCCCGGGTTCTGGCCTGATCAAGGAGCAGGCTGAAGAAGAGGGCCTCGATCAGATTCTACTCGATGCTGGTTTCGACTGGCGCGAGCCGGGCTGCTCCATGTGTCTCGGCATGAACGGCGATATGCTGGAACCAGGAGAGCGCTCGGCCTCGACGTCGAACCGTAATTTTCAAGGCCGTCAGGGCCCTGGCGGCCGCACTCACCTCGTCAGCCCGGCCATGGCGGCAGCTGCTGCAGTCACCGGACATCTGGCCGACGTGCGGCAGCTAGTTGACAGCGAAGCCGCCGAATAAGGGAGAACAGGACTATGAAAAAATTTGAGACCTTCTCAGGCGTTGCCGTGCCCTTTCCTGGCCACAACATTGATACCGACCGCATCATCCCGGCACGTTTTCTGAAAACGATCAAACGTACCGGCCTCGGGGTAAACCTGTTTAACGACATTCGCTACAACGAGGATGGCTCCGAGAGAGAGGATTTCGTCCTAAATCAGCCGGCTTATCGCAAGTCGGAAGTCTTAGTGGCGGGTGATAATTTTGGCTGCGGATCGTCTCGCGAACACGCGCCCTGGGCATTAACCGATTTCGGCATAAAATGTGTGATCTCAACGTCTTTTGCAGATATCTTTTTTAACAACTCCTTTAAGAACGGTCTGTTACTGATTCGGGTGTCTCCCGAACAGCGCGATGCGCTTCTGGAAGACGCCGCCCGTGGCGAAAATGCGCGGATTAGCATCGACCTGGAAAACCAGAAGATCGTACGCCCAGATGGTGAGGAAATCCCTTTCGACGTCGACCCATTCCGCAAGCACTGCCTACTTGAAGGTCTGGACGATATCGGGATCACACTTCAGTCCGGCGAGAAAATTTCAGACTTTGAGGCCAAGCAGAAAGTCTCCAAGCCTTGGATGCAAGGGGCTCGGGTCTAATACAAAACAGGAGCAGCCCGATGGCCGCGAATAAAAAAATTCTTATGCTGCCGGGTGACGGTATCGGTGTTGAAGTGATGAGCGAGGTCCGCCGTTTGATCGACTGGATGGACAAGCGCCGTTCGGTGACATTTGATGTTACCCAAGACTTGGTTGGCGGCGCGGCGTATGAAGCGCATGGCGAAGCGATCACTGACAAAACCATGGACGTAGCCGTCAATTCGGATGCTGTGTTGTTCGGTGCTGTAGGTGGGCCGCAATGGGACAGTGTCGGCTATGACGTGCGTCCTGAAGCTGGCTTGCTAAGGCTACGGAAGGACATGGATTTGTTCGCCAACCTGCGCCCGGCAATCTGTTTTGATGCATTGGCCGAGGCATCCAGTCTGAAGCGTCAATTTGTCGCTGGGCTCGATATCTTGATAGTCCGAGAACTCACCGGTGGCGTCTATTTCGGGGAGCCGCGCGGTATCGAAAACCTGCCTGACGGGCAGCGCCGTGGTGTGAACACACAGGTCTACACGACCGATGAAATTCGCCGTGTCTGCCGTGTTGCTTTCGATCTTGCCGCCAAGCGCGGGAACAGAGTTTGTTCAGTGGAAAAGAACAATGTCATGGAATCCGGAGTTTTGTGGCGAGAGGAAGCGAGCTGGATCGGGGAGAACGAATATCCGAGCGCTGATCTCAGCCATATGCTCGCCGACAACTGCGCGATGCAGCTTGTCCGTACACCAAAGCAGTTTGATGTAATCGTGACTGATAATTTGTTCGGCGACATGCTGTCGGACGTGGCGTCGATGCTGACGGGTTCGCTCGGTATGCTGCCGTCGGCGTCGCTAGGTCCTGCGGATGATTCCGGTCGTCGTCACGCGATGTACGAACCAGTCCACGGCTCGGCCCCCGATATTGCTGGGCAGGGGAAAGCCAACCCATTGGCGATGATCCAGTCCTACGCGATGATGTTGCGCTATTCATTTGATATGGGCGAAGACGCCGACCTCGTCGAACAGGCGGTGCGCAACGTGCTCGATTCCGGCAAGCGTACTGGCGATATCATGCAAGACGGGATGGAGCTTCTATCCTGTCAGCAGATGGGCGAAGCGGTGACGGCGGAGCTCGACGAGTTGGCGGCTTGAGGTCGACCGAATAACCGGTTGTTAGCGAAAAATTGTTGCGATTTTTCGACCGCCACGATACGAGACAGACCATAAATCGTAGTTGAGAGAGGGAATGTCGAGAAGAAACTGATAGTGACACTTGCCGCAGCTGGGGTTTTCGCGCTGTCTGCCTCTGCCGGGTCGGGTGACGGTCATAATTGCGGTGGCTACCGGCAGTTAGTTAAAACAGAAAAGTCGACGGTCACGCTGGCGGCCACAAAAGTGAGGGTCAGAAAGACTGCCCGGAACGGGATGGAGACGATCAAAGTTGAAAGCTGGTGCCCGGCGCGTGCGCCGCACACGAGATTGGACCAGGCGTCCCCTATACAGGAGGGCGCCTCTCTGGTTTTACGTCTTTCATAATTCTGATACACAGCGCGACGTTCCCGGAGTTTCGGGGAGAGCATCGATGGAAAGATGAAAAGATGGGTTACAAAGTTGCAGTTGTGGGCGCTACTGGAAATGTGGGACGCGCCATGCTCGAAATTCTTGCGGAAAGGAATTTTCCCGTCGACGAGGTCGTTGCACTTGCATCGTCGGGCTCCACAGGGCGTGAGGTTTCGTTCGGTGATGATGATGTATTGACGGTGCAAGATCTCGAAACGTTCGATTTTAGGGGCACCGATATCGGCCTGTTCTCGCCCGGTTCCAAGGTTTCCGCAGTTCATGCGCCTCGCGCCGCCGAGCAGGGTTGCGTGGTGATTGACAATACGTCCGAATTTCGAACAGACCCTGACGTGCCGCTGGTTGTGCCGGAGGTGAACCCCGAGGATCTCGATTGGCACACAAAGCGCAACATTATCGCCAATCCGAACTGTTCGACGATCCAAATGGTGGTTGCCCTGAAGCCGTTACACGATATTGCGAAGATCAAGCGCGTCGTCGTGTCGACCTATCAATCTGTATCGGGTGCTGGAAAGTCGGCGATGGATGAATTGTTTAACCAAACCAAGGGTGTCTTTGTGAACGATACTAGGACGTCCGAGCAGTTCACCAAGCAGATAGCTTTCAACGTTATTCCTCATATCGATACCTTCATGGATGATGGGTCGACCAAGGAGGAATGGAAAATGCGTGTTGAAACGCGGAAGATTCTTGACAAGAATATTGAGGTCCACGCGACCTGTGTGCGTGTGCCGGTGTTCGTAGGCCATGGCGAGGCCATCAACGTGGAATTTGCCAAGCCACTGAGTGAGAACGACGCACGCAATATTCTGCGTATTGCGCCGGGGGTGATGGTGATCGATCAGCGCGAAAACGACGGTTATATAACGCCCGTTGAATCCGCCGGCGACGATGCCGTCTATGTCAGCCGTATCCGCAAAGATACGACGATCAAGAACGGACTATCTTTGTGGGTGGTGTCGGACAATCTTCGTAAAGGGGCTGCACTAAATTCGGTGCAGATCGCCGAGGAGCTGATCCGCAAACGGCTGATCAAGGCGGCCTGACCCGCTAAAGGATATTTGTGCCGTGGGAGGGTATTTCGGGTGTTAGGTCGTCGAGGTCAATCGCCCCCGCAGACAGCACCTGTTCGAGCTTTCCGGCATCCGCGATGCGAAAGACGTGTCGTTCTGGTGTCATGAAAATGACAGGCAGCGCCGCGTCGTTAGTTTCACGCCAGTAGATACCCCTCGAAAAACGCCGGTAATAGGGTTCTGCGCCCTTGCTATACTGATCTATAAGGTTTGCTGCGAAATCGCCGTTCATCATTGAGTGCAAATGCAGTCGCCGTGATTCGCCAGCTAGACGCAGATTTTCTCGGGCCCAGAAATAGAACTTTGAAGCGTTTTCGTATCCCGGCCCGACCCCATAAGGGTGGGGCAAGCCCGAGGCATCATCGAAGAATGCCTTGGAACTCAGGAAATTAGAGAACGTAAATTCCGGCAGCGCCTCGATCATGGAATAGGATTGGCCGAATACCCTCTTGACCTCAATTAAAACACCCGCCCTTCTCCCGTGCCGTTCCGCCAGCAACTGCGGAGCAGCCGCTTCCGGCAGGGCAGACAAAGCATCATTATCGATACGGTAGGCCTTGGCTAGTTCTTCCGGGTTCTCAACGTATCGCTCATAGGTTTTGTCGCAAAATAGCAGGTGAACGTACAAACTCTGCAGGCGGGCTGCTGCTGTTCCTACGATCGTGTTTTTAGACGTCATTCGGGGGCAATATGTGCCGGAGCCGCTCCAGTCCGGCATAGAATTCTTTTTCTGGACCGTCGCCTCGATGTTCAAACGTGACCGCCCGCAGCGACGGTAAATTTCGCGCAAAACCTTTGACGAGATTGTAAATGTCATCGGGTGGCAGCAACTGGTGCGCATCATGCCAGAATCCGTCACTGCCTTGGCGCATGCCCGCAATATGCAGTTCGACGATGCGATCAACGGGGAGCGCATCCAGACCAAATTGGGGGTCTCGGTTCAGATTGCGGTTGGCGATTTGCCAATGGGTGACGTCCAGAATAATTGAGGAATCGGTCATCTCGGCCACATCGGCGAGAAAATGCATCTCGCTTTCATAGCCTGTCGGCGCGGTGTAAATCGGACTGAGTTCCAAAGCGATCGGCCGATCATAAAATTCCTTTAGTTTACCAATGTTGCTGGCAGCAATATCACGGAATTCAGCTGTAAACAGCGGGTTGATTTGATATCCTAGAGACCCCGACGGTGCTGACCCTAGCCAGGTGAGATGTTCGCCTATCCAGGGGGAATCTGCATTGCTGGCGCCGGTGCGGACCAGTTCTGCAACGGTGCGATTTATCCCGTGCGCGCTGCAGGTTGGGTTGCTGCTGGTGTGGGCGATCACAGGGACATCTAGGGTACCCGGATCCGCAGCGAAGGGTATTGGGAAATTAACTTCGGCATAATCGATCAGACCGCGCCGTTTCGCCTCTGCGAAACGGCCATTCTGGTCTGGCTCGTCCCATCGTGCACCCAGCATAACGGACATTCCCTGCCGCCTCTCAACTGTCAATTTAAATACCGGGACTATTCTCGAGTAGTGCCGGGTACGCGTCCAACCAGATCGGAGCACACTTAGCCACATATATGTGAATTACAGGCGAGAGCAAGAAATTTCTGATATCAGAATGGCCAGGCCGGAGCGGTTCCCAACGTCAGAATGCCCCCGCGCATACCAGTTGTGTATGGTTGTGATTTGTGTTTTCGACATGAGATGAAAATAAATGCACACGCTGAGTGCGCCCGTCTTGCGACCTTCGCTCTGCGTCCCAGAAAGAGAGATCCTAAGCCCCCGGCGCCGATAAAAGTCACGGAAGCATGAAAAACTGAGTTTCGAAACTCTGTATGCTGGCGACGCCCTTGGCGAGACAACTATGCCGTACACGTTTGACAGTCTGTCGTCATAGCAAAAGCTCAATGCCGTCCGCTTGACCGGTCCGCCTCCGATAAGACATCCCGACTACGCCACCCTCGGGTTGTAAGTGCTTGCCGAGCAGTCCGAAGCCCAGAATCCGACTTCCCTTTTGCTGCCATTATGGGCCCGTAACGCGGTTGTCCGAACCCGGGAACGGCCTTCACGAAAGATCTACGCGCAGCCGCGGGCGTTCACAGGAAATATGGCATCAGTGCCTGATAATCAGCCCAAGGAATAAATTCACAAACCGGCTCTCACAATCGAAGGGATGTCTTTACCTGTGTTTCTTGCGAGTAAACGGTTTTCGCATGCATCTCTGGGCTGTATCCAAGCCTGATCCCCGATCTTTTGAAATGGGCGGACGCGTTTGTGCGTCCGATTTCAGCATTGGCCTAGATTGACTTAAATTATCCTTCGGCGTAAACCGATTGTGCTGTTTCGACGTATTTCGGACAGTTTGTGTTGTCTAAAAGTATGTCGTTTAAATATTGAGGACTTTTATCCATGGCGAGCAATAATCGCCCCCTGTCCCCTCATATCCAGATCTACAAGCCGCAGTTAACAACTTTTATGTCGATCACGCATCGCGCAACGGGCATCGTGTTGGCGGTCGGCACGGTGATGTTGGTTTGCTGGTTGATCGCCGCTGCAACAGGCGAAAATGCCTTTAACAACGTTCAGACTTTCCTAGGCTCGATTATTGGAAAACTGCTGCTGCTCGGCTGGTCTTATGCGTTGTTTTATCACATGTGCAACGGACTTCGGCATCTGTTCTGGGATGCTGGCAGGGGCTTTGAGATAGAAACCGCTTATACGACAGGCCGTTTAGTTATCGGTGTATCAATCCTGCTCACGATTGGCGCCTGGCTCTGGGGATATAACGCGATGGCAGCCATCTAATGAGTTTAAGATCTCCGCTTGGCAAGGTTCGGGGGCTTGGCTCCGCGAAAGAAGGGGTTGCCCATTGGTGGGCGCAGCGCATGACAGCGGTGGCTTTGGTGCCACTGCTGATCTGGTTCGTGGCATCAATCTGCGCCATGGCCGATGCAGAATATAACGCGGTGCGCGATTGGATCGCTACACCGATGGTATCGATAATGCTCGTCTTAATGACAGTCGCGGTCTTTCATCACGCCCAACTCGGGCTGCAGGTCGTGCTTGAAGACTATGTTCATACCGAATGGCGCAAAATTGCTAGCATTGCCATCGTTAAATTTACCGCGATCGGTCTCGCCGTCGCGACCATCTTTTCAATCGTCAAGATAGCCCTCGGCTAGCGCCGACGTTTGGGCCGCAGGATCGCGCACAGGATAGCAATGAATACCAACACATACGAGATCATAGATCATACTTACGACGTCGTTGTACTGGGAGCTGGCGGAGCAGGACTAAGGGCCACTTTCGGTATGGCCCTCAAAGGCCTGAGAACAGCTTGCATCACCAAAGTTTTCCCGACGCGCAGTCACACGGTCGCGGCCCAGGGTGGTATTTCAGCCGCCCTTGCGAATATGAGCGAGGATGACTGGCGCTGGCATTTCTACGATACAGTAAAGGGGGCCGACTGGCTTGGCGACCAAGACGCCATTGAATATATGTGCCGGGAAGCTATCCCAGCCGTACTGGAACTGGAGCATTACGGGGTGCCATTTTCGCGTACCGAAAAGGGCGAGATCTATCAGCGCCCGTTCGGCGGTATGACTACGCAATACGGCGAGGGCCCGCCCGCACAGCGCACCGCTGCGGCGGCCGACCGCACTGGGCATGCTATTCTGCATACCTTGTATCAGCAATCGCTTAAACACGACGCCGAATTCTTCATTGAATATATGGGTCTCGATCTAATCATGGACGATGACGGTGTTTGCCGCGGCATTATGGCGTGGAACCTTGATGATGGCACGATCCACCGGTTCCGAGCCAATCAGGTCGTTATCGCGACCGGCGGGTACGGCCGAGCCTATTTTTCCTGTACGGGCGCGCATACGCAGACCGGTGACGGATCGGCGATGGTGCTCCGTGCAGGCCTACCGCTCGAGGATATGGAGTTCATCCAATTTCACCCGACAGGGATTTACGGCGCGGGCTGTCTGATTACCGAAGGCGTGCGTGGAGAAGGCGGGTACCTGACTAATTCAGAGGGTGAGCGGTTCATGGAGCGATTCGCGCCGTCGGCCAAGGATCTCGCTTCGCGAGATGTCGTCAGCCGGGCAATGACGATGGAAATCCGTGACGGCCGCGGGGTTGGTTCGGACAGTGATCATATCCACCTGCATATCGAACACCTCGATGCCGATATTATCAACCAGCGCTTGCCGGGTATTTCTGAAACAGCACGTATCTTTGCAGGTGTTGACGTCACGAAGGAGGCAATCCCCGTGATTCCAACCGTGCACTATAATATGGGGGGCATCCCGACCACTTATCAAGGTGAAATGGTAAAGCCAGGTGAAAGCGGGCCCGAAGAAATACAGCCGGGTCTGATGGCCATTGGCGAAGCGGCCTGCGTGTCAGTGCACGGCGCCAACCGTTTGGGCTCAAACTCGCTGCTTGATCTGGTGGTATTTGGTCGCGCAGCGGGCGAACGCGCGGCCGAGCTTGTAACGCCCGGCCAGAAACAACCGGAACTGCCCGACAATGCCGGCGAAGAAGCGCTGGCCCGGTTCGATGCCCGTCGTTTCACGAATGGTACCACACCGACCTCTGAACTGCGCGCCGAAATGCAGGCCACGATGCAGGCACATTGCGCGGTGTTTCGGACTGAGGACCTGATGCAGGAAGGTCGCGATAGGCTGACTGCACTCTGGGCCAAGAACGATGACATAAAGGTCAGCGATACGTCATTAATCTGGAACTCTGATCTTGCAGAGACGCTTGAGTACGACAATCTGCTCGCACAGGCCGTCGTCAGTTTGGATAGCGCGATCAACCGTAAGGAAAGCCGCGGCGGTCATGCGCGCGAGGATTTTCCTGATCGAGATGATGATAACTGGATGAAGCACACCTATGCGTGGCTCAACGGTGATGGCACTAGCCGGATTGAGTACCGTCCCGTTCATACCGAGACAATGACGAACGACGTCAAAGCGGTCCCGCCCAAAGCGCGGGTATACTGAGGTACATTAGATGGTTGAATTCTCCCTTCCCAAAAATGCGAAAGTCCGCGAAGGAAAAACCTGGCCAGCGCTTGATGGCACTAAGCGGCCAAAGTCTCTCCGTGTATATCGCTGGAATGGAGATGACGGGGAGACCCCACAAGTTGATACCTACACTGTCGATCTCGACGATTGCGGACCGATGGTTCTTGATGCGGTCATAAAGATCAAGAATGAGATCGATCCAACGCTGACATTTCGGCGGTCCTGCCGTGAGGGCGTCTGTGGATCCTGTGCGATGAATATCGATGGGACTAACACCTTGGCCTGCACAAAGTACATAGATGAGGTGAGCGGTGATGTGAAAGTCTATCCGCTGCCGCATATGCCTGTGGTCAAAGATCTGGTGCCTGACTTGACACAGGCATATGCCCAATACCGGTCGATTGAACCCTGGCTGAAATCTGACAGTCAGCCGACGCCCGGCAAGGAACGTCTGCAGTCGCCCGAGGAACGCCAAAAACTGGATGGCATGTGGGAATGCATCTTGTGCTTTTGTTGTACAACTAGTTGCCCAAGTTATTGGTGGAACGGTGACCGCTATCTCGGACCTGCGGTACTGCTGCAGGCTAATCGTTGGATCCAAGATTCGCGAGATGAGTCAACCGGTGATAGGCTTGATGAACTAGAAGATCCGTTCCGCCTCTACCGATGTCATACGATTATGAACTGCACTAAGACCTGTCCGAAAGGCCTTAATCCCGCCAAGGCGATCGCTGACATCAAGCAAGCGATGGTCGAGCGAAGATAGAGCTGACGCGGTGACGCAAAATATCCAGCAGGGCTGAATGTGAATGCAGCTCTTTTTCTTTTGACCAATATTTTTGCATTCCGTTTTAACTTGATCGTTGTCCCGGTTCAGCTATTCATGCGGTGCTTTCCTTGAACGGCTCAAAATAGATATGCCCGACACCGGTTCAAAAAGGCTCATTTCTAAATATCGTGAGATGAACCGCGACGGTGAGTTGCATCACGACCCTGTCCAAGAGCTTGCGGTGGAGAAACTGCAGTCGCTCTCGGATGTACTCAGTGCCTATATGCCGGTAGTCGGCGGTTCGGGCTGGCGTGAACGGTTTGGGCTCAGTCGTCGCCCTCCCAAAGCAGCACCGCAAGGATTGTATCTCTGGGGTCCTGTCGGGCGCGGCAAATCTATGCTAATGGATATGTTCTATGATGCCCTTCCCGGGGGCCAAAAACGCCGCGTCCATTTTCACGAATTTATGCTTGAAATCCACGCAACCCTGCATCTATGGCGGAAGCGAGATGGTAAACTGCAGGATCCGTTACCTAGGATTGCGACTGAAATCGCTAAGGAAACCCGGCTGATTTGCTTTGATGAATTTCAGGTCGAGAACATTGCCGATGCGATGATTCTGGGCCGCTTATTCGAAGGATTGTTCGATGAGGGTGTGGTGGTCGTGGCGACTAGCAACAGACATCCGGATGATTTGTATAAAGGTGGATTGCAGAGGGACCGTTTTTTGCCGTTTGTCGATGTCTTGAAAGATCGTATCGATATTCTCGAGATCCATGCCGCGCGCGACTATCGCCGTGACCGTCTGGTAGATATGGGCGTATATCATACCCCGCTTGGACCCGAAGCCGATGCCGCACTGGATGAGGCTTTCGCGGCATTGACCGACAACGTACCCGCCAAGCCTGCGGAACTGATGGCAACGGGCCGGAAAGTGACCGTAAAAATGGCGGCAAAGGGTATTGCTCGGTTTACGTTTGGAGAGCTTTGCGAAAATCCGTTGGGTGCGCCGGATTATCTGGCAATTGCCAAGGCCTATCACACGGTGATTCTTTCAGGGATTCCGTTGCTGCCGTCGGCCAAGCGTAACGAGTCCAAGCGGCTTGTAACGCTGATCGACGCGCTGTACGAGCATAAGGTCAATGTCGTTGCTTCCGCCGCGGCACAACCGGACGAACTTTCCCCGGACGGCGATACAGCTTTTGCATTCGAACGCACGTCATCGCGCTTGATCGAGATGCAATCGGAAGAATATATTCAGGCGGTGCACCTGAACGCAAACACTTAATAGACCGGCACTAGCGCTTGCCCTTAAAGGTTAACGGCGCTAGAAACGGCGCGATCTGGTGGCATCCTGCCGGTAGATAGAATTTTCCATAACAGTTTTCGGAATCACCCATGGCCCGCAACAAAATCGCTCTCATCGGCGCCGGCAATATTGGCGGCACGCTTGCCCATCTCGCTGGACTCAAAGAGCTCGGTGACATCCTCCTTTTCGATATTATGAAAGGGACCCCGCAGGGCAAAGCCCTAGACCTGGTCGAGTCCTCTCCCGTTGAAGGATTCGATGCTAACATCACCGGTGCTAATTCATATGCTGGCATCAAGAATGCGGACGTGATTATCGTTACGGCCGGCATCCCCCGCAAACCGGGCATGAGCCGCGACGACCTGATCGGCATCAACTCGAACGTCATGAAGCAGGTTGGCGAGGGCATTAAGAGATATGCGCCAAAAGCATTCGTGATCTGCATCACCAATCCGCTGGACGCGATGGTCTGGGCGCTGCAGAAGCATTCCGGCCTGCCCTCTAACCGGGTTGTCGGCATGGCCGGTGTGCTCGATAGTGCACGGTTCCGGTATTTTCTCGCTGACGAGTTGAATGTTTCTGTCAGAGATGTGACAGCGTTCGTTCTCGGTGGTCATGGCGATACGATGGTGCCGTCAGTGCGCTATTCGACGGTTGCCGGTATTCCCCTACCCGATCTGATCAAGATGGGTTGGACCACGCAGAAGAAGCTGGACGCGATTGTCCAACGAACGCGGGATGGCGGCGGAGAGATCGTCGGTCTGCTCGGTAACGGCTCTGCATTCTATGCGCCGGCATCGGCTGCCATTGAAATGGCGGAAGCGTTTCTCAAAGACCAGAAACGCGTTCTTCCCTGTGCTGCTTTGCTCAAGGGTGAATACGGTGTGAAGGGGCTCTATGTCGGTGTGCCGGTTGTTATCGGCGCCAAGGGTATTGAACGCATCGTTGAGGTCAAATTAGACGCTGGCGAGAAGCGCCAGTTCAACAAGTCGGTTAAAGCCGTTCAAAGTCTTGTCGATGTTGTAAAGAAAATGGAGCGCGAAGCGGCAAAAAAAACTAAGTAATGCGTTGTGAATAAAAATTTTCCGCATTTGTATTCTTTCGATACGGAAAATAACTAATAATCGCTTAACACACCGTGGTTACGATTTCGTAACACCTCAGGAGCATACGGTCTGGCTATGAACATCCACGAATATCAGGCGAAGGGATTGCTCGCCAAATACGGCGTAGGCGCGCCGAAGGGCGGAGTAGCCTATACTGCGGACGAAGCCGTCAAGGTTGCCAAAGAACTCGGCGGGTCAGTCTGGGTTGTAAAATCCCAGATTCATGCAGGTGGCCGCGGTGCGGGGCGGTTCAAGGACGATACCAGCGACAAGGGCGGCGTCCGCGTCCTCAATTCGATCGACCAAGTGCGAGAAAATGTTGCTCAGATGCTAGGAAAAGTTCTGGTGACAAAGCAGACCGGTGAGGAAGGGCGCGAAGTAAAGCGCGTCTACGTCGAAGAAGGCTGCGACATCGCGCGGGAGCTGTATCTCGGCATTCTGATCGACCGAGAAACCAGTCGTGTCACGCTGATGGCCTCGACTGAGGGCGGTATGGAAATAGAAGAGGTCGCTGAGGCTACCCCGGAAAAAATCCTCCGTTTCAATATCGATCCCGCGATCGGCATGCAGGGTTATCACGCCCGCCAGGTTGCCTACGGGCTTGGCCTTCAAGGAGACCAAGTCAAATCGGCGGTAAAGTTCCTTCTCGGCATGTACGAAGCCTTTACCGATCTCGATGCCTCGATCGTCGAAATCAATCCGTTGGTCGTCACCGGCGCCGGCGATGTGATCGCGCTCGACGCCAAGATGAACTTCGACGACAACGCCCTGTTTCGTCACAAGAACGTGCAGGAACTTCGCGATGAGGACGAGGAAGATCCGACCGAGCTCGAGGCGGCAAAGCACGATCTGAACTACATCACGCTCGACGGCAGCATCGGTTGTATGGTCAACGGGGCCGGTCTGGCGATGGCGACCATGGATATCATCAAGCTATATGGCGGCTCACCGGCCAACTTCCTCGATGTCGGGGGTGGGGCAACCAAAGAACGCGTCACGACGGCCTTCAAGCTGATCCTGTCCGACCCCAGTGTCGAGTCTATCCTGGTGAACATTTTCGGCGGCATCATGCGTTGCGACGTCATCGCCGAAGGCGTGGTTGCCGCGGCGCGAGAGGTCAGCCTCGATGTGCCGCTGGTCGTGCGGCTTGCCGGCACCAATGTAGAACTCGGCAAGAAAATTCTCGAAGAATCCGGCCTCCCGATCGTCTCGGCAGATAATTTGGCGGATGCTGCAGAAAAGGTTGTCAAGGTTACGAAGGAGGCAGCCTAATGTCGGTGCTGGTCGGAAAAGACACAAAAGTTATCTGTCAGGGCTTCACCGGCGCTCAGGGTACCTTTCACTCAGAACAGGCGATTGCGTATGGCACGCAGATGGTCGGCGGCGTTACGCCGGGCAAGGGCGGCACGCAGCATCTCGACCTTCCGGTGTTCGATACTGTTGCTGATGCGGTCGACAAGACCGGCGCGAATGCATCTGTGATCTATGTGCCGCCGCCGTTCGCGGCGGATGCTATTCTCGAAGCGATTGATGCGGAAATCCCGCTCGCGATCTGCATCACCGAGGGTATTCCTGTGCTCGACATGGTGCGCGTCAAACGCGCGCTAACCTATTCCGGCACGCGGCTGATTGGTCCGAACTGCCCGGGCATCATCACGCCGGATGAATGCAAGATCGGTATCATGCCTGGCCACATTCATCAGCGTGGCAAAATCGGTATCGTATCACGCTCGGGCACGTTGACCTATGAAGCTGTTGCGCAGACGACGGCGACGGGGTTGGGCCAGACGACCTGCATCGGCATTGGTGGCGATCCCGTCAATGGAACCAATTTCGTTGATTGCATCGATCTTTTCTTGGCGGATGATGAAACCCAGGGCATTGTCATGATCGGCGAGATCGGCGGCTCCGCTGAAGAAGACGCGGCCGACTTCATCAAACAATCCAAAACCAAAAAACCTGTCGTTGGCTTTATCGCAGGCGTGACAGCTCCTCCTGGGCGGCGCATGGGTCACGCAGGCGCGATCATTTCGGGCGGCAAAGGGGGTGCCGACCACAAGATCGACGCCCTGAAAAGTGCAGGGATCCGGGTATCCGATTCGCCCGCCGGTATCGGCCAAGCGATGGTCGAGGCGATGAAGGGATAGGTTGGGGTCAGACGGCGCCGGCATTTTCCGGCGAGGTAGCATGTGAGAGGGGTGGCGGCAGCGTCGCCGGAGTTCATGACCGGACTGATAGATAAGACTTCGTTCCTCACGAGTGCGAACAGCACTTTCGTGGCGGAGCTTTATGCGCGTTATCTCGAAAAACCCGCAAAGGTGGGCCCTGAATGGGCCGCATTTTTCGATGAATTGAAGGATAGTGCGCCCGATGTCCTGAAGGACCTCCAAGGTGCGAGCTGGGCACCGAACGGGACGGCCGTGATCGGCACGGCAACTGCCGCCGAGGTGATGCAAACCGATGGCGCGAAAGGCCCTGCAGCAAACGGTACTGCCCCCGGTTACGTGATGTCGGAAGTGACGCGGGATTCGATTCAGGCCCTGATGATCATTCGTTCACACAGGGTACGCGGCCATCTGTATGCCGAGCTTGACCCGCTCGGGCTCGAACAGCCCCTGAGCCATACAGAGTTAGATCCTGAATCCTATGGCTTCACGGAAGCCGATTACGATAGAGAGATTTACATCCATGACCGTCTCGGCCTCGGCGAAAAGGCGCCGTTGCGCGGTATCGTTGAAAAGGTGCGTGCGACCTATTGCGGCCATATCGGCGTCGAGTACATGCATATCACCTCGACCGAGGAGAAGGTCTGGATCCAAGATCGGATCGAGGGGATCCGCAACCACACCGATTTCACGGACATGGGCAAGACCACCATCCTGGAGCGGTTGACGGAAGCAGAAACCTTCGAACAGTTTCTCAACGTTAAATACACGGGTACCAAGCGCTTCGGCCTCGACGGTGCGGAATCGCTCGTCCCTGGTCTTGAACAGATCCTGAAACGGGGTTCTCAGCTCGGCGTCGAAGAAGTCGTGATCGGCATGCCCCATCGCGGTCGTCTGAACGTGCTTGCCAATGTCATGAAAAAGCCGTTCTCGGCGATTTTCTCCGAGTTCCAGGGCACCTCCGCCAAACCCGAAGACGTGCAAGGTTCAGGCGATGTTAAATACCATCTGGGTACCTCGGCCGATCGTGAATTCGACGGCAAGCAGGTTCATCTGTCGCTTGCGGCCAACCCGTCCCATCTTGAAGCGGTCGACCCGGTCGTGGTGGGTAAGGTGCGCGCAAAGCAGCGTCAGCGCAGAGACCGCGAGCGCCGTAAGGTGCTCGGCCTGCTAATGCACGGCGACGCTGCATTCGGCGGCCAGGGCATCGTTGCCGAAACCTTCGGCCTGTCGGATATCAAGGGCTATCGTACCGGCGGCACCATGCATGTAGTCGTTAACAACCAGATCGGTTTCACGACAAACCCGGCGGCTACGCGCACGTCGCGCTACCCGACCGAGATCGCCAAGATGGCACAGGCGCCGATTTTCCACGTGAATGGCGACGATGTTGAGGCGGTCGTCCACGTCTGTCGAATCGCCGCCGAATTCCGCGACAAGTTCCGCAAGGATGTCGTGATCGACATGTGGTGCTATCGCCGTTTCGGTCATAATGAGGGTGATGAGCCGGCATTCACCCAGCCTAAAATGTACGAGGCGATCGCCCACCACCCGACCGTTCGCCAGATCTACGCCAACCAACTGATTGCCGAAGGCGTTCTCACCGAGGCGCTCGTTGCCGACATTCAGTCTAAGGCCCGTGCCAAGCTGGATGAGGACTTCGACGCGTCCACGTCTTACAAGCCGAATAAGGCTGACTGGCTGGAAGGCCGGTGGCAGGGCAAGACCACGGCGCCGTCCGTCGAGGAACGAAAAGGCAAGACGGATGTCTCGATGGATTGTCTGAAGGAAGTCGGCAAGGCAATCTCGACAGTGCCGGAGGGTTTTAACCTCAACTCCAAACTGAAGCGTTTCTTTGGGAACAGAGCAAAGGCAGTCGAGTCCGGGGAAGGAATTGACTGGGCGACCGGCGAATCTCTAGCTTTTGGTACACTGCTAATTGAACAGCACCTGGTACGCCTCAGCGGCCAGGATGTCGCCCGTGGCACGTTCTCACAGCGGCACGCGGTGTTGACTGATCAGGTCCAAGAACAGGTGTTTATCCCGCTCGAACAGATCCGTCCCGGCAATCAGGCGAAATTCATCGCCCGCAATTCGACCCTCTCCGAAGCCGCGGTGCTAGGCTTTGAATATGGTCTGTCGCTTGCCGATCCGGATGTTCTGGTTCTGTGGGAAGCGCAGTTTGGCGATTTTGCCAATGGCGCGCAGTTCATCTTCGATCAGTTTATTTCGTCGAGCGAGTCGAAATGGCTGCGGATGTCTGGCCTAGTGATGCTGCTGCCGCACGGATTTGAAGGCCAAGGGCCGGAGCATTCGTCGGCCCGTCTCGAACGGTTCCTGCAGCAATGCGCCGAAGATAACTGGCAGGTCTGTAACATTACGACCCCGGCCAACTACTTCCATGCGTTGCGCCGCCAGATTCACCGTGATTTCCGCAAACCACTGGTGATCATGACGCCGAAGTCGCTGTTACGGCACAAGCGAGCCGTCTCGACGCTCGATGAATTCGGCCCCAGCACGTCGTTCAACCGAGTGTTGCCCGACACCGGTGACCTGGTCGCGCGGACCAAGGTGAAACGCATTGTACTGTGTACCGGCAAGATCTATTACGACCTATTTGCTGCGCGCGAAGAGAAAAATATCGGCAATGTGGCGCTGGTGCGGATGGAACAGCTCTATCCGTTCCCGAGCATATCGCTATCGAAAGAGCTCAAGAAGTATCCGAATGCGGATGTCGTCTGGTGCCAGGAAGAGCCGAAAAACATGGGTGCCTGGCACTTTGTTGACAGGCGCATCGAGGAGCTGCTCCTCAACGTAGACGTTGAGGCCGAGCGCCCGGTCTATGTCGGTCGGCCCGAGGCAGCATCGCCGGCAACCGGTTCGCTCGGCAGGCATAACGCGGAACAGCAGGCGCTTGTATCCGAAGCTCTGAAACTTTGATCGAACGAACAACCTGCTCCAGGAGCAAATAGCACATGGCCACTAAAATAGTCGTTCCCACACTTGGCGAGTCTGTTACCGAAGCGACCGTCGCCAAATGGTTCAAGGTCGAAGGCGACACCGTCGCCGTCGACGAACCAATCCTGGAACTTGAAACCGACAAGGTCACGCTGGAGGTCAATGCCAGTGCCGCCGGTACGCTAAGCGAGATCTCGGTTGAGGAAGGCGATAACGTTGAGGTCGGCGGGCTGCTTGGCATGATCGGCGACGGTGGGGCAGCTCCCGCCAAAAAGGCGGCCGCCACGGTGCCGGAAACGGCTGCGGCCCCGGCTAAATCTGCGCCTACCCCTGCAGCATTGGATGAAGATAAGGACAAACACTCGCCGGCCGTGCGCAAGCTGGTTGACGAAAACAATCTCGATGTCAGCCAGATCAGCGGCACCGGCAAGGACGGGCGTCTGACCAAGGGTGACGTTTTGTTGTTCATGAAGGAAGTTGGCGGTGTGGCGACATTCGCGGCCGCGTCGGATGCGGTTCCTCCATCGGCAGCGCCGTCGACGCCCAGTACGGAAGATCCGCGCGAGGAGCGAGTGAAGATGACCCGTTTGCGCAAGCGGATCGCTGAGCGCCTCAAGGATGCTCAGAACACGGCAGCGATGCTGACGACGTTCAACGAAATCGACATGACGAACGTCATGGCTGCCCGCAAGAAATTCCAGAATGATTTCGAAAAACGCTACGGTTGCCGCCTTGGATTTATGTCTTTCTTTGTGAAGGCTTGCATCGTCGCCTTGAAGGAACTCCCGGCGGTGAATGGCGAGATCGACGGCGACGAGCTGATTTACAAGAACTATTACGATATCGGCGTTGCGGTTGGCACCGAACAGGGGCTGGTCGTGCCGGTCTTGCGCTACGCCGATCAGAAATCCTTCGCCGACGTTGAGAGGGGTATCACAGAGCTCGGCCTTAGGGCGCGCGATGGCAAGCTTGGAATGGACGAGCTGATGGGCGGCACCTTCACGATCACCAATGGCGGTGTATACGGTTCGTTGATGTCGACACCGATCTTGAACCCGCCACAATCCGGTATTCTCGGTATGCACAAAATCGACCGCCGACCGGTCGCCGTCGGCGATTCCATCGAAATCCGGCCGATGATGTATGTCGCGCTTTCCTACGATCACCGTATCATCGACGGCCGCGAAGCAGTCACGTTCCTCGTCCGCGTGAAGGAATGCATTGAAAATCCCGAGCGCATTCTGCTCGCCGTCTAGTCAGAGGTTAAATCTATGAACGATTCGCATTTTGACCTAGTCGTTATAGGGGCGGGCCCGGGTGGCTATGTCGCCGCGATTCGGGCGGCCCAGCTTGGTCTGAAAACGGCCTGTATCGACAAGCGCGATACCCTCGGAGGCACTTGCCTTAATGTTGGGTGTATTCCGTCCAAGGCGTTGCTCCATTCGTCGGAAAAATTCGAGGAAGCGCAAGAACACCTCGCCGAACATGGGGTCAAGGTCGGTAAAGTAGAACTCAATCTTGATGCGCTGATGGCGCGCAAGGACAGGGTTGTTGAAGATCTGACCAAAGGCATTGGTTTTCTGTTTAAGAAAAACAAGGTGACCAGCATTACAGGGTCCGCCCGTATCGCTAAAAAGGGTGAAGTAGTGGTGTCCGCGGCCGGCAAGGACGCGACCTATACGGCCGATAATATCCTGATCGCGACCGGCTCCGAGGTCACACCTTTGCCGGGGGTCGAAATCGACGAGGAGCGCATTATATCTTCCACCGGCGGGTTGGCTCTAACTCGGGTGCCGAAGCACTTGGTCGTCATCGGGGGTGGGTATATCGGCCTCGAGTTGGGCTCGGTCTGGCGGCGGCTCGGGTCCAAGGTAACCGTCGTCGAATTTCTCGATGGAATCGTACCCAATATGGACGGAGAAGTCGGCAAGGCCATGCATAAAACTCTTGAAAAACAGGGCATGGAATTCAAGCTCCGCACCAAGGTAACGGCAGTGAAGTCGACCAAGACCAAGGTCGTGCTGACGGTTGAACCTGCCGCCGGCGGTGATACCGAGACTATCGACTGCAATGTCGTGCTGGTCTCGATCGGACGCATTCCGTCTTCGGCAAATCTCGGTCTTGAAAATGTTGGCGTTGAAATGGACGGCGACGGCGTTATTCAAGTTGACGGTAATTTTAAAACCAACATTGATGGTATCTACGCGATTGGCGATGTTATTCCTGGCCCGATGCTGGCGCATAAAGCCGAAGAAGAGGGAGTTGCCTGCGTTGAACGGCTCGCCGGTCAGGCGACGAACATCAATTATGATGCTATTCCGTCGGTGGTTTACACTCGGCCGGAGGCCGCCTCTGTCGGCAAGACTGAAGAGCAGCTAAAAAACGCAGGTATCGCCTATAACAAGGGAAATTTTCCATTCATTGGGAATTCTCGTGCCCGCGCGAATGGCGATACCGAAGGCTTCGTCAAAATCTTGGCCGACGCCGAGACGGATGAGCTTCTTGGAGTGCACATCATCGGCCCCGATGCTGGAACGATGATTGCAGAACTGGCGCTCGCCATGGAATTCGGTGCATCGTCAGAAGATATTGCGCGAACCTGTCATGCCCATCCGACGTTGAACGAGGCGGTGAAAGAAGCAGCACTTGCAGTCGAAGGTGCGCCCATCCATATATGATTCTGCGACCGGAAGTTGGCAATAACCTTGCGTGTGAGACGCTACGTAGTTCTCATATTCTAATCTTTCTTGGTATTCTTAGCCCGTTTCCGCTGACCCTGTGGGGCATCCTCCCTCTCATAATCGGGCTGATTCTACTTTTACCGTCCTATGTGAGCTACCGAACGGTTCAACTTACCGGTAACGGCACTCGGTTCAGCGTTGCCTTTTTGTGTGACTAACTGATCACTGCACGCGGGTGGGCCCGATCGTAGACCTCAACCAGTCGTTGAATATCGACATCGGTATAGCGTTGGGTCGTTGATAGCGACGCATGGCCGAGCAGTTCTTGTATCGTACGCAGATCACCTCCCCCCGCCAGCAAGTGGGTGGCAAAGCTGTGACGCAGGGCGTGTGGTGTTGCGGTCTCCGGTAGGCCTAGGTCGGCACGCAGGCGGCGCATGGTGCGTTGGACTATACCCGCATTGAGCCGAGCACCGCGCGACCCGTAAAACAACGGCCGGTCGGCCTCGAGCGGAAACGGGCAGGCGGAGCGGTAGACGTCAATCGCATTGATTACCAGCGGCAGCACAGGAACCAACCGTTGCTTGTTCCCCTTACCGGTAATGGTCATCACATCAGTGGTGGTTACATCGCCCTGATCGAGGCTGAGCGCTTCATCGATCCGCAAACCACAGCCGTAAAGAAGTGCTAGGATCGCCACGTCACGGGCACCGATCCAAGGCTCGTTTGCGATCTCTGCAGCGCGGCGCAGCAAGGCGACTGCATCGTCGGCATTTAGAGGCTTCGGTATTGCTTTTGGCGGTTTGGGCACTTTTACAACGGCCAGTGCTTGATTATGTACAAAGCCGATTCGGTCGAGAAATCTGAAAAGGTTACGTAATGCGGACATTGCGCGGGCGATTGACGTCCGCGACACGCCTTTTCGCAATCTCGCCGCTAGCCACGCCCTGAAATCGGATGGTTTGAGTTCTCTCATGACGGCAATATTGGGGGCTTGCTCATGATAAACGGCGAGGAACTCGAGAAAGCCCGCAATGTCGCGGCAATAACCGTCCACCGTGTGGATCGATGTACGCCGTTCGGTAATTAACCAGCGACGCCAATCTTCCAATGCGGCAAGCAGATCTTCTTGCGCGGTAAAATGGATTAGTTTTTCGGCCCTAGGCATTGTTTTAGCCTTACCTCCAGCACATCGGCGAGGAAAATCATCAGATCGGTCGCCTGATCTTTGTAGAACCCGTCATCGCGTCCTGATCCCAGCGCCAGCAAAATATCAGGCGAATTTCTCCCAACACGTAGCCGCAGATATGCGACCGATTTGATCCGTGCAGCATCGCCGCCGAATAGGAATGCTTCCCCGAGAGTCTGCCCGTGCAACAAGATACGCTGCCTTGGCCCCATCAAGTTCTCTATGCCGCCTTTTCCAATTACCATCGCGCCGGCAAGTGCCAGCGCACTGGTATCCTCAATGCACAGTGACGCAGACTCGATATCCAGGATCGCTGGAAGCTTAGTGCGAATCACGCTGTTCAGCGCTTGAATATCGTGTGTGCGAACAATTGCGGTGACCGCTTGGTGGACTTTGGCCTGGCCGGCAGCATTACCTTCAACGGCCGATAATAGCTGTTTTTCATGGCGGCGCAGACCGGGCAAATCGTCCCGCATCCGTTCCAGCATAAAATGCTGCATGTCCAAAACCTGGTCACCACGTTTCAATTCCGGCGGGGTGAGGAATGTCAGCACTTCCGGGTTTTCTTGCAAGAATTTAGGATGGCGGCGCAGCCAGGCGGAGACCACTTCAGCGGTCAGGCTCTCCGCCTCGACCTTCGCCGCATCGTCTGACGACCCGCTCATAATCAGGACCCTAGTATCGACTGACCGGAACCCGCCCAATCAGCAAGGAATGCCTCCAAGCCCGAATCGGTCAGCGGGTGCTTGAACAGCTGGCGCAAGACGCCAGGTGGCAAAGTCACAACATCGGCACCGATCTGTGCCGCTTCTTTAACATGATTGGGGCTGCGAACTGAGGCGACAAGTACTTCGGTCTCGAAAGCCTCGTAATTTCTGTAGATCGTTGTGATTTCCTCGATCAGGCCCATCCCATCGCGGCTGATATCGTCCAGCCGGCCGACGAATGGTGACACAAACTTGGCCCCCGCCTTTGCTGCGAGAATAGCCTGACCAGCGGAAAAACAGAGTGTCACATTCACTTTGGTACCCGCGTTCGAGAGCACTTTGCAGGTCTTTAGGCCAGCAGGTGTCAACGGCACCTTGACCGCGACATTGCTAGCAATCTCAGCCAGTTTTTGGCCCTCTTTGAGCATTGTTTCATGATCCGTAGCCGCTACCTCGGCACTAACAGGGCCATCGATAATGTCGCAAATCTCTGCGATAACCTCGAAAAAGTCACACCCCGATTTAGCGATAATCGACGGGTTGGTCGTAACGCCATCAACGAGGCCGGTTGAGGCCAAGTCTTTAATCTCGCTAAGGTCCGCTGTGTCCACAAAAAACTTCATGATGTTCCTTTGATTCTTGGGGGGCGACATGAACCAGCCCGTTTTCTGTGCCGGCCGCAGCTACAAATTTCGAGAGTGTTAACAGCGATGCTTTCTCCATCAGCTGATTGGCCGTGCCGATCAGCTGGGGTAGAGTGTATCCGATGGACCCCAGCCTTTCCACACGCCTCGATGCCACTCAGACTAATGCTGTCAGCGTTTTGTTACCGTTGCCGCTACTCTCTCCCTACGACTATCTTGTGCCGCAGGATCTGCTGGTCGAGCCCGGCTCCTATGTCGAGGTGCCGTTGGGCGCTCGCCAGGCGACGGGAGTTGTATGGGGCGCGGCTACCGGCAATGTAAACCCTGAAAAACTTCGTGAAATCAGCGCTGTATTGGACCTCCCACCAATGCCTTCCGACCTCCGCCAATTTGTGGATTGGGTGTCGGCATATACTCTTGCAAGGCTAGGTACAGTGCTGCGCATGACCATGAGCGTGCCCAAGGCACTTAGCCCGTTAAAGCCTAAAATGGCCTATATTGTCGCCTCTGCGGTGGACCTAAAAAACGAATCACTTCCGGGCGGTGTCCGCCTCACCCCTGCCCGCCGGCAGGTATTGGCAGCATTAACTGACGGCGCGCCGCGCACAGGGGCCGAGTTAGCAAAGCTATCGGCCTGCTCGACAGCGGTGATCCGCAAAATGGCCGATGCGGGTGTGCTGGAAAAGATTGCGATTACCAAGGAAAAGCCCGTCGGTCGGCCGGACCCTGAACTTCCCGGGGCAATGCTGTCAGATGTTCAGTCTTTGGTAGCAGCTAGGTTGTCAGCCGATGTTGGATCCGGGTATTCAGTGACACTGATAGATGGAGTGACCGGATCGGGCAAGACGGAGGTCTATTTCGAAGCTATTGCAACGGCCCTTCGCGCCCACAGGCAGGTTATTGTTTTGTTACCGGAAATTGCTCTCACCGCCGATTGGCTCGGGCGATTCGAACGGCGTTTCGGCGTCCATCCCGTAGTCTGGCATTCTGACCTGCCGATGTCCGAACGGCGACGTAATTGGCGGGCTGTGTTGTGCGGTCAGGCTAGGGTGGTAGTTGGAGCACGATCTGCACTTATGCTCCCCTATCGCGATCTTGGACTGATAGTTATCGACGAAGAACACGATCCAAGTTTTAAGCAGGACGAAGGCGTGATATATAACGCTCGCGATATGGCTGTGGTACGCGGCCATATAGGCGGTTTTCCCGTCATACTCGCATCGGCGACGCCGTCTCTGGAAACCGTCGACAATGTCTGGCGCAAACGTTACCGGCGCTTGTCGCTGCCGGAGCGATTTGCCGGTGCAAAGTTGCCCGAGATTACAGCAATCGATATGCGTACCGAAACGCTGGATGCGCACAGCTGGATATCACCCGCCCTCGCACGCGCTGTTTCGGAAACGGTGGCCAAGGGTGAACAAGCGATGCTGTTTCTGAACAGGCGCGGATATGCACCCCTTACGCTTTGTCGTGCCTGCGGGCACCGGCTTAACTGCCCGAATTGCACTGCATGGTTGGTTGAACACCGGTTGCTGGACCGGTTGCAGTGTCATCATTGTGGCTACAGCGCGCCGCCGCCGCTGAACTGTCCGTCCTGTGGGGCAGAAGGCCGTTTTACTGCCTGTGGGCCAGGTGTAGAGCGTTTGGCGGAAGAGGCGAGAGCAAAATTTCCAGACCTGCAGTTTGAAATTATGTCGAGCGATACGGTACACAAACCTGCGGACGCAATTGCCCTTGTCCGCCGGATGGAGAAACAGGAAATAGACGTCCTGATCGGCACGCAGATCATGGCAAAGGGATTCCATTTCCCAACGCTAACGCTGGTCGGGGTCATTGATGCCGATCTTGGGCTCGCCGGTGGCGACCTGCGTGCTGCCGAGCGCACATACCAGTTATTGCATCAAGTCTCTGGGCGGGCAGGCCGGGCCTCCCGTCCGGGTCGTGTCCTGTTGCAAACCTATCAGCCTGAACACCCGGTCATGCAGGCACTCGTCGCTGGCGAGCGTGACGGTTTTGTCGAGGCCGAATCATCCGAACGGAAACAGCACAATATGCCTCCTTACGGGCGGCTCGCCGCGATCATCATATCGGGTCGGAACGAAAGCGCTGTGGATGATGCGGCGAACGCTTTGGGGCGGTCTGCGCCGCGTCGTGAGGGGTTGACGGTACTAGGGCCTGCACCGGCGCCTATCTCTGTTGTTCGCGGGCGCCATCGTCGTCGGTTGTTAATGCGCGCCCGAAAGGATCTCAATATACAGGATACTCTGCGGCGCTGGGTGTACGCTCATAAAGTTACTGGTGGCGTGCGGATCACTGTCGATATCGACCCGTATAACTTTATGTGACCTTGTAAAACTTCCGCGCTTTGAATTGATCGCTTATGGCTCCACTATCTGGGGATGCCAAACACGCTCTTTCAGGACATCAGAGAAAATAATTACGGAAAGCCTATCTTAGATCGGATTATAAGCTTTGATATGTCCATCGAGCGTGCGGCTACTGCATCGCTATTGTTAGTCCGATTGGACATGGGAAGCAGCTTATCGCCCGGCTTGCTCATAGGCCTGACTATCGTGATACTTTGACGCGAATTTCCCTACTTCGCCGGGTTGCAACACACAAATGCCTGTGTTACCTAACGCTCCACTTATCGGCGGTCAAGAACACGTCCCTTCGCGGGTGTGATTATTCAATAAAAAACAACAAGTTAGTTCATGTTTAAGGGACGTTTTCGAGGTAATTTAGGTGTCGTCTGAATCGTCAGCAATTTCCGGTGTGGCCGGCCGCTACGCCGCAGCGCTTTTTGAGCTCGCCGAAGAACAGAAAAAATTAGACAAAGTCGCTGCAGATGTAGCAATTATTCGTTCATTACTGGCCGAATCAGAAGATTTGCGCCGCCTTGTCGCTAGCCCAGTTCTTGGACGCGACGCACAGGGCGAGGCGCTTTTGGCTGTACTCGAAAAAGCCGGTGTTTCCGCCTTGACCCGGAATTTTGCCGGTGTGGTTGCCCGCAACCGGAGACTATTTGTGATAGATAGCATGTGCATTGGCTATCGGCAGCTGCTTGCTGCCGCTCGCGGAGAAATAACCGCGGAAATCATGACGGCCTTACCCTTGACCGCTGGCCAGCGTAAGTCGCTGGAACAGGAGCTCCGGTCTGCTGTGGGTTCCAAAGTCACTCTCGACACACGTGTCGATGCGTCGCTCCTTGGCGGAATGATCGTGAAGGTAGGGTCGCGCATGATCGATTCATCTCTTCGCACAAAGCTTCAACGTTTAGAACTCTCATTGAAAGGGGCAGCGTGATGGATATCCGCGCCGCAGAAATATCCTCAATCCTCAAGGATCAGATTGCCAATTTCGGTGCGGAAGCCGAGGTGGCCGAAGTCGGACAGGTTCTGTCTGTCGGTGATGGCATCGCCCGCGTTTACGGACTGGACAGCGTCCAGGCCGGCGAAATGGTAGAATTCCCCGGCGGTATTAAAGGCATGGCGCTTAATCTCGAGACTGATAATGTCGGTGTCGTTATATTCGGGTCGGATTCAGGCATCAAAGAAGGCGATATCGTCAAGCGGACCGGCACCATCGTGGACGTTCCTGTGGGCAAGGGCCTACTAGGACGCGTAGTCGATGCGCTTGGCGAGCCGATTGATGGGAAGGGCCCGATTGAAGCAGCAGAGCGCCGACGTGTCGACGTCAAGGCGCCAGGTATCATTCCGCGGCAGTCGGTCAGCGAGCCGATGCAGACCGGTCTGAAAGCTATCGACAGTCTCATCCCGGTTGGACGCGGCCAGCGAGAACTGATTATTGGCGATCGCCAGACCGGTAAAACCGCGATCGCGATCGATACGATCATCAACCAGAAAAAAGCATTTGATGAAGGCGATACCGACAAGCAGCTTTTTTGTATCTATGTAGCCGTCGGTCAGAAGCGTTCCACCGTGGCCCAGATTGTCAAGCAGCTCGAAGAGGTCGGCGCGATGGAATACACCATTGTCGTTGCCTCGACTGCATCCGAGCCTGCCCCGCTTCAATTCTTGGCGCCATATGGTGGCTGCACGATGGGCGAATATTTCCGCGATAACGGGATGCACGCCCTGATAATCTATGATGATTTGTCAAAACAGGCTGTTGCTTACCGTCAGATGTCGCTTCTGCTTCGCCGCCCGCCCGGACGAGAAGCCTATCCGGGTGATGTCTTTTATCTCCATTCCCGTTTGTTGGAACGCGCTGCGAAGATGAGTGACGAGAACGGAGGCGGCTCTCTGACGGCCCTGCCGGTAATCGAAACCCAGGCAGGTGACGTTTCCGCCTATATTCCGACCAATGTGATTTCGATCACCGACGGTCAGATCTTTCTTGAAACCGAATTGTTCTATTCNGGCATCCGTCCGGCGGTNAANGTTGGTCTGTCGGTNAGCCGCGTTGGTTCGGCCGCCCAGATCAAGGCCATGAANCAGGTTGCCGGCTCGATCAAGCTNGAACTTGCGCAGTACCGCGAAATGGCGGCCTTTGCGCAGTTTGCATCCGATCTCGATGCGGCGACCCAGAAGCTCCTTGGCCGGGGCGAACGACTGACCGAGTTGCTGAAACAGGGTCAGTACTCGCCGATGCCCGTAGAGGAGCAGGTAATATCAATCTTTGCCGGAGTGAACGGCTATTTAGATGATATTCCCGCGCGCGATGTAACCCAGTTTGAGCAAGGTTTCTTGTCTGAAATTAAAGCAAGCCATGCTGATCTTCTAGAAGCTATTCGCAGCGAGCAGGCGGTCTCGGATGACACAAGTGCCAAGATCAAAGCGTTCCTCGACGGATACGCCAAGAACTTCATCGCAGCCTGATCGATACTCCGGAAAACAGGAACCGGTAACCTGATATGCCTAGCCTTAAAGACCTTCGCATGCGGATTGACAGCGTCAAGTCGACGCAAAAAATCACTTCGGCGATGAAAATGGTCGCGGCGGCCAAACTGCGTCGCGCGCAGGAACAGGCTGAAGCCGCGCGGCCATATGCTGTCCGCATGGAACGTATGCTTGGATCTCTCGCCGGTTCGATGACATCATCTACCGGGGCGCCGAAGCTGTTGGCGGGAACCGGCAAACAGGATGTGCACCTTCTTGTGATGATGACATCCGATCGTGGCCTTTGTGGTGCGTTCAATTCGTCGATTGTGCGCGACACGCGTCGGATGGTCGCTGAGCTTAAGGTCGACGGCAAGGAAGTAAAAATTCTGTGCGTAGGTCGCAAGGGCTGGGCGCAGGTGCGTCGCGAATTTGCACCTATGATCGTCGATCTGATTGAAGGGGTCGGTCGCCCGAGGCTTAGTTTTGACGATGCCCAGGGCATTTCCAACCGTGTGCTTGAAATGTTCGAGGCAGGCGAGTTCGATGTCTGCACATTAATCTACAACCGCTTCAAATCGGTAATCGCGCAGATTGTGACCCGTCAGCAGTTGATCCCGTTCGCGGCTGATGAATTGGATGCCGGCGAAAATCAAGCCGACGCGAACAGCACGAACTATGATTATGAGCCCGACGAAAATGAGATCCTCGAAGTCCTTCTGCCGCGAAATATGAGTGTGCAGGTATACCGTTCACTGCTCGAAAGTAATGCAAGCGAGCACGGTGCGCGGATGAGTGCAATGGATAACGCTACACGGAATGCTGGCGAAATGATCGATTCGCTGACACTCAATTACAACCGGACGCGCCAAGCGTTCATCACCAAAGAACTTATAGAAATCATCTCCGGAGCCGAGGCAGTTTAATGTCCGGCAAATCGATGTACGAGGTATGACAATGGCCGACACCGCTAGTAACAATATCGGCAGCGTTTCCCAAGTTCTGGGCGCTGTTGTGGATGTTCAGTTCGAAGGCGAACTGCCCCTAATTATGAATGCGCTCGAATGTGACAATGGCGGTAACCGGCTGGTTCTAGAAGTTGCGCAGCATCTCGGGGAGAGCACCGTGCGGACCATCGCGATGGACACGACCGAAGGTCTGGTTCGTGGCCAGACAGTGTCTGACACGGGGTCGCCGATAATGATGCCTGTAGGACCTGAAACTCTTGGTCGTATTTTAAACGTAATCGGCGAGCCGATTGATGAGCGCGGACCGCTTGAGACGTCGAAAAATCTCCCCATTCACCGCGAAGCTCCAGTATTTACCGACCAGTCGACTGAGACCGACGTGCTGGTAACCGGAATTAAGGTCGTTGACCTACTCGCGCCGTATTCGCGTGGCGGTAAGATAGGCTTGTTCGGCGGTGCCGGTGTGGGCAAGACGGTGCTGATCATGGAATTGATCAACAACGTCGCGAAAGCCCATGGCGGTTATTCCGTTTTTGCCGGTGTGGGTGAACGTACGCGCGAAGGTAATGATCTCTATCACGAGATGATGGAATCAGGTGTTATCCAGCCCGATGGAGAATCAAAGGCAGCGTTGGTCTATGGGCAGATGAACGAGCCTCCGGGTGCTCGCGCCCGCGTTGGCCTTAGCGGTCTGACGCTTGCTGAATATTTCCGCGACGAAGAAGGCCAAGACGTGTTGCTCTTTGTTGATAACATTTTCCGTTTCACTCAGGCCGGTTCTGAGGTCTCGGCGCTGCTTGGCCGTATCCCGTCAGCGGTTGGCTATCAGCCGACTCTTGCAACCGATATGGGTAATCTGCAGGAACGTATTACCACCACCAATAAAGGGTCGATCACGTCGGTCCAGGCAATTTACGTGCCGGCGGACGATCTCACCGACCCGGCGCCTGCGACATCATTTGCCCATCTTGATGCGACGACGGTCTTGTCACGTCAGATTGCAGAACTCGGTATTTACCCGGCGGTCGACCCGCTTGATTCGACTTCGCGTATTCTTGACCCGCGGACCGTCGGCGACGAGCACTACGGGGTCGCTCGCGAAGTTCAGCGTGTTTTGCAGACCTACAAGGGCTTGCAGGATATCATCGCAATTCTCGGCATGGATGAGTTGTCGGAAGAAGATAAGCTCGTTGTTGCGCGCGCTCGGAAAATCCAGCGTTTTCTGTCGCAGCCGTTCCACGTTGCCGAAATTTTTACTGGCATGTCTGGCGTATTTGTCGATCTGGAAGACACCATCAAGGGCTTCAAGGGTTTGGTAGAGGGTGAATACGACGATCTGCCTGAAGCCGCGTTCTACATGGTCGGTAAGATCGAAGACGCTGTCGAAAAAGCTAAGGAAATGGCGGCGGCGGCCTGATTGCCGTACTGCTGACCCCAATCGTAGGAAACCATTATGCCTGATCCGTTTACATTCGATCTGGTTTCGCCCGAAAAGCTTCTGCTTTCGGAAAATGTGGAAATGGTTGTGGTACCTGGTGTTGAGGGTGACTTTGGGGTCCTGATAGGCCACTCACCGTTAATATCTGAATTGCGCCCCGGAGTGATTGACACTTATACCGATAATAAGGTCGAAGAGCGAATATTCGTAGCTGGTGGCTTTGCTGAGGTAACTGGTGAACGCTGCACCGTTCTGGCCGAAGAGGCCATGCCAGTTGAGGACATCGATGCTGCGAAGGCAGAGACACGTATTGCAGTGGCCCGCGAGGCGCTGGTTGAGGCAAATAACGATCTTACCCGCGCAAAAGCTCAAGCGGCACTTGCGGTTGGAGAGGCCATGGTTGCCGCATGCGTGACGAGTGCATAAACGTCACGTCTAGACAATAATAACACACTCCAGCCACTATGCGTTCCGATGGCGTAAGAATGAGTCGGCTCTCCACCGCTGTTAAGGCCACGTCAGGGATGTGGCGCAGGCTGGCAGGTTATTCGGGAAGGGCGGCACTGATTGCGCACATTGCGACAGGCATGTCTGGGAGAATACTGATGTCAAAACCAATTCCTACCGTCATTTTTGCGGCCCTGTTTGCATTCGGCGTGGTTCTGATTACGACTCCGGATGCTTTGGCGCAGGATGCGAAACTCAGTAGTGGCGACACGTCTTGGGTCCTGACCGCGACCGCACTGGTCCTATTCATGACCTTGCCGGGCCTCGCGCTTTTTTACGGTGGTCTTGTTCATGCAAAGAACTTGCTATCTGTATTGATGCAGTGTTTCTCTGTCGCATGCTTGATTTCCATCCTCTGGTTCGTGGTGGTGTACAGTCTGGCATTCGGCGATGGCGGAGCGGCAAACGAATGGATAGGTGGTGTGGATAAGGCCTTTCTTTTTGGTGTTGGTGTGGGGAGTTTGTTTGGGACGATTCCTGAATCCGCGTTTTTTATGTTCCAGATGACCTTCGCGATTATTACCCCGACGCTAATTGTCGGTGCATATGTTGAGCGCATCAAATTCAGCGCCGTGATGGTCTTCAGCGGAGTCTGGGTTATTCTTGTCTATGGACCGGTCTGCCATTGGATCTGGGGCGGTGGGTGGCTTGCAGACCTGGGCGTGAAAGACTTCGCCGGTGGGCTTGTTGTCCACGTTACAGCTGGTATTTCCGCCTTGGTGATTGCGAAGATGCTCGGTGGCAGGCGAGGATTTCCGAGGGAAATAACACCCCCGCACCACCCCGGTCTGACAATGATCGGTGCCGCTATGCTTTGGGTTGGTTGGTTTGGCTTCAATGCGGGCTCAGCCGTCGCTGCCGATGGCTCTGCTGGGATGGCAATGGTTGTGACCCACATTTCCGCAGCAACCGCCTCTCTGGTCTGGATGTGTATTGAATGGATCAAACATGGAAAGCCGAGCCTCGTTGGCATCGTTACCGGCATGGTTGCCGGACTGGCGACGATAACTCCGGGCGCCGGCTTTGTTGGGCCAGCCGGGGCGCTGGTATTCGGCATTGTCGCTGGCTTTGTATGTTACTGGTGCGTTGGCTTTATCAAGCAGAAGATTCGCATCGATGATTCTCTGGACGTCTTTGCTGTCCATGGCGTCGGTGGCGCTGTGGGGATCTTGTTGACATCGTTCTTCGGCACAGAGGCTCTTGGCGGTATGGGGCTAGGAGAAGGGATGACCATGTTAAAACAGCTCGGCGTTCAGGTGCTGGGTATTGCTGTGGTTGCGCTCTGGTCGCTAGTAATTAGCTGGATTTTAATAAAAATTATCCGGGTAACTATCGGATTAAGAGTCCATGAAGAAGAAGAGATCGAAGGGCTTGACATCACCTCTCATGGTGAGCGAATCCACTCCAGTTAGTGTTGATCGGCAGCGCCGAAGATTTGATCGGGGCGGTGATGCAATATCTGCGCCAGCTTTTTTATCTATCAATACCCAATTGAACTCAACGACTACGGATTGCTTTTGGGAGCATTGCCGAGGATGAGAAACTCGAAAAAACGTATTGGGCGGTGAACGGGCCGGATCAAACGCTCGACTGTAGATCGAATTCCATCGCTTATACGCTAGTGACTTTACGTTACTATCGTCTCAATCATATCCCGCGCATAGTCGACATGGTGCTCGGTGCACTGGGCTGCGATTCGCCCGGTCCGTTCGGCTAGATCGTGACTCTTAGGATGCGGGCATTTATCTGGTAACACGGTTATTTCACGCTAATGGCGGGAGTCTGGCCGTGCTCTGAGGTTGGTGTGGCCTAGCTGATATGTCGCTGGAATTCGAAAAGTACATCGGCGTATATATCGTGTTTAAACTCCACGATCTCCGCTAACAGGGTTTTCGGATCAGTCCATTTCCAACGGCTGAATTCAGCGTGTTCAGTCCGAATGTCAATATCTTCCGGAGAACCCGTAAAACGAAGTGCCGCCCAAAGCTGTGTCTGACCGCGAAACCGTCCGCCCCAAGCTGTCGCTGCGATATCAGCCGGAACATCGTAACTCCGCCACACATCGCTGATTCCTAGGAGTTTGGCAGCTTCTATACCTGTCTCCTCTTTTAGCTCTCGAAAAGCCGTCTCTATGGCGCATTCACCATCGTCGATCCCGCCCTGCGGCATTTGCCAGGCACCTGGGGTGTCGATCCGCTCTCCGACAAAGATCGTCCCATCGTCGTTAATTAACAGAATGCCAACACAGGGCCGGTATCCTGAGGGAGGTGATGATTTGAGGGTCACTGCGGTGCCCTAGAAAGTTTGGGTGTTTGGGCCAGCGCCGATACGGGGGCAATAGAGACTCCACGAGCTTCAAGCTGTCGCACCCAGGTCGCGATCCGTTCGAGCGAGACCGGATAGGGCGAGGCGATGCCAATTGCCCGAAGATCGCGTTTGGCGCGCTGCTCCAACTCTGCGAACCGGCGGTCGATCTCCGTCCGCGAAGCGCGTTTGTCAAGTGTCAAAGTCGCTTTTGCCGACACCATGTTCAGCTTTGACGCGACAGCTAGAGAAACACTTCGCGGCGAACTATTGCTGTCGAGATAAATCAGACCGCGCCGATTTATAGCATCTAGGATAGGGGTCATGTGGCCCAGAGAAGTCGTGAATTGTGATCCTAAAAAATCCACAACGCCGACGTAGCTTGTCCCACGGCTGAGGCTCCAGAAGAGACGATCGAGGTTTCTCTCTGAATTTAACGTCGTGAGCAATGTCTGAGGACCGGGGTCATAGGCTGGGTAGTTGGTAGGCTCCATAGGAATATTGATCATGACCTCGTGTCCGGCTGCGCGCGCGAGGTCAATCCATTCGTTTAATCTGGGAGAGTAAGGGGCAAATGCCAGGGTAACGCTACCTGGCAACCCTTGGATGGCGGATTCCGTTGCGGCGGCGGACAGGCCGAGGCCGGATACGACGATGGCGACCCGTGGACGACTGTCAGCAAAATTGAAGGGTTTAGCATAAACCTGACGAGGTAGTCTTCCGTCGTCACCCACACGTGGCAACGGTCCAAGTGGGGTCATATCTAACAGAGCGGGATCGGGCGATGATGACAGAGGCGCGTCCCGTGGTCCGGTCGTTAATATCTTGGGCAATAGAGCCCGAGCGGACGTGGGGTTGCGTGGCGGCTTTTTTTTAGTTTTTTTCGGTTGTCGAGGTGAGGCTTCAGGTGGAGTTTGCAGAGGCGTTTTAGCTATTTCTGTGGGCGATTTAGTTGTTGTGGGTTCCAATGAATCGGATCTTCTAGGCGTCTTTGGCGAGTAGTCTGATTCACCTTTGTGTGATGGTTTCCTTACACCCTTTTGAGCGTCACGCACACGTTTTTTGGAGCGTTTAGTGTCATAGTGCCTGTGTTTCTCGTCGGGCTTCTCTTCGGGATTTGCATTGGGGCGTGAGCGTCGTTCTGCGGCCTGCTTGTCCCTGGATTTCAGTTCCGCCACAGCGGTATTATTTTCTATGCTAGCATCCGAGGTTACATCAGGGTCGGAATATGAGAATGTTAGCCACACGGCGATCCCCGTGACTAAGACGATAAAACCGAGTAATAGCATCAGGGGCAGACGGGCGCCGCTCTTACCGCATGTTGAAGTGTTCACATTCGTTCCCGACCAGGCCGGCGCGTGAATATCACGGGCTGGGTTGCGGAGGTGTTTTCTGTCCTAGGTTGGCATTGTTCTAGTTCCTGCCGCGGGCACCATACAGCGCGATACCCCTTAGCAGATCAAGTGCGCGCGATAGCTGGTAGTCTTGGCGTTTTTCAGGCATCCCCGTCTGCGGGTCTCTTGGCGTGCCGGGCGTCTTAGGTGCCGCATCACCGTTCGGATTATCCAGCCGCCCACGGAGGTCGTCTTCTCGGGTCCGGCGTGGCTGTGTAACTTTTGATAAAGTTGCCTGCTCGACGACAATGTCGGGATCGATACCCTTCGCCTGAATCGAACGCCCAGACGGAGTGTAGTAGCGCGCGGTGGTCAGGCGAATCGCACCGTGACCCGAGAGGGGAACGATCGTCTGGACAGACCCTTTGCCAAATGACCTTGTACCCATAACTATTGCGCGGCGGTGATCCTGCAGTGCACCTGCGACGATCTCCGAGGCTGAGGCAGAGCCGCCATTCATGAGAATCACAATCGGCAGGCCTTCGGCGGCATCGCCCGCTTTGGCGTTGAAGCGTTGTCCTTCATCTACGCGGCGCGACCGGGTGGAGACGATCTCGCCCTGATTAAGGAATGCATCCGAGACCTTTACCGATTGATCGAGAAGGCCGCCGGGATTATTACGCAGATCGAGAACGAGACCTTTGAGCCTGTTCTTAACAGTCTCACGGAACCGTTTGATAGCGCGTTTGACGCCCTTTTCGGTTTGTTCGCTGAACGATGTGATCCGGATATAGCCGATATCGTCGCCTTCCATCCGGGAGCGGACCGAACGGATTTTGATCACTGCCCGGGTAATGCTGACGTCAAATACCTCGCGTCCCGTACGACGAATTGTCAATTTGAGATCACTGCCGACTTTGCCCCGCATCCGTTCAACGGCCTCTGAAAGGGTCAGTCCCTGCACCTTTTCACCATTGAGGTGGGTGATGAGGTCGTTCGGTTTGATGCCAGCACGAAAGGCCGGCGTGTCATCGATCGGCGAGACCACTTTTACGTAGCCGTTTTCCATTGTGACTTCGATGCCGAGTCCGCCGAACTCGCCGCGGGTCTGTACCTGCATGTCCCGATAGCTTTTGGGGCTGAGATAGCCAGAATGCGGGTCCAGCGATGTTAGCATGCCATTGATGGCGGCTTCGATCAGCGCTTCGTCAGAGACGTCTTCGACATAATCCGAGCGTACCCGCTCAAATACATCGCCAAAAAGGTTCAGCTGTCGGTATGTTTCCGAGCTGTTTTTCTGGGCCGCAGCGGAGAATGTGAGGACGAAACCTCCAACAATCGCGCCAGCTGCTAATATTTGTTTCATCATTATCCGCTTGCCTTATCCTTGGGTGCCGCGTTGGACGGCAACGGGTTAATCGGTTGGCCTCTTCTTCTAAGCTCAAAATATAGTTTTGATATGGCACGTTTCGAAGCGCTCATCTCGCCGAGTGGTTCTCCTGCCAACACTTTATCCCCGACCTGTGCGTCGACCCTGGACATACCCGATATTAATGCGTGTCCCCTTTCCCGTAACTCCAGTATGACAAGGTTTCCGTATCCACGGAACTGTCCCGCGAAGACGACCCGTCCCGGTAACGGGGCGACAACCGTTGCGGTTGGCCTTGTGATTATGACGAGGCCTTTGCTTAACCCGCCATTCGGTATTTTTTGTCCAAAAGTAGTTACGACGCGGCCGGGGGCGGGGAGTGCGGCTCTCGATCTTGTCACCGGTGGAAGAGCTGCTTTTTTCTCTATGGGAGGCAGGATACCGGGAGTCGGGTCGAAATCGGGACCACGCAATTCCGGTGACTGCTTCCGGTTGGATAGCTTCTTCAAAAGCTCACGCAGACTACCAGCCTTTGTAGACAGGCGTGCCGTTTTTAACGCTGCCGCGCGTTCGGCGGTTTTCATCGTTTTTAAAAGAGCGTGCTTCTTTGTGGTAAGGGAGGCCAGCGATCTTCTTTCAAATTTTAGGTGGTCCAGCGTATTGGAAAGTGTGCTTTTATCCGTGTCGATCATGGAGCGGAGTGCAGTAAGCGCGCGAAGGTCATTCCCTAACACCATAGCGTCTTGCTGCAGTTCTGGTATGGCTGCGCGAAGCAGAATCGCTGCGCGAATTGTCATGTCTGTTGACTGTGGTATGGCGACCAGGGCCGCTGTCGGCATGCGGGCGACACGCTGGAGAGCCGCCAGTGTCACTGCAAGCTCTGTCTTGCGTTGCTGAATTTGCTCGGACTTTGCGCGCTCCTGCTTCTCTAGCGCGATGACCCGAGCTTCCAAACGGTCGGCATCAGCCGAATGCCGATGCATCTTGCGCGCCAGCTTTATGCCCCGATGTTTGATTGCCTCGAGTTCCGCAGCCGCCGCACGCGCAGCCCGGTCTAGGCTGACTCGTTTCGCATGGCTTTTATCAAGGTCTTGCTGAAGCGCTTCGAGTTTTTTTTCGAGTTCATTAGCGATAGCAAGCTTCGTGCCCGCAGATATCGTGGCTAGGCAGACGCCCAATATGCAGAGCGCAGTGATACGATCAGGCTGTAACACGAACTTCCGATTTACCAGCGGCAGTGTCGGGAGGTGCAATCAGAGATTCTCCAGTCATCTCTGAGGGTTTATCGATCTGCAATAGTTGGAGCAAGGTCGGTGCTATATCTGCAAGCTTTCCGCTATGTAAAGTTTGGATGTTAGACGGCGCGTTGACCAGAACGGCCGGAACCATGTTTAGTGTATGGGCAGTGTGCGGTACACCAGTTTCAGGATCGCGCATCGTCTCTGCATTTCCGTGGTCGGCCGTGATCAGGAGAGAGCCGCCGGCGGTCTCGACCGCCTTTGCGAGTCTCCCGATGCAGTCGTCGACCGTCCGGATAGCTATGCGTGCGGCTTCGAGAATACCTGTGTGACCGATCATGTCGGGGTTGGCATAGTTAACAAGAATGAAATCGTAAGTCCCCACTCCGATCGCGTCGATCAGCTGGTCTGTCACTTCATGGGCAGACATTTCCGGTTGCAGGTCATATGTTGTGACCTTCGGTGACGGGATCAAGGTGCGATCTTCACCCGGGAACGGTGCTTCTCTTCCGCCATTGAAAAAGAATGTCACGTGGGCGTATTTCTCGGTTTCGGCGATACGGAGCTGTTTCTTTCCTGCATCGGCAATAAGACTAGCGAGAATATTGTTCAGTGATGCCGGTGGGAACATGGTTGCCATATAATCGTTATGGGCGGTGGAATATTCGGTGACCCCAAGTGCAGCTGTAAAATTCGTAACTCCAGTCCGTGAAAAGCTTTCAAATTTGGGATCCAACAATGCTTGTAAGAGTTCTCGAGCGCGATCTGCCCGGAAGTTGCTCATCAGGATACCGTCGCCATGGCTCGCGCCCTGATATCCGTTGAGCGCGACCGGTTCAATGAACTCATCTGTAATTCCGGAGGCGTAGCTTGCTTTAATGGCAGCAATGGCATCATCAGCTGCGGATCCGGATCCGGACACAATGAGGTTGTAAGCCTTTTCGACCCGATCCCAGCGCTGGTCCCGGTCCATAGCGAAAAACCGGCCGCACATTGTAGCAAGAGATACCTCACCGATGGATGCTACTTGCTGCTCGAACTCGGAGACGAATCCAGCTGCGCTTTCCGGCGGTGTGTCCCGTCCGTCGAGAAACATATGTATGCAGACCGGGATACCTGAGTTGGCGATGATTTCTGCCAACTTTATGAGGTGGTCCTGATGAGAATGTACGCCACCGGGGGAGAGTAGGCCAAGAAGGTGGCTCGTTCCACTCGACTCTTTAAGAGCATCAATATAACGTTTCAGCTGAGCGTTAGCCATTAGGGAACCATCTTGCGCCGCCGCATCGATGCGGCGGATATCCTGACTAACCACCCGGCCGGCGCCAAGATTCATATGCCCGACTTCGGAATTCCCCATCTGGCCGTCCGGGAGGCCGACATCGGCACCGCTGGTATTTATGAAGGCATGCGGGTTTGTCGCCCACATGAGCTGGAAGTTGGGGGTATTAGACGGGGTAATCGCGTTGTCGGTTTCGTCGTCGCGATGGCCCCAGCCGTCTAGCACGCATAGTACGACTGGTTTTGGTAACATCGGCCGGGCCATCGATGCCTGATCGCTACTCATCTCGGGGTCCTGCATAATTTACCCATATTATATAGGCGAATGATTGGCAAATGGTACTCTGGCTTAATCTCCCAACAGTATTTCATCAGATCCTTCACGCGCGGTGATATGGATTCCCGGCGAGAATT
This sequence comes from Rhodospirillaceae bacterium, assembly GCA_002689465.1. Taxonomy (GTDB): domain Bacteria; phylum Pseudomonadota; class Alphaproteobacteria; order MPNO01; family UBA830; genus CAXBCP01. The sequence goes on along the minus strand of NZGJ01000022.1, from coordinate 6,655 downwards.
TCCTGCGCCCGGTATATCTGTTCAACCAGCATCACCCGGACTAGCATATGGGGCCACGTCGCCGCTCCGAATGACAGCACCAGGTCGGCACCGACCTTATTTTCGGGTGCGAGACCACCAGCGCCGCCTATTATAAATGCAATATCGCGCCCCTGATCCCGCCATTCGCCAAGTTTTTCTGCGAAACTCTCGCTGCTAAGCGTTTTGCCACGCTCGTCCATTGCAATGCGGACGGCTTCCGCTGGAGTTGCGCTTATCAACAAATTGCTTTCCCGCAATTGAAGCTCTGCAGCCGATAGTTTCCGGCGTTCTTCGACCTCAAGAAACTCAAACGGCCATTGAATGCGTTTTCGGTATCTATCTATAAGATCACGCTCAGGTCCAGCCTTGAGTCGCCCGACGGTGCAAATTGTCACACGCACGCGGAGACCATTTCACACTCTCGCCGGCTTGGGGGCGCCGGGTTTAGGACCATCGGGCAGGTCTGCATTCCACATTTTTTCCAGATTGTAGAATTCCCGCACTTCCTGGCGGAATAGATGCACAATGATATCCGTTGCATCGAGCAGGACCCAATCGGCCTGTCCCCGTCCCTCTGGTACCGCGCCTAAAATACCGTGTTCTTTGATGATCAGAGACAGTCTGTCTGCCATTGTGGAGACCTGTCGGCCGGATTGACCGGTGGCGACGACCATGTAATCCGCAACGTCGGATTTGCCTTTGAGATCGATGATGACGATATCCATCGCCTTGTGATTCTCGAGCGATTTCACGATGTCAGCTAACAGACTGTCTGCTGGGTTCCCCTCTTTTTTGCTGTCTTTCGATCGTTTTGTCAGTGGATATTCTGCTGGTTTTGCGCTCACTTATTCACCTTTTGCCGTTCTGCGGCTCCCTTTCTGCCCTTCCGAGCGAGGCACCGCGTCACGTTGCGCTCTTATGTCCGTTGCTGAGCCCGGATGGAGCCTAGTATGGAAGAACATCCAAGCGGGCGCCGGCATGTTGGCGAGGTTGTAGGCGTCTGACGGTTTTTTTTTAAACCGGAAAAACGCTTTTGCCGCCTTGCCGGCAAGTGCGCCAAAAGAATAAGGAGCACGGTCAAAAACCGCAATGGGTACTTGGTTAAAGATCCGAGTCCATTGATGCCAGCGCGAAATCTGTTTCAAATTGTCCGCGCCCATCAACCAAACAAAATGGGTCTTCGGGAAACCGCGTTTTAGAACGGCGAGGGACTCTGCAGTATTGGTAGAACCTAGGCGGGACTCGATATCGGTGATACGGATACTGGGGTGCCGCACCAGGGCGCGCGCGTTGGCAAGGCGTTCTTCAAATCGGGCCATGCCGTCGGTCGACTTTAGGGGATTCTGGGGAGAGACCATCCACCATACTTCGTCCAGCTTCAGCAGTTTCAGCGCGAGCAGGCTAATGTGAAGGTGGCCTTCATGTGCGGGATTGAACGAGCCGCCCAAAATTCCCACCCGGAGCCCCGTTACGGAATGACCCCTGCGGATATTGGCGAGTGTTTTCAGGGCCGGACCTGCCCCGCACCGCGAACGACGTATTTGAAGGTTGTCAACTGCTCTACACCGACTGGTCCGCGCGCATGCAGCCGACCGGTAGAAATACCGATCTCGGCGCCCATGCCGAATTCCCCTCCATCGGCGAACTGGGTCGATGCGTTGTGCATCACGATGGCTGAATCAACAGCGTTCAGGAATTTTTCGGCGTGCGCCGCATCGTCGGTGATAATCGATTCGGTATGATGGGAACTGTAGGTTGCGATATGCTCTATCGCGCCATCAAGCCCGTCAACCTGACGGATCGACAGGATGGGTTCCAGGTATTCGGTCCGCCAATCTATTTCGGATGACGGGGCGATGCGGACGTCAAGCGCGCGGGTCGCGTCGTCGCCACGCAGTTCGCAGCCCGCTGCCACTAGCGCTTCAATAATATCGGGTAGTGTTCGTGCCGCGATTGACTCGTCGACCAGAAGGGTCTCCGTTGCCCCGCAGATGCCCGGGCGGCGCATCTTGGCGTTGACCACGATATCTCGCGCCATGTCTGGGTTAGCGGCGTTATCAATATAGGTGTGGCACAGACCATCAAGATGAGCGATGACAGGTATTTTACTTTCTTGTTGCACTCGACCGATCAACGACTTTCCGCCGCGCGGCACAACGATGTCGATGTAGTCGGTCATCGTTAGCATTTTGCCGACGGCTGCCCGGTTGGTAGTGGGTACCTGCTGGATAGATCCCTCGGGAAGGCCAGCTGCAGCAAGCCCTACCTGCAAGCAGTCGAGGATAACCCCTGAGGAATGAAAGCTCTCGGAACCACCCCGCAGAATAGCGGCATTTCCAGATTTCAGGCATAGTCCCCCGGCATCGGCGGTCACGTTGGGCCGGGATTCATAAATTATGCCGATCACGCCCAGCGGCACCCGAACACGCGAAATGTTGAGCCCGTTGGGGCGGTCCCAGGCGGCGAGTATTTCACCCACAGGGTCGGTCAGGGCGGCAATTTTCTCTAGCCCGGCAGCGACTGCATCGATGCGGGCTTTATCCAGTTTAAGGCGGTCCAGCAATGAGGGCGCGTTCTCGCGCTCAGCGGCGTCGGCCATGTCTCGTGCATTTGCGGCAAGCAGATCGGCAGTTCGCGCCCGAAGGCTTGCAGCTGCCTCCCGAAGTGCGGTATTTTTTGTATCGGATGATGCCTGTGCAAGTTCCTGAACGGCTGCGCGTGCTTTACGGCCAAGCAAGTCCATTACTCCGTCGATGTCAGCCACGCCTGTGTCAATAGCCTTTGCGCCGTTCATTCTTCTAATGCCCCCGATGCGCTCGATTCAGTTACAAGATCGTTGCGATGGATCATTTCGTCTCGGCCACGGTATCCCAGAATGTTCTCTATATCACGGCTTTTTCGGCCCATGATGAGGCGTGCGTCCGTCGATGAGTATGCTGATAGGCCGCGCCCTACTATTCGCCCTTCCGGAGTTTTGACAATGATCGCGTCGCCCCGGTCGAACGTGCCGTCGACCCGGGTTACCCCTGCGGGCAAGAGGCTTTTGCCAGCATTCAACGCAGCGACAGCGCCTTTGTCTATGGTAATGACGCCTAATGCATCGACAGACCCCACGATCCAGCGTTTGCGCGCCGTCAGTGGTTCCGCAACGGGCAGGAACCAGGTGCAGCGAGCACCAGCTTCAAGTCGTGTCAGTGCATCCGCCGGTTTGCCGTCGGTGATGACCATCGCGCAACCAGCTGCCGTGGCGATTTTGGCGGCATCCAGCTTGGTCACCATGCCACCCGACGAATACCCGGCAGGCGCATCCCCGGCCATGGCTTCGATATCGGGGGTGATTTCGGCAACCTCGTCGATCAACTCGGCGCTTGGATCTTGGCGGGGGTCCATCCGGTACAGTCCGTCGACATCCGACAGCAGCACAAGCGTATCGGCGCTGATCATTTGGGCAACACGAGCGGCCAGACGGTCGTTATCGCCATAGCGGATCTCGTCGGTTGCTACGGAATCGTTCTCATTGATCACAGGCACGGCGCCCATCTCGAGCAGCGTGTCGATCGTTGCGCGGGCGTTAATATGACGGCGGCGCTCCTCGGTATCGGACGGTGTTAGCAAAATCTGGGCAACTGTAATGCTGTGCGCGGCGAGAGTTTCCTGCCAGGCATGGGCAAGCCGAATCTGGCCTGTCGCGGCAGCTGCTTGTTTACTCTCAAGTGCCAATGCACCTGTTTTCAGGCTGAGATGCCTCCGTCCCACAGCGATGGCACCTGATGAAACGATTACGACGTTGACCCCCCGCGCTTTTAGTTTTGCGATATCTGCCGCGAGCCCGTTCATCCAGTCGGTTCGGATTGCGCCTGTGGTATCGTCTACCAGCAGGGCCGAGCCGATTTTAACAATGAGGCGCCGTGTTGCTGTCATCCGGGCTCCCGTTGTCGGCCCGGTCGACGCACTCGTATGCTTCCCCGTCTGCACGGCTACGGCGTCCATGACTGCGTGATGTGGGCGGTTTTAGCTGCCGGTTGATCTGCCCTGTTCTGTTCTATGGTATGGCGTAGGGTACGCAGGGCACCCTCGACGCCAACACCGGTGGCGCCCGAGATCGCAATGACGTCGATTCCCGATGCGGCTTTGAGCTCGGCCTTTTTCTCGGTGATGAACTCCTCGGGGATCGCATCAACCTTATTCAGAGCGAGAATCTCCGGTTTCGTCGCCAGGATGTTGTCATAGGCCTCAAGCTCGCGGCGGATCGTTTTCCAAGCGCCGACTATATCGTCCTCGGTGCAGTCGATCAGGTGCAATAGCGCCCCACAGCGTTCGACATGGCCAAGGAACCGATGACCCAGCCCGGCACCGTCATGGGCGCCTCCGATCAAACCGGGGATATCGGCAACAACGAATTCGGTTTGGTCCACGTAAACTACGCCGAGGACGGGTGTCAGCGTCGTAAATGGGTAATCTGCAACTTTGGGCTTCGCACGCGAAACCGCCGAAAGGAAGGTCGATTTACCTGCATTTGGCAGCCCGACCAGCCCGGCGTCGGCAATTAGCTTCAGCCGTAGGCGAATCCAGCGTTCCTCGCCTTCCTCGCCGGTTCCAAAGCGCCGGGGTGCTTGATTACGCGAAGACTTGAAACGTGTGTTGCCACGTCCGCCACGTCCGCCCTTCAGCAGGACGACGCACTGGCCCACGCGGGTAAAGTCAGCCAGTAATACCAGGTTGTCGTCATCGAAAATCTGGGTGCCCACGGGCACTTTTATGGTGATGCTATCGCCGCTGGCGCCAAACCGCATCTTTCCCATGCCGTGGCCACCGGTTTTGGCCTTGAAGTGCTGTTGGTAACGGAAATCGATCAGGGTATTCAGGCCATCAACCGCTTCGACGATGACATCGCCGCCGCGCCCCCCGTCACCGCCATCGGGACCACCATATTCAACATGTGCTTCGCGCCGGAAGCTAACGCAACCGGCACCGCCGTCACCGCTTTTGACGAATACTTTTGCGGAATCGAGAAACTTCATTGTCCTGTTATCCGGTTCGCCGATTTTCAGACACGTCTAAGCCCCGTCCTGCAGAACGAGGCCTAAAAGATTTCAAAAGTTGGCATGTTTCCGGTCCGTCTCAAAACGCGGGCCGGGATACTATCGAGCCTGTTCAGGCCGTCGGGTTAACCGACACAAAAACGCGTCCACCGGCACGGCGCTGGAAAGCTACCTTGCCTTCGACGGTCGCAAAGATCGTGTGGTCCTTGCCGATACCGACATTCGTGCCGGGATGCCATTTCGTGCCGCGCTGCCGCAGGATGATATTTCCCGGTATTACTTGCTCGCCGCCAAATTTCTTAACACCTAGGCGACGGCCTTCGGAATCGCGGCCGTTACGGGAACTACCACCAGCTTTTTTATGGGCCATCGTTCAATCTCCTGTGGACTCGAGCCGTCCGGTCAAATTCGTGTGGTCTCAGTCTTTCGATTTGTCTTTTGCGGGCGCTTTTTTCGCCGCTGTCTTTGCCTTAGCTCTCGCCTTGACTGGGCTTTTGGCCTTTGCCTTTGCCGAGCCTTTCTTGGTCGGTGCATCCGCATCCGATGTTGCTTTTGCAACTGCCATTTTTTGGCCCCTGGCAAGAATATCACTAATGCGAATGACCGTCACCTGCTGGCGATGCCCTTTTGTACGGCGATAATTTTTCCGACGTTTTTTCTTAAAGATAACGACCTTGTCGCTTTTCTTCTGTTCCAGCACCGTAGCTGCAACGCGTGCGCCATCGACCATCGGCGTGCCGATTGTCAGTCCCTTGCCGTCATCCATTGCCAGAACTTCTTCGAGTTCGACGACTGCGCCAGCTTCACCGTCAAGTTTTTCGACCGTCAGGACATCGTCCTTAGCAACGCGGTACTGTTTTCCGCCTGTTTTGACCACTGCGTACATGGTTTTTATCCGCTTTCGGCTCGCCGGCAATGCCGTTGGAGCAACTATATTTTAAAAAAATGACCGCCCAAATAACCCTGTGTCACAAGGGTGTCAGGGAAACGACCACTCATTTCGAGAGAGGCGCGAATATACGCCCAGATTAACCGATGTCAACGGTTTTTGGAACGCAAAGTCGACGTAATTTTCCCAGAATTCTGCGTACTGTAGATAATCACCTGCCGAGTTGCGCAGCCTGTAACATTTCTGTAAAACCGCCGGCGGAGAGTTGCCGGAGTGGTTGAACGGGGCGGTCTCGAAATCCAACAAAAAATTGTTAAGTTATTGATATTATTGACTATTTGATAATACCTTGACTGTGCAACAACTGTGCAACAATATGGGTGCATGAGAGTTTCAGAACCCAGACATAATCGCAAAGACATGACCACTCTGGGTCGAGGTTATCCCGACACCCTTAAATTATTCCGAATGAACGCATCTCGATATTGGTATGTGGGGATGTATATCTCTGGTCGAGGGTTCGTTAGACAATCCACCAAGTGCGAAAAACTGGCAGAAGCAAAGGAATTTGCATCAGATTGGTATGAAGAGAAGGTAACAGAACGACGGCATCATAAAGAGACAGGTGGGTTGTCTTTCAAGGTCTACGCTGAAAAGGCGATGGATACACGGAAAAGGGAAACACGAAGAGGCAATGTGGTTC
>NZGJ01000021.1 GCA_002689465.1 Rhodospirillaceae bacterium | reverse complement strand
GCGCGGTCCCCTTGATCAGGCGTTGAGGGTCCAGCAACATATCTTCGCGGGACATCCCAAACACCGCGGCCGCTAGAATACGGGTATCCACCATTGCGTCGGGGATGCCGGCGGCGCGCAACTTTTCCGCCGCCAGCCGGAGCTCATGCGCCAAAATATAGGGGCCGACTGTCACAACACCTCGGCAAGTTTTCGAGCCTGGTCTTCCGATGTTAGCGCATCGACAATTTCGTCCAGCGCTTCACCCTCCAGCACCTTTTCGAGCTTGTGCAGGGTCAGGTTGATGCGGTGATCCGAGATCCGGCCCTGCGGAAAATTATAGGTGCGGATACGTTCTGACCGGTCGCCCGACCCGACCTGGTTCTTGCGGTCCTCGGCGCGCGCGTTGGCCTGTGCCTCGCGTTCGGCGTCATAAATTCGGGCACGCAATATTTTGAGCGCCTTAGCCCGGTTTTTGTGCTGAGATTTCTCATCCTGCTGCTGCACTACGATGCCAGTGGGTAGGTGGGTGATGCGCACGGCGCTGTCCGTGGTGTTTACGTGCTGGCCACCGGCGCCCTGCGCGCGGTAGGTGTCGACACGCAAATCCTTGTCTTCCAGCTGCACATCAACCTCCTCGGCTTCGGGTAAGACGGCGACAGTCGCGGCAGACGTATGAATGCGTCCCCCAGATTCAGTTTCGGGCACCCGCTGGACCCGGTGCACTCCGGATTCATATTTCAGGCGAGCAAACACCCCCCGGCCCCGGATCTCGACCGAGGCGTCTTTGACACCGCCGATCCCCGTATCTGCCAACCCCATGATTTCGAATTTCCAGCCGTGTTTGTCGGCGTAGCGCCGATACATGCGTAGCAGGTCGGCGGCAAACAGTGCCGCCTCATCGCCCCCGGTACCGGCGCGCACTTCGAGGATAGCGTTTTTGTGGTCAGCAGCATCGCGCGGCAACAGCATGATTTGGAGATTTTTCTCGATCTCGGGAATATGCTGAGTCAGTTCTTGGAACTCCGCCTGAGCTAGGGATTTCATCTCGCCGTCGCCGTCCGGGTCGGCAATGAGCCCCGCGAGGTCCCCGGCCTCGTTCTGGGCGGCACGCAGTTCTCCGATGCAGGCGACTAAGGGATCAAGCTCCGCGAATTCCTTCGACATGCAAACAAAATCATCGGAGTCTGTCATGTCGCCGCGCGACATTAAATCCGACAATTCCCTATGCCGCGACACGATCTGGTCTAGTCTTTCGTCAAGGCTCACAATTTATTCTCCTTTTTCGTGTCCGGCGTTCAGGTCCTGTGGCGGTACCATTTCGACATCGAATAATTGTCGCAACAATTCTTCCGCCTGAAATCCAGCAGGATCGTTTTTGGCAGCCAGCATTCGCAGCGATTCTGACGGCGCATGTAACAGCCGGTTTACCAAACGACGGGTCATATCATCCAGCGCGGGATCGGACGACGCGGATTCGGCAAGTATTTCCACGCGGATACGCTCGAAATGGGCCCGCAGCGCAGTGACCGCGGGCGTCGCAGTTCGCTCTGCCGTCGCACGCAGAAAGTCTTCTACCTCATGACCGACGATACTTTCCGCATCTTTTGCCGCGTGGTCGCGCGATGACCGGCCTTCGAGAGCAATCCTCTCGAGATCGTCTAGCGAGTATACAAAGGCGCCTTCCAGCTCGTTGACGGCTGGCTCGATATCGGACGGAATCGCCNCGTCGACAAATAGCATCGGTCGGCGCCGACGCACGGCGAGGGCCGCCTCTGCCGTGACGCGATCGAAGAGAAAATGGCCGGCACCGAGCGACGTGACGACGATATCGGCGTCGGGCAACAGCGCTGGAAGGTCTTCCAAGACCCCATAATGGCAATCGTAACGTCGGGCGCCGATTTCGGCCCGCGCTCGGCTCCGCGCAACAACCCTCAACTGCGTCAGGCCGGCAGCGCGTAGGTGGTCGACTATTAGTTCACCCATTTCGCCACCGGTCACAAGCACCGCGCTTACGCGCGATAAATCGCCCTGAACATCGCGCGCGACCTGTGAGGCGCAGGCTGCCATAGAGACCGAACGCTCACCGATAGATGTTTCAGATCGTATTCGTTTTGCCGCCGCATTGGCCGCCTGAATGACGGCGCTCAAGCCCCTGCCCACGTGATCGTGCGCGGTCGCGATCCGAACGGCATCACGAAACTGCCCAGTTATCTCCGACTCGCCGACGACCGGACTGTCGAGCGACGCCGCGACCCGGAAAAGGTGTCGAAGCGCATTTTTTCCCTGGTGGCTATAGATTTCGGACGAAAAAACACTCGCATCGAAGCCCCCAAGATTGGCCAGAACACCTATTGCTCGGTGCTGCGCAACCGCGCCGTTATCTGCGAGACCGAATATCTCGGTGCGGGCGCAGGTCGACAGCGCCACCGCCTCCGAAAAGCCCGCCTCAGAAACCTTTTTTAGAAACACGGGAAGATCGCCTGCAGAGATAAAAAGTCTGTCTCGCGTCGCCTCGGAGCTTGTCTTGTGACTGGCACCAACGACGACGAGACGGCTGAGAATGCACTCGTCTGCCACCGGACTGCTAACGAAACTGTTTGAGACGTTCGCGCAGCGTGGTCAAGGGAACGAGTTCCTGTTCGCCAGAATCAAGATCTCTTATTGTCGCAGCGCTCTGGTCAAGTTCAATATTGCCGAGGATCACGGCGGCCCGCGCGTTAATGTTGTTTGCGCGTTTCATACGTTGCTTCATCTTACCGCGAAAGCCGAGATCGGCTGCCACGCCAGCGCGGCGGAGTTCGTCTGTGAGTTTTAGCGCGACGGCCTCTGCCGCATCACCCAACGGGATGATCGCAATGGCGCGGGGTTGTTCCGGGCCTTCGCCGATCAGCATCGACAAGCGTTCGATACCCGATGCCCAGCCGACACCCGGCGTAGATGGCCCGCCCATCTTCTCGACTAGGCCGTCATAGCGTCCGCCCGCCAGTAAGGCACTTTGGGCGCCAAGAGCATCCGTGGTGAATTCGAACGCGGTATGGCAGTAGTAATCCAGCCCTCGAACTAGACGCGAATTACGGTGCCAGGCAATCTCTAGAGAATCGAGGCCGGCGCAGACCTCGGCAAAGAAATCGTGCGACTCCGCGTCGAGACTTTCGTCGAATTCGGGGGCACCGCTGACAATCGCTCGGTCGCTTTCGTTCTTTGAATCGAGTATGCGCAAAGGATTTCGGTGAAGGCGCAACTTGCTGTCTTCTGACAGTTCCCCGGACCGGTCGCTAAAATATTCGACCAACACATCGCGATACGCCATTCGGCTTTCGGTATTGCCGAGCGTATTGAGTTCCAGCTGCGTATTCCCTTGGACTCCCAGTTCATCAAGGATTGCGGCACCTAGGGCGATCACCTCGACATCGCCGACCGGTTCGGCAACACCGAGCAGTTCAACACCAATCTGGTGAAATTGCCGCAAGCGTCCCTTTTGGGGGCGTTCATACCGAAACATCGGCCCCGCATAGAAAAACTTCAGGGGTAGTTTCTGGCTCAAGCCGCCTGATATGAGTGCGCGTGCTATTCCCGCCGTTCCTTCGGGACGAAGTGTAATCTGATCGCCACCCTTGTCCGTGAAGGTATACATTTCCTTGGTGACGATATCGGACGTTTCGCCCAAGGTACGGGTGAAAACGTCGCTGAATTCAAATATAGGGGTTGCTGCCTCTTCATAACCATAGCGTTCGGCAATTTTGCGCCCCTTGTCGGTGACGTGCCGGGCACGACGTGCCTCATCCGGTAGAATGTCATGGGTGCCGCGAACGGGTTGAAGAGACGCCATATCTGTAAATCTGCAACTGCTAAAAATGGAAAGAAGACTGCATCATAGCGTATTCACGGACCGGACCATAGAAACTATCACGCGAATGGGAAGCAGCTGGCGGGACTCGCTAATTAATGCCGCTCAATAGTTTCTCTGCATCCAGCTCTATGTTCCGGCGAATCTCACCAATCGGACCAAGCGACGGGACACGCCGTCCACCTACACTTATTTGCAATCCTCCCGCATTGCCGGTCTCCAGAATGAGATCGGCGCCGAACGGCACTTCGTAAATGTCGCCACGCCGCATCAACCGGGAAAACAACGGAACGTTGTTGCCAGTGCGCACCGCGACGTAACTGTCTGACGTTGCGCGGATGACGATTCGGACACCCTCAGCCAACCCAACGGACGATGACTGGGGCCCAGCAGAGGAAAGGGATGCAGTCTCAGTTGGCGCCGAATCACGCGTCGTGCTCGGCGCTGGCGCGGGCGGTGGCACCAATGAAACCGCCGCCATCCTGACCGCCTTGTCATCTGGGTTCACGACAACGCTAGCCGCGGCCGGCGCTAACTCGGGTACGGGCGCGGATTCGGGCACTTCAGCACGTTTAGGCGAGGCCGATATCTTGGAGCGGCTCGCTGGCGCTGCCGGTGCGCCTGTTGCGACCGTCTTTTCCGATTTCGTTTCAATTGGCGGCTTTGACGGGGCGGCGGTGTGGTCCGCAGTCTCTGTCAGCGCGGCTTGATTCTTCGCTTTTGCGACCAGACCCGATAATTCCTTGGGAAGCTTAGCGACCATCTCCACCGGGCCTTTCCCANTATCGGACAGGTAATNCCNCCCGCCGCAGGCGGCGGCCGCGATCACGGCGGCAACTAAAAGTATCGACGCAGTGGGAAGACGTCCTTCTTCGACCGGCGATGGCAGGTGAAGCCGGGGCTGGCTGCTGATTTCCGCACCAGCCATTTTAAAGCGACGCACGATTTCGTCTCCGTCAAGACCGAGGAAATCGGAATACGACCGCAAAAATCCACTAACGTACGCATTGCCGGGGAGATCCGATAAGCGCCCCGATTCAATCGCTTCGAGATACTCAAGACGGATGCGCAAATCGCTGGCTACAACATCGAGCTTATGACCCAGATTTTCCCGTATTTCGCGCATCATGGCGCCGAGCTCTGCGGCGTCGAAATTTTCCGCGTCCAGCTGCATCATAGCGTTCATTATAAATTCGCCCCCCACGCCTTGAGTTTCCGTAATGGGCGACATTCGCACCTCGCCCCCCGGCAAATCACTGCCACATAGGTCTAAAATTACTCTTACTAACTACTCCCAAAAAGGCGATCCGGTCACGCAATCAAAGAAATAACAAAGAAAACAATCTGATATCAATCTAAAACAGCGTCCACAAACCTTCTGGTCTCTAGGACTACCCCGTGATCGAGCGCAAATGCCCTCAATTTACGCCGGAGGCTGTGATCAGGCGCTTGTAGCAATGGGTGCATATAGGCGCTTAACTCGACCGTATCAACGGTCAGCGTCATTGCCTTTACCGCCCCGAAAGCCGACGGTGACAGGGAAAGCGAGCGCATGCCAATTCCCAGAAGCGCCATCGCCTCAAGGGGATCGCCCGCCATTTCACCGCACAAGGATACCGGTACACTTGCTTCATCGCATTTCTGAAGGATATCACGCAATGCCGATAGCAGGGCCGGCGACAGCACGTCGTAACGTTGGGCAACCCGAGGGTTTCCTCGGTCGATGGCAAACAGGAATTGAAACAGATCGTTACTGCCAATAGACAGGAAATCAAGATGCGGGAGCAATGCATCTAGCTGCCAAATCAGCCCCGGCACTTCGAGCATAGCGCCGACACGGATGTTTGACGGTGGCGCGATCCCACTCTCGTTCCGCCGGTCGAGCCGGTCACGCTCTATGTGCAGAACATTCACGGCAGTCTTGAACTCCGCGACCTCAGCGATCATCGGGAACATGACGTAAAGATCCTGACCGGATGCCGCGTGCAGCATCGCGCGAAGCTGCTGACGCAGCATGCCCGGGCGATCGAGCCCGACACGAATCGACCGCCAACCCAGTGCGGGGTTTTCGTCTTTCCCATCCTGTAGATATGGTAGCTGCTTATCACCACCGATGTCGAGGGTTCGGAAATGCACCGGCCTACCCTCTGCCCGCGCTAGCACTTCGCTGTATATCCGAGTCTGTTGTGCAAGGTCGGGAAACGTTGAACGGACCATAAAAGGAATTTCTGTGCGAAACAGGCCAACACTGTCGGCACCTGTTTCGCTGAGCCATTGCATATCGGCAAGCATCCCACAATTGATGTTGAGCGATATCGGCACTGCATTGCGCGTCACGGTCTTCAGCCCCCGCATCGACGCATAAACACTACGACGCTGTGCCCGCGCCTTCAGCGTATCGGTCAGAATTGTCCGGACGCTTTCAGTTGGGCGCACGAATATCTGGCCATTATCTCCGTCGACGATGATGGGGTCGCGTGGGTCAACGCTTTTCATCAATCCGTCTATTTTTGCGACAACGGGAATGCCTAGCGCTCGTGCGATGATCGATACATGCGATGTTGCACTACCTTCTTCAGTTACTAAGGCACGTATCCGGGATGTATCGTAGTCCAGAAGTTCCGCTGGTCCAAGATTACGCGCGACCAAAATAATGTCGTCCGGGAGGTCCTGATGGCCCACACCGTCGCCAAGATGTTGCATCAGACGAATAGCGACATCCTCGAGATCGCTAAGCCTTTCTCGGAGGTAAGGATCACTGATACTGCGCATACGCGCAACGGTATCCTCACGGACCTGCTGAGCAGCGGCATCCGCGGTCAGCCCGCTATCGATGCCTTCGCGGATACGGCGCAGCCAGCCTCGATCCCGGGCAAAACGACGATAGGAATTGAGCACCTCATGATGTTCGCCGGCACCCCGCAGCCGCGACGATGCCAATAGCTCATCGAGCGCCGCATGCATTTCTGTCATCGCCTTTCGCAGACGTTCATGCTCAACCGCAGAATCATCAGCAAACATCTGGCGGATGCTAACATTCGGGGTGTGCAGCACCGCTTCACCCTCGGCAAGACCCCAATTGACCGAAATCCCGACATGGCGCGACGATGGGAAAGATCTCCCCCTACCCAGACGCGCACTTGCATCGGCATTCGCGAAGTACCCCGATGCGATAATTTCAGCGATGACGACCGCAATGATCTGCAGCGCTTCCTCCTCTTCGTCGGAATAATTTCGCTGGTCGCTATTCTGAATAACCAGCACGCCACGGACCCGACCGCCGCGGATGATCGGAACACCAAGCAGCGATGCAAAGACTTCTTCACCGGTTTCGGGGCGATAGCTAAAATCTGGATGCGCCTGCGCGTCGGACAAATTCAGCGGCTCCGCCGTCAACGCAACCGTGCCGACAAGACCCTCGCCAAGTTGCAGGCGCGTGACATGCACGGCATCCCGGTTCAGGCCCTGCGTCGCAAACAACTCGAGGATTTCGCCGGCGCGCTGAACGTAGATTGAGCAAACTTCGGCAGCCATTTCAACTGCAACGATTTTTACAATTTCATTGAGCCGTTCCTGTGCCGACGCCGACCCCGCCATAACCTGGCGGAGACGGCGCAGCGCTTTGCGGTGCCCTGTATTGGGGCTCCCGTCCACTAAGCCTTAGCCCTAGCTTGACCCCTGCCTTCGAGCGCGGCAAGCGCCTGGTCCAAAATTTCCCGAAGAATGTCGGCGGCCGGCTGGACGGACTTAACCATCCCAACGCTCTGGCCCGCCATCAACGAGCCGGTTTCGACATCGCCGTCAACAACCGCGCGGCGCAGCGCGCCTGCCCAATAGTGTTCAATTTTTAGCTGAGCTTCTGTCTGGTCCAATTCGCCGCGACGGAATAAATCAATCACTTCACGCTGGGTTTCCTGAAATTCGCGGGTCGCACCGTTCTGAAGGGCTCGCACCGGAATGACCGGAAATTCCGGATCGAGCTGCACCGACGGCATGGCATCGCGCGCTGAGGCCTGAACGAAGGCTTGTTTGAATTTTTCATGCGCGATAGATTCCTTAGCGCAGACAAACCTTGTACCTAGCTGGCAGCCGGACGCGCCCATTTCCAGGTATCCGACGACCGCTTCGCCGAGCGCGATGCCGCCTGCAATAAAAACGGGCACATCGTGAATATGCGGCAGGATTTCCTGCGCCAGCACACTGGTTGCCACGGGGCCGATATGACCGCCGGCTTCCGCTCCCTCGATCACCAGCGCATCGGCACCCCGCCGGATCAGGCGTTTGGCCAGCGCAAGTGTCGGTGCGAAACAGACGACTTTCGCGCTACCGGCTTTGGCCCGCGCGATCGCCGGCCCGCTGGGCAAACCGCCCGCCAGAATGATATGGCCAACTTCGTGCTGCAAGCAGATGTCGATCAGCTGATCGAGTTCGGGGTGCATGGTAATCAGGTTCACGCCGAACGGTTTGTCGGTCAGGGCCTTCGTGGCGGCGATTTCGGTATCCAACAATACGGGCGTCATCGCGCCACACGCGACCACTCCAAATCCACCGCCATTCGACAGTGCCGATACGAGGTTCCGGTCGGACACCCAGGTCATCGCGCCGGCTAGAATCGCGTATTCCGTGCCCAAAAAATCCCGGCCGCGTTTCCACAAGTCGTCCAGCTGTGCCGCAGGATCGATCAAGTCCATTGCTTCTGTCCGTTTCTAAATAGCATCCAGCCCGTAAGCCGTGTGGAGAGAGCGCAGCGCCAGTTCGGTATAAGCATCCGATACGAGCACGCTGATTTTTATTTCCGAGGTTGAAATAACTTGGATATTGATTCCCTTGTCAGCCAGCGCCTGGAACATGCGCATAGCGACACCCGCATGGCTGCGCATGCCAACGCCGACGACGGAAATTTTTACCACCTCTGGATCGCCAACCACACGTTCAAACCCCAGGTCGCCCCGTGCCGCTTCAAGAACCTCCATGGCCCGGACGAGATCATCCTTCGGAACCGTAAAGGTCAGGTCAGTCGCATTACCGTCTTCGGAGACGTTCTGGACGATCATGTCCACGATGATACTAGCCTCGGAGAGCGGACCAAAAATTGCGGCGGCGATACCTGGCGTGTCCGGCACTCGGACCAGCGTGATCTTTGCCTCATTCCCACTATGCGCGATACCGCTGACGATTTCCTGTTCCACGACTTCTTCCTCATCTACAACCAGAGTTCCGGGAGTATCTTCGAAGCTTGACCGCACCAACAACCGGACACGATGGTTCATGGCAAGTTCGACGGACCTAGTCTGCAACACCTTGGCGCCCAGCGACGACATTTCCAGCATTTCTTCATACGTAATCTTGTCAAGCTTTCGCGCCCGGGTGACGATGCGCGGATCGCTGGTATAGATGCCGTCTACATCGGTGTAGATATCACATCTGTCGGCATCTATCGCTGCGGCGAGCGCAACGGCAGACGTATCGGACCCGCCCCGGCCGAGGGTGGTAATCCGATTATCCGATGCAATGCCCTGAAAGCCCGCCATCACGGCAACCTGTGGAAGCTTAAATCGGCGCACGATTTCATCTGCCTTGACGTCCTCGATACGGGCACGGCCGTGGATATCATCCGTTAACATCGGAATCTGCCAGCCAAGCCAAGAGCGCGCATCGACGCCGATATCCTGCAGCGCTAACGCCATCAGGCCTACGGTAATTTGTTCTCCCGCTGACACAACTACATCGTATTCCCGCGCGTCGTGCATTGGCGATATTTCGCGGGTCCACTCAACCAGCTGGCTGGTCGTCCCGGACATCGCAGACACCACCACAGCGACCTCATCGCCGGCGTCGACGGCGCTTTTGACGCGTTGCGCCACCGCCTTGATACGGTCGATATCTGCCACCGACGTGCCACCGAATTTTTGCACAATACGTGCCATAACGGCTCCTCAAACTGCGACCGCGCCGCTATTTCGCCCAAGCATCGGTCCGAGTTGCAATCAGTCGAGCCAATGAGCCGAACGTCGGGGCATGTTCAGGCCATCCGGATGAACGATCTAGATCGGATTGTCTTGCCCCTCGCAGCGCGGGCGCATACATACTCGGATGAACCTTTTCAAGCAAGTAGGCGTACCTTTCATGTACCCGATATCCTCAGCAAAGGCGCAGACCTTGGAGACAGCTCAGAGCACCATCGATGCCAACGAAGTCGCCCGTTTTTCGGACATGGCGGACGAATGGTGGGACCCTGCCGGCAAATTCAAGCCGCTGCACAAGTTCAACCCGATCAGGCTGGGCTACATCCGTGACCGATTGTGCGAACATTTCGGCCGCGATCCGCGTTCGCTGACCCCGCTAGAAGGCCTCACACTACTGGATGTCGGCTGTGGCGGGGGTTTGATATCAGAGCCGCTGGCCCGCATGGGTTCAAAAGTTACTGGGATCGACGCGTCAGAAAAAAACATCGGCACAGCGCAGGAGCATGCCACGCGCAGCGACATCGAGGTAGATTATCGCTGCTCCACTGCCGAAGATCTGGCAGAATCGGGCGAGACATTCGATATTGTCCTGTCGCTCGAAGTCGTCGAACACGTTGCCGATGTAGATTTGTTTCTCGACTCCTGTGCCGCCCTCTCGCGCGACGGTGGTGCGATAACGCTTGCGACCCTCAACCGAACGCTGAAGGCATACATGTTCGGTATCGTAGGCGCCGAATACATCATGCGCTGGCTACCTCGTGGCACCCATGATTGGAAAAAATTCGTCCGCCCGTCTGAACTGGCCCGCGGCCTGCGCCGCAACAGGGTGAATATCAACGATATTTCCGGTCTGTCTTTTAACCCGCTGACCGACGAATGGCGTGTCAGCGGCGATGTGTCCGTGAATTATATACTTTTCGGGACCAAATAGCCTTTCAGGGCCCAGCGCAAAGCCAGTTGACGTTCCGGAGCTCGGCTAGACGCGAAAGTCTCGCCAATTCATCCATCAGTTTGTCCTGGCGCGTCGCTGACCACTTCACTTCTGGCTCCGGCCAGAAGGCGAGCACATTCAGATCCCCCTTGGCACGATCCCCCTTTAGCTCGATCCGCCCAACGAAACGATCGCCCTGAAGTATCGGATAAACATAATATCCCCACTGCCGCTTTGCCGCGGGAATGAACATTTCGACCCGGTAGTCGAATCCGAAAAGGCGTTTCAGCCGGATACGATCGCGGATAGCAGGATCGAAAGGATTGAGAATTCGCAGTCTTGACGTCGGAGCAGGGATCCGAGCGATACGTGCCTCGATATCGGCGGGTGCAAACACTAGACTCCATGCCCCGTCCGCCGCCTGAACCTCGACNGGCNCCAATNTCTTACNNGACCCGNGGANCCAGNTTTTAATTTCGGCACCGGACATCGCGTCCCAGAACCGCTGGATCTCTGCCGGCGTACCGAAGCCAATCCGATTTAGTGTCTCTTTGCAGAGCCAGTCAATCTGAGTTGTGTCTTCATACTCGGTATGGCGCATGTTCTCGGGGATCACGCGTTCAGTCAGGTCGTAAAATTTTCGGAAATTTTCGCGGTGGGAAGTCGACAGCTCGCCTATATACCACATGTAATCCAAAGCGATTTTGTGGGGCGGACGGCTCCACATTTTCCGCACGCCCGAAACCTTGCTATCGAATGCAGCGGTCGATAGAGGTCCTTCATCAGCAATACGCTGCCTGATCGCCGCCCGCGCAGAAGCTTCGGGCAGGGTCTTGTAATACCCGGACCGTCCCAGCTTCTCGCGCATCCGGCGGAACTGTCGCTGCCACATCGGATAGAATTCGGTCGGCAGGATGCACGCATCATGGGTGAAGTGCTCGAACACGCTACGTTCTTCCGCCAGCAAAAGGTCAAGCATCGGCTCACGGTACTGCTGGTTACGCGACCAAACAATATGGTGGTGAGCACGAGAGACGACTCTGATCGTATCGAGCTGGACAAAGCCTAGACGGCGCACGATCGACAGGATATCTGGGGTACCGACAGGCGGTTTCGCTAGACCCTGGACATCAAGCCAGAGCCATCGCGCATCGCGGTTACCAATCTTAAAGGTCAACGGGCGATCTCCGGCACGCCGGAGAAATCAGGCGTCTGACTTACCTGTCCATGGGATGCGGTGAAAGTCTACACCTTCTTCGACAAGTTCCTCGGCCTCTTCCGGCGTTGCCTCGCCATGGATCGACCGCGCCTCGGTTTCGCCGTAATGAATCTTGCGCGCCTCTTCCGGGAACGTGTCCCCAACATAATCGCTGTTCTCTTCGACATGTTTTTTGAATTCGTGCAGAGCTTCAACAAATTCAGCGAATTTGCCGTCGGAGGTAGCCATCGCTGCATTCGGCGCATCACCAGCACCGGCTTTGGCGTCGATGATCGCCGGTACGTCTTCCTTACCCTTGCGAATACCGGCAACGTTAGGCGCCATCATGGCCTTTTGAACTTTTGTGTCGCCGCAAACTGGGCAGGAAACTGCTCCGGCTTCGACCTGTTCTCCAAACGACTCGGAATTCTTGAACCAGCCTTCGAAAACGTGTCCATTGCTACAACTAAGGTCGAATACAATCATAGAGCTACAATTAAGCTAGATTCTGCGTTTGCCAAGTTCTATTTTTGATCTTCGTTACAATATTTTAAACAAACAAATGACAGTAAAACACGCACCGTCGCCGTATTCGCCCTGGGTGGAACGTTGCGCCCCTCTGATACCACCGGGCGGATCAGTGGTGGACGTCGCCTGCGGCACGGGGCGTCACGTCACCTTGCTTGCTCGGGCAGGACATCGTGTTACCGCTATCGATCGAGACATATCACGTTTGGTTTCCGGTGAGGCCATTGAGGCCATCAAGGCTGATCTCGAGGGAAGCAATGCCTGGCCGCTGTCCGGCCGAATGTTCGACGCAGTCGTCGTGACCAACTACCTGCACCGCCCACTCTTGCCGATTCTGATCGACAGCGTGAACCCTGGTGGCGCCTTGATATACGAAACCTTCGCACACGGTAACGAGAAACTTGGCCGTCCGGGTAATCCAGATTTTCTACTTCGGGACGGTGAATTGCTGGAAGCAGTCGCGGAAAAACTATCAGTGGTCATGTACGAGGCCGGGCGGATCGACGACCCGAAACCAGCGATCGTGCAGCGCATCGCAGCAGTCAAGACGGAGACAATTTCGCCGGCTATCCCGAGGTGGATTTGATGCCCGCGACCGGCTCGTAGGGCCGCTCGTTCGTTAATGAGGGCACCGACCGGCGCGCCTCCGGCCCACGTGCGGGATCGATATTCGCCAGAATAATGCCTGGTTCTTCGTCGGCCTCAGCGACGATCCGGCCCCACGGGTCTACGATCAGTGAATGGCCAAATGTTTGCCGCCCGGCCGCATGGTCGCCACATTGGGCGGCGGCGAAGATCCAGCAACCCGTTTCAACCGCCCGCGCCCGCAATAGAATGTGCCAGTGTGCTTGGCCGGTCTTGCGGGTGAAGGCCGACGGCACCCCGATAAACGCAGCGCCTGCCTTGGCAAGATGGTTATAAAGCGTGGGGAAACGCACGTCGTAACAGATCGTCAGCCCGAGGCACCCCCACGGGAGATCGGCAACCACCGCCGCCGCTCCGGGTCGGTAGGTGTTGGATTCTCGGTATATTTCCCCATTGCCAAGGTCGACATCAAACATGTGAATCTTGTCGTATCTGGCTGCCACCGCACCGACGGGATCGATCAGAAAAGTCCGGCTGGCGATCCGCCCATCGGCCAACAGAACGGCGAGCGATCCTACGTGAAGCCAGACACCGAGTTCGCCGGCAAGTGCGCTGAAACCCGCAAGCGCTGGATGATTCTCCTCTGTCGCGGATTTCCGGAATAGCGCGTCGCGATCTGGCTCCAGCAATGCGACACATTCGGGTAGGGAGATAAAATCCGCACCCCGCTCGGCCGCCTGACAAATTAACCGCGAAGCGATTTCTACATTCGGCGCAATTTCATTGCCCGCGTTGACTTGCACGCAGGCCAGCCGAAACCCGGCGCTCGTGCCAAGTGTGGGGGAAGAGATATCCGGCGCCCGGGCCATTAGCCAAGACCGAGCATACCGTCGAGCTTCCCGGCGCGGTCCAGTGCCGCAAGATCGTCTGAGCCGCCGACATGCGCATTATCTATAAAGATCTGCGGTACCGTGTGCTGTCCATTGGCGCGGTCCAGCATCTCGGTGCGCTTCCCGGGGCTTGTGTCCACATCGATCTCGATGAATTCGACGCCCTTCAGGCTCAGCAGATGCTTCGCGCGGCTGCAGAACGGACAGAACTTGCTGGAATAGATTTCGACTTGTGCCACGGCGGCTATCCTTCGGTTTAATCTTGGGTTGCAAGTAACAAGCAATATGTGGGGCGAATCCCGTTTTGTCAGCCTTTTTAAGTCACTTGACGGTGATCAGACAGAGACTTGCGGGCTAGGCTAAACCGCTGTCAGCAAAACCGCACCAATCAGGGTCAACACGACAACGAATACCAGATGCCAGTCAATCTTCGTTCGCTGCAGCAAGATTACCCCCCAAAAGGAGAGTGAGACGTCCAAACGCAGGGTTTTAGGCCGATACAAAGCGGCCTATGTTCACACTATGTCTACTCACTCTACATCCGATGACATTCGTGTGTTTGACCGCAATGCGCTGCGCCGCCATCGCGATCGGGCGGCGGTGAGATTCACTAATCATAATTTTCTGCACCGCGAGATTGCCGGGCAACTCGCCAACCGATTGCACGATGTAAAACGGACTTTCACGGCCGCCCTAGATCTCGGCGGCGGACACGGCATGACGGCTTTCGACCCCGCGCCCGAAATACTGGTGACCGCGGATCTGTCCGTGCGGTTACTCAAACAAATGGCTGTAGGTCCTCGAGTCTCAGGGGATGAAGAGTTCCTACCGTTTGCCGATGGCGTCTTCGACCTGATCGCGTCGACCCTGTCATTGCACTGGGTAAATGATCTACCCGGCGCGCTGGTTCAGATTCGCCGGGCGCTTAAACCGGACGGGCTTTTTCTCGCGGCGATGCTCGGCGGCGATACGCTGATCGAATTACGCCGCGCCTTTCTGGAAGCCGAGGCCGAGACCACCGGCGGCACNAGCCCACACACCTCGCCGGTCGCAGATGTCGCCGATGTCGGCGCGCTGCTGCAAAGAGCGGGGTTTGCGCTGCCCGTCATCGATACCGACACCATCACCGTCACCTATTCGGATATGTTTGCGCTGATGCACGAACTGCGGGGGATGGGAGAGGCCAACGCGGTGGCCGCGCGCAGCCGCGCCGGGCTTCGTCGCGACACATTGTTCGCCGCCGCGGCGCGATATCAAGAATTGTATGGTGATGATTGCGGACGGATCCCGGCGACGTTTCAGATCATCTGGATGACCGGCTGGGCACCGCATGAGCGACAACAACAGCCATTGCGGCCAGGTAGTGGGACGACACGACTCGCTGACGTCTTAGAAACCGAAGAACAGGCAGCGGGCGACAAGGCACGCCCAGAAAGATAAGACGCGACCGGGAAAATAAATCAGGGGTCGGGCTCTGCGTCGGTATCACGCGGCGGACGATTCTCCTTTACCAGGATCGCGAACACACCAGCCATCGCCGCCAGCCCGACGGATACCCACCAGATCCAGTCATATCTCGCCGTAAGATCGAACATCCACCCGCCAAGCTGAACACCGATAGCAGCCCCCAGCGAATGGCCGCCGAACAGCAGGCCGAGCGTTAACCCGATGATACGCACACCGATGTGCGTGACGACGATATTCGCGATCACCGGGAAGGTCGCGAAATTGAGAATCCCGAAGATTGCGGCGAATACGAACATCAGGCTTATATCGGCGGAAATGTGCATCAGCAGGACAAATGCAAGCGCTCGCAAAAAGAACATCGAGGCTAGCAAGCGCGGCCGGTGAACATGATCCGCCATCCAAGAAAACAGGATTACGCCCGCTAGGTTCCCAAGACCATGTACACCATAAGCTGCCGACCCTTCGATCAGAGTAAAGCCGCAGGAAATCGCATAGGGAATAAAGTAGACATCGATCACGCCTGCCGTCGTAAAGCCACACAGCGAAAACGCGCCAAGCAGCAACAGAAACGTGCGGTTCGCGAAGAGCAGTTGGAGCCGGCTGATAAGGCTGTCGTCAAGATCGATACCAGCGCTGGCGGTTGTGTCCTCATTTTCCTGCAATGGCGGCTTGAAGCGTAGCAGAACGAGTACGGCGAATACTGCCATCAACACCCCGAGAATTTGATAGGTATTCCGCCAGCCGAGTGACGCGATCAGAATGCCAAGCAGCGACAAAACGGGAAGCTGGCCGCCCGACGCGCCAGCAACAGCCACGCCAATGGCAAGACCGCGCGCCTTAACGAAATATGCCGATACCGCCGCAGTGACCATCGGGATCGATACCGACGCATAGCCTACGCCGGCGACAATGCCGAACAATAGATAGTAATGCATCGGTTCCGTCGCATACGACGTGCCACCCACGCCTATTGCGAGCCCGAACAGGCCGCAGGCAATTACAATCCGTGCACCGAAACGATCCATCAGATTTCCGGCGATCGGTGAGCCTAGCGCCATCATTAGCAAGACCAGCGACGCGCCGGTCGAAGACTGTGCCGCTGTCCAGCCCATTTCATCGCGCCAGAGTGGCAGCGACATGCTGATGGAAGAGCGCGCGCCGAAGGTGAACGCCATAGCGACAAAACAGATCGCAACCACAACCCAGCCTCGTCGGGTATTTGTCTCCGCAATATTCGTCATCTGCTCACGCTGGCACCCGTGTCCCCGCCTGCTCTGTGTCGCGGGGTTCCTTAATCATCCACGTGACGACGGCGGCCATCATCGCCAGCGCGATGGAGACAATCCAAACCCATTCGTAACTCGCGAAGGCATCAAAGAAATACCCACCCATAAATGCCCCTGCGGCCGCCCCGGCAGAATGCCCGGCGAACAGCAGACCGAGCGTCAGCCCCATCACGCCGACACCTATATGCGTACTCACGATGCTCGCCAATACGGGCATGGCCGAATAGTCGAAAATGCCAAACAGTATNGCGAACAGGAACAGAAGCTCCGGATTGCCAGTGATGTTCATTAGGATAAAGAACGTCAGCGCTCGGAGGAAATAAATCGCGCCCAGCAGCAAGGGCCGGTTCACCTTATCAGCGAGATACCCGGCGAGGATCATCCCACCCATATTAAACGCCGAAAGCACACCCAGCGCGGTTGCGCTCTCGACACGGGGAAACCCGCACGAAATGGCGTAGGGGATGAGATGGACTTCTATCACGCCGGTGGTTGTAAACCCGCAGATCATAAAACCGCCTAGCAAAAGCCAAAACGTGGAATTACGAGTGATCAGCCGTAGCCGGGCACTCAGTGCAGCCGACCCCCCCCCTGCCCATGCATTCGAAATGCGGCTAGCAGGCGTAATGAGGAACCAAGCAAGAGGTGCCATCGCCATGATAATCAGGCCGAATCCGACAAAACTCGCGCGCCAACCAATCCAACCGATCATTACCGCGAGAACCGGTAAGATGATCAGCAGGCCGCCTGACGCACCCGACGTTGCAATCCCGGTCGCCAGCCCGCGATGCTCGTCGAAAATCTGGCCGATCGTCGCTGACGCTTGGGGCGCGGCAAGCGCGCCAAAACCAAGACCGCCAATGATGCAGAACAACAGAATAAACTGCCATTGTTCAGTCATCATCGATGTCGCGGCGAGCGCCGCGCCAACACAAAGAAGCGCACCCGCCACCACAGGTCGCGGCCCGACCCTGTCCAGCAGATTGCCGGCCAGCGGCGAAATCAACGTCATGAAGATCAGAACCACGGACCCGCCGGTCGCGATGAAAGTGCGCGCCCAGCCGAGCTCTTCCTCCCAGGTCGGCATTATAACGCTGAGCGTCATGCGGGCCGAGAATACTAGGCTAAGTGCGGCGAAGATGAATAATACAATCAGCCAGCCACGCGGATTTGCGCGGATGATCGACCCGACGGATTGGAACTTAGTTATCATCGCTACCGGGTAGCACGCGGGCCAAACAAACGCACCTGACAAATATGGAGGTCACAGGCAGTCCCGCAACATGGCTATCAACGGTTTGTCTGCCGGCGGCATCGGATACTCCCTCAGCTGCGTCGGCATCGCCCATTTCAATGTCTGGTCTTCAACCGGCGTCACCTTTCCTACCCACTTGTGGCAAACATAGAGCGGCATTAGCAGGTGGAAATGTTCATAGGCGTGCGATGCGAAGGTAAATGGCGCTAGGCAACTCTCGGCCGTGTCAACAGCAAGCTCTTCCTGCAATTCACGGATCAATGCCTGTTCGGGTGTTTCTCCCGCCTCGACCTTACCACCGGGAAATTCCCATAGTCCGGCCATGGATTTCCCTTCCGGGCGCTTAGAGATAAGCACCCGCCCGTCCCTGTCGAACAGAGCAACGGCGGCGACCAGTATAATGGGCAGGTCTGACATGCCTTCTCCGTCGGCGACCGGCCGATTCAGGACCGGTAATCGGCGTTAATGGAAATATATTCGTGGGTCAGGTCGCAGGTCCACACCGTTGCCGACCCCTTACCGATCTTGAGATCGACTTCGATGTCGATCTCTTGGCCTTTCATATGCTGTGCAACCGGCGCTTCGTCATAGCCCCCGACGACCATGCCTTTCTCGGCGACCGCGATACCGCCAATACTGATTTTCAGCTTATCCCGATCGGCTTCCTCACCGGATTTTCCAACGGCCATCACGATCCGGCCCCAGTTTGGGTCTTCACCGGCAATCGCTGTTTTAACCAGCGGCGAATTGGCGATCGTCAGCCCGATTCTCTTGGCCGCCTTCGCCGATTTCGCACCGGTGATGTTGACCGTTACGAACTTGCTCGCCCCCTCGCCGTCGCGAACGATCTGATGGGCAAGATCGATCATCACCTCCTCCAGCGCGGCACGAAACGCCCGTAGTTTCACATCGCCGGCACTGGCAATTTTCACATGTTTGGCAACGCCGGTAGCAAATAGCAGAACTGTGTCGCTGGTAGAGGTATCACCGTCAACGGTAATCGCATTGAAAGACCGTTCAGCGCCTCGGCGTATCAGCGTCTGGAGGTTGGCGGACGGAATTTTCGCATCGGTAAAAATGAATGACAGCATGGTCGCCATATCGGGGGCAATCATGCCCGACCCCTTGGCGATGCCGCCGATAGTGACCTCAGTTTCGCCAATCATTACCTTTCGGAACACGGCCTTTGGAAACGTGTCGGTTGTCATGATCGCGGATGCCGCCGCCTGCCAATCTCCAAGCTGCAATTTTTTGTTCAACCCGCCAAGCGCTTTGCGAATCCGGTCGTCGGGCAGCTTCTCGCCGATGACGCCGGTGGAAGCAACGAACACCTGGGATTTGGGGCAGCCGAGGACGGATGCCACCTTGTCCACAATGCGCTGGACAGATTTTTCGCCCGCGAGACCGGTAAACGCATTAGCGTTCCCAGCATTGACGATCAGCGCCCGCGCCCTGCCCGCCTTTGCCGCCCGCACACAGCAGTGGACAGGAGCGGACGCTGTCTTAGAAGTTGTGAACACACCAGCGACTTGGGTGCCCTTCTCGAGCGACGCCAGTAGAACGTCCTCGCGGCCTGCTTGGCGTAAGCCGCAGGACCCTGCAGCGAGCAGAAGGCCAGGAATTTCCGGCATATCGGGAAAGCTAGCCGGTGCAAGCGGCGAAATCTTTGCCATCGTGTTTTGGTTTCCATCAGTGGATATACGCAGGACTTTAACGGATTAAAGGACAACGTGGAAATGCCACGCGTCAATACGCTCCCGACCCCGAACAGCGCAGGTATAGTGCTGCCCAAGGTTATGAGGTCGGTTCAGACGGTCCGTTTAGCGTTCTGTTTTAACGCGCAGGCGGTGCGGGCTGGACCCGCCGTATACGCGGCTGAGACCCGTCGGCTTCGAATCGTTGGATAGTTGCTTTGCCGGTGAGATCTTTTACGAGCTGCTGAGCAATTTCCTGCGAAAGTTCCTGACCGAGCCGGCCGCGGCTTTCCTCAAAGCTCGGCGGCTTGGATTGGCGCTTATCTTCCAGCTTGATCACATGCCAGCCAAACGGCGATTTGACCGCCGACTTGGTAAACTCACCCTTAGACAGCGCAAACGCTGCCTTCTCGAATGGCGGCACCATCTGGCCCCTGCTGAAATAATCGAGATCGCCGCCACGAGTTTTAGACGGACCGATCGATTTTTCCGCCGCCAGTTTAGCAAAGTCCATACCACCGGCCAATTCCTTGATAATTTTATCGGCTTCGGCCTGGGTCTTCACCAGGATATGGCGGGCACGGATTTCTTCTTTGGTGGCTAAACTGCCTGACGTTTTGTTATAGCGCGCTCGCAAGACCTCTTCGGTCACCTTTTCTTCAATGGTCTTGGCTAGAAGCGCTTCTTCGAGAAGCCGCTCTGCGATCAAGTCCACACGCCGCCTGTAGGCCTTGGTCTCGTGCAGCTTTTCAGCGCGGGCCTGAGCAGACAGGATTTTCGTGCGGATCAATTGATTGAGGATCGGCTGATAAAGCTGGTCCATAGGCAGGTTGCGATATTTTTCGGGAAGCTGGCCGCGGGCAACCTCGACGTCGGAGCCCATAATCCTCGCGCCATTGACCGTCGCAACGACCGGGTTGGGAGCCGCATCGAGTGGTACCCCCATCTTGTCCGCTTTTTTATCGGTATTCTGAGCACCTGCGGGCAGCGCAAACACCATCATCGCGACGCAAATTGCCGCGAGGTTCGAAAACTTCATCATTTTTTCCTTATTCCTTGCGCGGTTCCCGCGCGTATCATATGCGCGGCATGAGTCCATCGAAGTTCAGGCATATGCACCGGTTCCGGCCTCAATACGCATTAGCTTTGAGGGAATAGCATGTTTTTCGCGGGAATCCAGCCATCTTTGCACCGTTTTGATTGACTTGGGCCAGGATGGTGCATATGTGTGCGGCGTTTCCCATATATGATAGTATCCGGTCGCGTCGCCCGCCGACCCCGGTGAGTTCTTCGGACTAAGGATTCAGAATGTTACAATCGATTGCGCAGCGTATATTTGGCAGCGCCAACGATAGGGAAGTCAAACGGCTTCAAGGCATGGTCGTCGAGATCAACGCGCTGGAGCCGGATGTCGAAAAACTGACCGACGACGAGCTTCGTGCGCGCACTGAAAATTTCAGGCAGCGTTATGCCGACGGTGAGTCCCTCGACGATATGCTGATTGAAGCCTTCGCAACCGTGCGCGAAGGGGCCAAACGCACCCTAGGCCAACGTCATTACGACGTCCAAATGCTTGGCGGCATGGTACTGCATCAGGGCAAGATATCGGAAATGCGCACCGGCGAGGGTAAAACGCTGGTATCGACCCTGCCAGTCTATCTAAATGCTATTACTGGCAAGGGTGTCCACGTGGTCACCGTAAATGATTACCTTGCAACCCGCGATGCGGGCTGGATGGGTGCGGTCTTCAAGTTCCTTGGGCTTACCATCGGCTGCATCACCCACGGGCTCGATAATGCCGAACGCCAGGAGGCATATGCCTGCGACATCACGTACGGCACTAATAACGAATTCGGTTTCGACTATCTTCGCGACAACATGAATTTCCGTATCGAGGAAATGGTCCAGCGCGAATTTCACTACGCCATCGTCGATGAAGTAGACAACATCTTCATCGATGAGGCGCGGACGCCACTGATTATCTCCGGCCCGGCCGAAGATGCCGCAGACACCTACGCGGCGATCGACAAGGTGATCCCTAGGTTGACCGAAGCCGATTTCGAGAAGGACGAAAAGCAGCGCACCGTCGTGTTGACGGAGCCCGGCACCGAACGGGTCGAAGAAATTCTTGGCGAGATGGATATGCTCGGCGGCCAAACGCTTTATGACATCACTAATGTATCTTTGGTCCATCACGTGCAGCAAGCTTTACGTGCGCATACGTTGTTTCAGAAAGACACTGATTACATCGTCAAGGACGATCATATCATCATTATCGATGAATTCACTGGTCGTATGATGGAAGGTCGCCGTTTTTCTGAGGGTCTGCACCAAGCACTCGAAGCAAAGGAGGGCGTCACTGTTCAGAATGAGAACCAGACACTGGCTTCGATCACGTTTCAGAATTATTTCCGGCTCTACCCGAAACTCGCGGGCATGACCGGCACGGCGATGACGGAAGCCGGAGAATTCGCCGAAATATATAGCCTCGAAGTCGTAGAAATTCCGACGAACCTAGACCAGGTCCGTATCGACCAAGATGACGAGGTCTACCGGACGGCGGATGAGAAATACAACGCGATCATGGGCGAGATCCGCGAAGCGCAAAAGAAAGACCAACCGGTTCTGGTCGGCACGGTGTCGATTGAAAAGTCGGAACTGCTGTCCGAGATCTTGAAAAAAAATAATATCGACCATCACGTTCTTAACGCTCGCTTCCACGAACAGGAGGCTTTTATTATCGCCCAAGCGGGCCAACCCCGGGCCGTCACCATTGCTACCAACATGGCAGGCCGCGGCACCGATATTCAGCTCGGCGGCAATGTCGATATGCAGATTGATCAGCAGCTCGCAAAAGTGCCCGAAGCCCATCGCGAGGAAAAACGCGCGGAGCTGACAGAGAAAATTCAGGCAGAGGCATCTGCGGCGAAAAAGATCGTTATGGAAGCCGGCGGTCTATACGTTATCGGCACCGAACGTCACGAAGCGCGCCGTATCGACAACCAGCTACGCGGTCGAGCCGGACGGCAGGGCGACCCGGGCCGGTCGAAATTTTACCTGTCGCTGGAAGACGATCTGATGCGCATCTTCGGATCGGAACGCATCGACACCATGCTTCGCAAGCTGGGTCTCGAAGAAGGCGAAGCGATTATCCACCCGTGGATCAACAAGGCACTCGAAAAAGCGCAGAAGAAAGTCGAAGAGCGCAACTACGAAATCCGCAAAAATCTGCTAAAGTTTGACGATGTGATGAACGATCAGCGCAAGGTGATCTACGAACAGCGCAAGGAGTTGATGGTCACCGAAGACGTCTCTGAGACCGTGGTCGAAATGCGTGAACAGGTGATCGAAGATATGGTCGCGCGCTGCATCCCCGAAAAGGCCTATGCTGAGCAATGGGATGCCGACACGCTTAAGGAAGATGTCTTACGAGTTCTCGCTATCGATCTGCCGATTAAGGAATGGGCAGGCGAAGAAGGTATCGCCGATGAGGAAATCTGCGAACGCCTGATCAAAGAGTCCGCTAACAAAATGGCGGCCAAGACGGCGAATTACGGTGCCGAACTGATGCGTATGGCCGAAAAAAGCCTGCTCCTGCAATTACTTGATCAATCGTGGAAAGAACACCTGCTAGCGCTCGATCATCTACGTCAAGGTATCGGCTTACGCGCCTATGGGCAAAAAGACCCGCTCAACGAATACAAGCGCGAAGCTTTCGACATGTTCGAAGAAATGCTCAACAACCTGCGAGAAACGGTCACATCGGTGATGTGCCACCTGGAACTTTCGCTCGATGCCGACGAATTGGCGGCTATGGAAGAAGCGGAATATACAGGGCAGGAAATGCACGAAACGCGGACCGACCCAGCATTTGCTGTTTCCAATGCCAGCGGGCAGGACATGCATCCAGCAGCCGTCATGCAGCCGCAGCCTGCAGGCTCAAACGTGTTGTCGGCCGCGACCGACCCGGAAGATGTGCCGGCCGGCTGGGTTCTGGACAAGGGCCTCGGCCGCTGGATCAATCCTGAAAACCCGGAAACATGGGGTAAGGTGCCGCGAAACGCGACCTGCCCATGTGGCTCAGGTAAAAAATTCAAACACTGTCATGGCAAAGTATAAGTCGACGCCCAGCACCCCCACGAAATCTTTTACTTTAAACGCTTGTCGTGCGCTTAGAGCCTAAAGCCCGGTCGTGTCGCCCATTTTAAGGAACTTGTCCCGCCGTTGTTTCCGGAGTGCAGTGCCTTCAAGACTTTTGAGCCCCGCCAGATATTTCTGGATGGCCGCTCCGGCCAACTTGATCGTAGCATCGCGGTCTCGATGCGCCGCGCCGACCGGTTCGAGAATGACCTCGTCGATTACACCAAGCTGGAGCAAATCCTGCGCCGTCAGTTTAAGCGCATTGGCTGCATCTGTCGCATGGCCGCCATCGCGCCACAAAATAGACGCGCAACCCTCGGGCGAGATCACCGAATAGACGGAATGTTCGAGCATCAGCACGCAATTCGCCGCCGCAATAGCGATGGCGCCGCCCGAGCCGCCTTCACCGATCACGAGACTGACGATGGGTACCTGTAGTTCGAGACAGACTTCTATCGACCGGGCGATAGCCTCGGCCTGACCGCGTTCTTCCGCCCCTATTCCAGGATAGGCACCGGCGGTATCGACGAAGGTGATCACCGGCAGGCCGAACCGGTCCGCTAGATGCATAAGTCGCTGCGCCTTGCGGTAACCCTCAGGACGCGCCATGCCGAAATTGTGCTTCACGCGGGACTCGGTATCATGGCCTTTTTCTTGACCAATAACGACCACAGAAAGGCCCTCGAACCGTCCGAGACCGCCGATGATGGCATTATCCTCGGCATACCCGCGATCGCCGGCAAGCGGCGTGAAGTCGGTGATCAGCCCCTTTATATAATCGAGGCAGTGCGGCCGCCCTGGATGACGAGCAACCTGAACCTTCTGCCACGGGGTTAACTTCCCGTAGGTCTGGTTGAGTTGACGGTCAACACGGGCCTGAAGCCGTTCGACCTCGTCGACGATGCTTATTTCGCCATCGTCGCTGAGATGGCGGAGTTCTTCGATCTTGCCCTCAAGCTCGGCGATCGGTTTTTCAAAATCGAGAAAAGAGTTGATGCGTATTTCAGCCATGTTTAGATCCGTATACCTGCCAGCGGATGCACGTCCTGTACCAGCGATTTGAGGCGCCGGTCCAGCACATGTGTATAAATTTGGGTGGTCGAAATATCGGAATGGCCGAGCATCTGCTGCACACTCCGAAGATCGGCGCCATTAGCAAGCAGGTGCGTTGCAAAGGCGTGGCGCAAAACATGCGGCGACACGCGCGCGGGATCGAGACCAGCAGAAAGGGCGATTTCGCGCAGCTGTTTGGCAAAGCCGTCTCTAGTGATGTGCCCAGCAGCCGCGCGGGAAGGAAACAACCACGGCACCGCGTTGATTTTCTTCCCCAGCATTGAATCGCGAAACGGCAGCCAGTCTGAAACAGCGCGCCGTGCCGACTCTCCGAGCGGCACCAAGCGTTCCTTGCCGCCCTTGCCGCGCACCGTGACGAGCCGGCCATCGCGCGACAGCGACGAAGTACGCAGACCAACCAGCTCCGAGACCCGCAGCCCCGTTGCATACAGGATTTCAAGCAGCGCATTCAGCCGGGCCCCGCGCCAGCCCTCGACCTCTTTCACCGCAGCCAGCAAAGCTCCAACTTCATCGAATTGCAGCACTCTCGGAAGCGGGCGTCCAAGCCGGGGCGCCTCAACCGTCGAGGTCGGATCGTCGGTACGATAGCCCTCCAGCAAGAGGAACCCGTGAAACTGCCGTATCACGGAGAGTTTGCGCGCCTGCGTCCGTGCGGCCAAGCCATCGGTGGCAAGACCGGCGAGAAATCCGCGCACTGTTTCGGGTGTTGCGGTCACGCCGGACCGGCCGTCGGCAGTTAAATATTGGAGATATCCTCTCAGGTCACGGTGATAGGCATTAAAAGTGTTTTGTGAGGCGCCCCGTTCCGCGACCATCATCTCGAGAAAGGCGTCGAGATGATGGAATTCCGTTATCGCCGTCAAAGCCCCGCCGCCATCGCCGTTTCCACAGCTAACCGTTGCGCCTCAGCCGCAAGCCCCACCCGCCGCAATGCCGCGATCGTCCGCGCAGCATCTCCCAAGCTTAGGCCTTTGTCGCCGGAATCGCCCGCGCCAACCGTCGCCAGCAGTACCGTCTCGCCGATCCGCGAGCCTACCGATGCGGTTTCGAGACTCTGTATCCAGACCACGTTCAATCCATTTTCACCGCCGGCAATACCCGTGAACGGCCTGTCGAGAAGCGACTGCCACAGTGCAACGGGAACGGTTCTGCCGGTCGCCTCTAACAAGGTGTAGAATGTCATCGCCTCAGCGAAAGCAGCCTGCGCATCGGCCCGACGACGTGCCTCAAACCACCGTTTCAAGCGGGCCTCGTCAATGGTCACAGCAGTCCTAGCAGAGCGCGGCACGAGCATGAACTCGCCTTGATTGACGTCGCCGCCGGCGGCAATGTTCGCTTCGCTTCTAGTGGAGCTTTGCGTATTTGCGGTACCCGCTATCAGATCAACCGATACCCGATCGGCCAAAACCGCGAGCGGCCAGAGCGCCGCCTCTGCATCGCGCGCCTCTGTAATGCGTTCGCTGTCGGCGGCAGCAATCGCATACCATGCCAGCCCACGACCCACCCGGCCGGAACCGAATAATACCCGCGCGGCATCCTTCGCAAACCACAATAACTCCGCCGCGGGCTCTATTCCCGCAACGACGGGCAAACTGGTGCCTGCGATCTCAGCATAACCGTCACGCTCCCGCCCGAGCTGCCACGCCCTGCGCAGAACCTCGGCCTTTGCCAACGGCACGCTGTGTGTAGCCGCCGCGCGAACCAGCAACGCTCGGGTTCGAGGGGTCCAGCTTTCCTCGGCCGCAGATATCGGACCGGATAATTCTTCCTTGCTGAACGGAATACTTAGATAGAGTCGAAGTATCTCCTTATCGTCGAGCGCGCCGATCCGGTGAGCTTTTTCCGCCGCTATCAGACGTACGTTGAGCTCGGCATTCGGCGTTAGAGCCACCGCTCGCAGGACGGCTGCCCGTGCGGTTTGGACGATCTCGGCGGGAAAACGTAAACCAGCAGCCCGCAACATCGACAGATGCAATGCCGTGGGCGCATTCAACGCCGGGCTGTCGTCGCCTTTTGCGCCGGCAAGCGCATCGATTGCGGCGAAAAACACTTGCTCTATCTCATCTTCCCGCTCTCGAAGCAGGTCGCTGATTAGCGCTGCCCGAGAAATTTCGCCCGATAAGGCGAGACAGAATGCAAGCGCCTGGGACCAGTAAAGTCCCGAATAGGCGGCGGCGTTCCGCACAGCTTTGCAGGCGGCGCCATTATTGTTATCAAAAAAAAGAGCCTCGATTCGAGTGCGTGCCAACGCTTCATCGCGGCGCTCATCCGGCGTAATCCTTAAAAGGGCGAGCGCATTTCCGATATCACCCATCGCCAACAGACGGTCGATGCGAATTGCGATGAAACTTGCCTTCAATGGTTTGCTGGCCGGCACACTCGACCGCGAAATAAGTAATCGCCGCGCCATATCCCGCAACACCGGGGAAGCTATACCGGCGGGCATGCGTGGCATCAGCCCGCTGACAACGGACCAAGGGGCACCGCGCCACAGGGATTTCGGAA
The DNA here is from genome assembly GCA_002689465.1 of Rhodospirillaceae bacterium. Classification (GTDB taxonomy): domain Bacteria; phylum Pseudomonadota; class Alphaproteobacteria; order MPNO01; family UBA830; genus CAXBCP01. The sequence continues at coordinate 10,123 of NZGJ01000021.1, read as the reverse complement.
AGCCACCCTGCCCTCCGCCGATGAGTCCGATCGCGTCGGGATCAACGGTTTCAAGCCGATTTATCGTAATGCCCGCCTCATCAAGCGGTCGCGGCGCAACCGTTGCCCCGCCAGAGGGCTGAACGAATGACCCCGCGCCTTTATGCGACGGCACAACTGGCGTGGTTGCGGCTTTCTTATCAGGTGTGTTTTGTACCGCAGGTGGCGCATCAACCGGCGTCGAGCGGCGGAGCTGAAGGGGTTCTGATGCAACGGACTGGACCATTACACTAATTAAACACAGCCCGGCTAGCGCTGAGCCGAATGCCAATCTCCGAAGGAGCATGAGCATCCTGCCCAGAGCGCGCCGCAGCTCTGGCTCCCTAGCGCGGGAAGCGGTCATTCGAAATAGTTCTTTCTATTTCCATCGCAGGAACCGGTATTTCCCATGTCGCCAGAAACAATCCGCCGCCGAAAAGGACAATCAGAGCGCCGATGATAATGATGGATGCAATCTTGTTCATTCAAGCGCGACCCTGTCCCTTTTTATGATTCGCCGCCAGTCCAAAACTCCGAAAATCATCTTCCCTGACCAAGCGATACAACCGGCGACAGGAAGGATATTTCATCGTATATTCATGAGGTAATGGAAATTTGTGGCGATTTCGGGGCAGTCTATCGGCTGTCGGGAGGGCTTTCAACGTCGCTTTCAGTAAACCTTTGTAATAAGCGGGGGACGCAAGCAAATCCTATCAAATGTTCGGCTAACGCCGTTGTTCCGCTCCAGCCCCGATAACATGTCCACGCAGAATAAATCAAAAAAAGGGTCCGCGAAGATAATACTCCCAAATAAATCCATCGTTCTTGTCGGCCTAATGGGCGCCGGAAAAACCTGTATCGGCACCCGGCTAGCCAACAAACTCGGCATGGGTTTCGTCGATGCGGATGATGAAATCGAAGCGGCTGCTGATTGCACAATCGAAGAAATCTTTACCCTCTACGGCGAACAGAAATTTCGCGACGGCGAGCGCCGCGTCATTGCGCGACTACTTAAAGGTAAGCCGCGTGTGTTATCAACGGGCGGAGGTGCGTTCGCAAACCAGCGAACCCGTGACAACGTGCGGAGGAGGGGCATTTCGGTCTGGCTGAAAGCCGATATCGACGTGCTACTGCGGCGAGTATCTAGACGCAATAACAGGCCCCTTCTGAGAACTGGGGACAAACGCCAGATCCTCGAGCGGCTGATCGACGAACGATATCCTGCATATAGCGAAGCAGATGTGACAGTGGAATCGGATGCCGAATCGCCGGACATCACGGTCGACAAGGTGATAGATGCATTGACAACGATCGATGACCCGCACCCCGGGGAGGCAGCTGCCAAATGACCATATCAAAAGACGGCCTGCGGCTAGAACTTGGCGACCGCTCCTATGACATAGCCGTCGGCGAAGGCATGCTGGCCAAGGCAGGCGCAGAAATACATTCCGCGGCGGGCAGCGGAAAATGCTGGATAGTCACGGATAAGACGGTCGCTGTCACCTATCTTGAGCCCCTTGAGAGATCTTTGCAGGCGGCCGGACTTGTTGCAGAAACCATCGTGTTACCACCGGGCGAAGCTAGCAAAAATTTTGCAACCGTCGAGAAGGTCGTAAACTCTGTGCTAGATGGCGCACCCGAACGGTCATCTACAATGATCGCCCTCGGTGGCGGCGTAATAGGCGACTTAACAGGGTTTGCGGCAAGCATCATTCTGCGCGGCATCAATTTTGTTCAGATTCCAACCACTCTGCTCGCCCAGGTGGACAGTTCTGTCGGGGGNAAAACCGGGATCAATACGCGGCACGGCAAAAACCTGGCCGGCGCTTTCTACCAGCCAAAACTTGTTATTGCCGATACAAACGTGCTCGAGACGCTGCCGCACCGCGAATTACTGGCGGGATATGCGGAGATTATTAAGTACGGCCTGATCCACGATATCGGATTTTTCGAGTGGCTAGAACAAAACGGTGCGGCGGTGTTGGATGGCGACCGCGATGCCCGCGCCTATGCGGTGAGTGCAAGCTGTGCGGCCAAAGCCGCCATCGTGGCCGAAGACGAGCGTGAAAACGGCCTCCGAGCATTGCTCAACTTCGGGCACACGTTCGGCCATGCGCTCGAAGCCGAAACCGGGTTCGGCACCGAGTTATTGCACGGCGAAGCAGTTGCAATCGGCATGATCATGGCGCTCGAGCTATCGGCTATGCTGGACCTGTGCGCGGCGGCGGACCTTGACCGGGTGCGGCGGCATTATGAAACAACTGGCCTGCCGATGACCGTACCAAAATCGCAGAACCGCCACTGGGACCCTGCCACGCTCATCCAGCACATGGGTCATGACAAGAAAGTCGAGGACGGCAAGGTAACGTTCATCCTTGCCCGCGCAATCGGTGAAGCGTTTGTGGCCCGAGACATCAACCTGGACGAGGTGAAACGACTTCTTGATCGCGCAGTGGCGGCTTGACCGCCGATATGACTCAGTCCTTTACTTATACCTGTAACTGACCGGAGCGGACCTTACCCACTAATGGAAATCGCAACTCTTGTAACGATCGGCGGCATCGCTGTTCTTCTTATCCTGTCCGCTTTTTTTTCCAGTTCGGAGACAGCGCTGACAGCGGCATCCCGGCCTCGTATGCACCTTCTCGAGGCAAAGGGCGACAAACGGGCCAAGTTAGTAAATCGGCTACGCAGCGAGCAGGACAACATGATCGGCACGATCCTTCTCGGCAATAACCTGGTCAATATTCTGGCGTCAGCGTTGGCGACCAGCGTGCTAATCAGCCTATTCGGCGAGACCGGCGTTGTTTTCGCGACGATCGCGATGACCCTGCTGGTTTTGATATTCGGCGAAATTCTGCCAAAAACCTACGCATTCAGACATTCCGACAAGCTGGCACTGATTATTGCGCCAACGTTCCTTTTGCTGGTCCGCTTGCTAGGGCCTGTAATGTCGGCACTCCATTATCTGGTCCGCAGCGTCCAGCGTATCTTCGGCGTCAGATTTGCCGGCAGCCAAGAATGGAGCGCAACGGTCGAGGAACTTCGTGGCGCGATCGAATTGCATCGCGGCCCGGGCGCAATGGCGCGCCACGAACGGGCCATGCTACACAGTATTCTCGATCTTGCCGATGTTGATGTCGAAATGGTTATGCATCACCGGCGCGATATCTTCACGATAGATTCCGCTTTACCAACCAGCAAGATCGTCGAAGAAGCGCTCGAAAGCCCGTTTACCCGAATCCCGCTGTGGCGCGATACGCCGGATAATATAATAGGCGTTATGCATGCGAAGGCTATGCTACGCGAGGTTCACGCCCATACCGGTGACCTCAACGCACTCGACCTCGATAAAATAGCAACCCCACCGTGGTTCATCCCAGAATCGACCACCCTGCTAGATCAACTTCACGCGTTTCGGCAGCGGCGCGAACATTTCGCGCTTGTCGTCGACGAATATGGCGCGCTGATGGGTTTTGTCACGTTGGAAGATATACTCGAAGAAATCGTTGGCGATATCTCGGACGAGCACGATGTCGTTCCGGTCGGCGTCCGTCCGCAGCGCGATGGGTCTTATCTCATATCGGGCGGCGTGACTGTGCGCGACCTTAACCGTCGTTTCGGTTGGGACCTCCCCGATCAGGAAGCCGCGACGATCGCCGGGCTGGTCATTCACGAATCCAAGGTGATACCGCAGGTTGGACAGATTTTTCATTTTCACGGTTTCCGATTTCAGATTGGGCGACGACAACGGAACCGGATCACTTCGGTGCGGATGACAAAAATTAGCGACGTTGACACAGAAACCGCCGACTAGGCCATCCAAACAAGCGTCGAACCGAACGTTCCAGCCCCAAAGCAGAAAAACGATGAATATAAAGGAACGCAAATGCCGTTGAGCGATGTCACCGTCGACCGAAACCCGATCCACACCCGCTCGGTCGAATGCCGAAGCTATAGCCGCGGCGACGGTTTATGGGACATTGAAGGTCACCTGACCGATGTAAAAGCCTACCCCTTTTTAAATAGTTTTCGCGGCGAGGTCGTGCTCGGCGAGCCACTACACGATATGTGGATACGCCTGACGGTGAATCGGGAATTCATTGTCCAAAAAGTCGAAGCGGTAACGGATGCAGGACCCTACGCGCTGTGTCCGGCGATCCTGCCGTCGTTCCAAAAGCTCAATGGGCTCAAAATCGGAGCTGGCTGGAACCGCAGGGTACGCGAACGTCTCGGCGGTGCTCTCGGCTGCGCACATCTTGTAGACATGCTTAAGCCGATCGCGACCGTAGCGTTTCACACCGTGCGCTGGTCAGATTCTGCCCCCAACTACGACGTTGCAGATGAGCAGCAGAACCCGCATAAAGTCAGCCGACCGCCGGTCAATACTTGCCACGTTTGGGCATCCGATGGCGAGTTAATCCGCAATGAACACGCAGATTTCTATACCGGAGAGTGACTATAGCTCCGAAGGATGAGTGGCGGAAAAGTATTCAAAATTTGGGGCATCACGTTCAATCACGGCGCAGAAGCCAGTACGGACAGCGCATGGACCGGGCCGGCGAGTTCATCAGCCAATACCTGATAGATCATGCGCTGGCGGTCAACCCGACTAAGGTCGACGAACGTGGCCGCCACTACCTCCACTCGGAAATGCGTCTCTCCCTCGGGCCGCGCGCCGACGTGGCCCGCATGNAGATGCGATTCGTCGATTACCTTCAAGNATGACGGGGCGAACGCCTCCCGCAGTTTNTCCTCNATATTTTGCGCAANNGCCATCTCGGTATTTCCCCCAAAATGCGATGATCGAGATTAAGAAATAGCCCGTTCCGGGCCAAAAGGCACGTCCTTGCATGGTTAATTTCGGGCGATCATACTGCGCAGATGTCGAAACAGCACGATATCTCCGACACCCCCACCAAAAAACCGGATGACCCGCCGGGCACCACGAAAGGTGGGCGCCGCAACAACCTTGGACCGGCTGAGGGGCCTGCACTTGCGTCCGGGAAAGGCACAAAGCAAGATCAAGATCGGGACGCGGCGCTTGCTGCCTGCGACCATCCCAACTGCCAGGCCGTAGGAGAATTCCGCGCGCCGAGATCCCGGTCGGAACTTACCCAGTTTTTCTGGTTCTGCCTCGAGCATGTGCGGGAATACAATGCCGCTTGGAACTATTACGCCGATATGGATGACGCAGCAGTTGAGGCTGAAATCCGCAAGGATATCGTCTGGCAACGCCCAACCTGGCCGCTCGGTACGCGCCCGGGTGCTAGCGGTGCACCATTGCACGACCCCTTGAGCCTTTTGGGCGAAGGCGCGACCGATGCTCGGGCGGACCGCGAAGTTAAGGTTGAAATGCAAAACCTGTCCAGCGAAGAGCGCGAAGCACTCTCCGTTCTTGGACTAGTTGCGCCAATCACGAAAGCCGATGTAAAACACCGGTATAAATTGCTTGCTAAAACGTTGCACCCTGATGCAAACGGGGGCGACAGAAAGGCCGAAGACCGGCTAAAATCGGTCAATCACGCCTATACGACACTCAAAGACAGCGAGCGCCTGACGTAACGCGGCTCGCATTTTATATGCTTATGCTGAAGGAACGGAGTTGAATGGCTTCCAAGACCGAAAAACTAGTCGCCGATATAAGTGAAATAGACCTGCCGGATACAACGGTGTCGGCTCGTAAGGTATTCGACCTTGATATCGATATGGAGGTCCCGGCCTTCACCAAAAAAACCGAGCACGTGCCGGATCTCGACGATACGTATTGCTTTGATCACGACACCACGCTCGCGATCCTTGTGGCCTTTGCCCACAACCGGCGTTTGTTGATCCAGGGGTTCCATGGCACCGGCAAGTCGACGCATATCGAACAGGTCGCCGCCCGTCTTAATTGGCCATGCATCCGTATCAATCTCGATAGTCATATCAGCCGTATCGATCTGATCGGCAAGGACGCAATCGTCGTAAAGGACGGGATGCAGATCACCGAGTTCCGCGACGGCATTCTGCCTTGGGCTCTGCAAAGCCCGATCGCGCTTGTGTTCGACGAATACGACGCGGGCCGGCCGGACGTCATGTTCGTCATTCAGCGTGTGTTGGAACGCGACGGCAAGATGACCCTGCTGGATCAGAACCGCGTTCTTCGACCGCATAATGCGTTCCGCCTGATGGCGACGGCAAATACTGTCGGTCTCGGCGACACAACCGGTCTGTATCACGGCACACAGCAGATCAACCAGGGCCAGCTTGACCGTTGGAATTTGGTAACAACGCTAAACTATCTGCCGCATGATCAGGAAACCGCAATCGTACTGGCTAAAAGCCCATCATTCGGCAAGGACGACAACGGGCGCCAAGAAATCGCCTCAATGGTGCGCGTTGCCGATCTGTCCCGAGCCGGGTTCATGGCGGGNGATATCTCGACCGTTATGTCTCCGCGAACCGTTATTACCTGGGCCGAGAACACGGAGTTGTTCGGTGACCGGGCGACAGCATTTCGGATGACATTCCTCAATAAATGTGACGAATTGGAGCGGACAACGGTTGCGGAATATTATCAGCGCTGCTTCGGAGACGAATTGCCGGAGCTGAAAGCCACGCAAACNGCNGCTTNAAACGCAGATGAGTGACGACCAACCCGCAGAAGAGTTNCGCCGCGTAACAGCAGCCGCAATGCGCGCTATCGCNGAGCGTGAAGACATCACGCTTGTCTATGGGTCTGAAGCCCGGCTGGTCGACAATCAGGCGCGACTTCCNGTCCCNTCNCGAGACTTTACCGAAGCNGANGTNGCCGCCCTNNGAGGNGAGGCCGATGCGATGGCGTTGAAGATTCGTTTCCATGACCAAGACCTCCACTCNACGCGCGCGCCCCAGGGAGAGAATGCCCGCGCNGTGTTCGAATCGCTCGAACGGGTGCGCTGCGAGGCGATNGGATCGCGGATGATGGCCGGNGTCGCCACCAACCTNAGAGCTGCTTTAGAAGAAAAATGCGANGCNTTCGGNTATACGCGCGTGAACGTNCGCGANGACGCNCCGCTGGCGGAAGCGATCGGTCTGATGGTACGCGAAAAACTAACCGGCGAAAAACTACCCGAAGGTGGCGAACAACTCGTGAGTCTATGGCGGGACTGGGTCAATGATAAGGTCGATACTGATTTCGATAAGCTAGCCGAAAATATCGACGACCAGGAAGCCTATGCAGAAGCCCTGACCGAACTGCTGGTCGAACTTGAACTGATTGACGAACAATCAGAGGCAACCGAACAGCAAGAAGGCGAGCAGGGCGAAGACGCCGAAGAACAGGACGCCGAGAACGCCGATTCCGACGACGCTGATATGGAAGGCGTATCTGCCGAAATGAGTGGTTCAGAATCCTCCGAAATGGAGGAAATGGACGTCGAGGACGGTGATGAGTCGATGTCTGAGCAGGGCCAGGAAGAAATGATGCCCGGCACCGGCGACGAGGATGGCGAGCAGTCCGAGAACCAACGGCGTCCCGATGGCAGCGGTCCCGGTGGCGCGCGCGAGCCGATGTACAAGCCATATTGCGTCGAATATGACGAGGTTGTCGAAGCCGAAGACCTTTGCGATCCGGACGAGCTTGCGCGGCTCCGCCATCATCTTGACCAGCAGCTTGCCAATCTGCAGGGCATTATCGGCCGCCTCGCCAATCGGCTGCAGCGCCGCCTCCTAGCGCAGCAATCCCGGTCCTGGGAGTTTGACCTGGAAGAAGGCATTCTAGACGCCGGGCGTCTGGTCCGGGTTGTCACCAATCCGATGCACCCGCTGTCTTACAAAGTCGAGAAAGAAACTGAGTTCCGCGATACCATCGTGACGTTGCTGATCGACAATTCGGGCTCGATGCGCGGTCGGCCGATCACGGTCGCCGCGATGAGCGCTGATATTCTCGCGCGCACGCTCGAACGCTGCGGCGTAAAGGTTGAAATACTCGGCTTTACGACCCGCGCGTGGAAGGGCGGACAGGCACGTGAAAAATGGCTCGCCGACGGCAAACCAACGAATCCGGGCCGCCTAAACGACCTGCGCCACATTGTCTACAAATCCGCAGACGCGCCATGGCGGCGGTCTCGTAAATCCCTCGGCCTGATGCTGCGCGAAGGCTTACTCAAGGAAAATATTGATGGCGAGGCCCTGCTCTGGGCCCATAGCCGGATGGTCAATCGCCCGGAACAACGTAAAATCTTGATGGTTATCTCAGACGGCGCACCAGTCGACGATTCAACGCTGTCGGTCAATCCGGGCAATTATCTGGAACGGCATCTGCGGGAGGTCATCAAGACGCTCGAATCCTATACCGACGTACAGCTGACCGCGATAGGCATAGGGCATGACGTGACACGATATTACGACCGCGCTGTGACGATCATGGATGCCGAACAGCTGGGCGGCACCATGATGGACCGGCTCGCCGAATTATTCGACGACGAAATGACACCTGGCAGTGCACGGACGCGGCGAAGAAATCGCGCCGCCTGACCGAGACCTACCTCACACGCACAAAAGACAATAAAAAACCGGCCGGGTTGATAACCCGGCCGGTTTGGCGTTTGCGGTGGATTGGTCCGCAGGCGTTCTAAATCCTAACTTTAACTACCGAAGATCAGATTGCGGGCATGCTTCACAACTTCAGGTGATGCATCCTCTACCGCCGAATTGACGATTTCCTGAATTTTGGCTCCGGTCGAAGGGATCAGGCGAAGCTTGCGCTTCTTCAAGTCTGCGGCAAATGCGGGGTCCGCATTCATCTTATCGTAAGCAGCTCGTAGGCCGGCTACGATGTCTTTGTCGACACCCGGCGGTAGTGCGAGACCGCGACCAAGAAGACCGGCAACGCTCAGGAAGCCGACGGCTTTCTTGTCCATATCTTTGGACACCAGGTCGCTGATCATCGGCACGGATTTCGGCAGGTCGGGATCCCGGAAGATACCGATCTGGGCAACCGCCTTGGCAAACGGCTTATCGCCCTTGAACCAATGCGGGACCTTCGATGCCCAGGCCAGCCAGTTGAATGCCGCCATCTGGGATTCACCCTGTTCCATCGCGAAGATCGATTTGGACGAGCCCTTGTAGCCCGTAACCATCTTAATGTTGTAGTCGAACAGGCCGCGGATCAGCATCGGATTGAGATAACCCGACGAGTTCTTGCCACTGGTGCTGCCGATAAGTTTTTTGGTTTTCAGGTCGGCCAGGTTATTGATGCCGGAATCCGTACGAACGACCATGACAACATTGGTCTGGTTGCTCGACCCAATCCAGCTAAAGTTCCGCGCGTCGTATCGCATTTTTTTCGGACGCATCAGCTGGTTGGTCACACTGTTGTCGAGAGGAACGATCATGGTCATTCCATCTTTCGGCGCGACATTGGCGAACCAGTTCATAGCCTTTGCGCCGCCCGCACCCGGCATATGCTGCAGGATGATGTTCGGATTGCCTTTAAGGTGCTTCCCGAGATGGTTCGAGAACGCGACGCCGTATTTGTCATAGGTTCCACCCGGGCCATACGGAATGACGATTTTCAGGGTCTTTCCCGTGTAATCTTTCATACCGGCCGACGCGACCGTTGCGCTGGCCGCAAGGGCCAGACCGGCGGCAATGCCGGTGAATAGTGTTTTGGTTGTTATCTTCATTTTTTTCCCTGTAGGACGGTTGATAGAAGGTTAGTGATCTAAGTTACTACACTTTCTCACAGGTTGCGGTAAGGGTGCAATTCCCAATTCGGAGGCGTATGGTATGGTCTTAAATTTACAGAAAACGACCGACACGGAGTCATCATGTCCGAAGAACAGGCCCTTGCTGATGCGCGCGACCGAATCGCCGAGTACCGCAGCAAAATTCAGACCCTAGACGATGATACGTCCAACCTGTTGTTCCGCGAGGCTCGCAATCATAACGCGTGGCAGGACAAAGACGTGTCGGACGACCAGCTCCGCGAAATATACGATCTTTTGAAATTTGGCTCGACCAGCTCTAACACTCAGCCTGCAAGGCTTATCTTCATCCGCTCTGCGGAGGCTAAGGAGCGCCTACGGCCCTGCCTGATGCCGGCCAATGTCGACAAAACCATGGCAGCACCTGTCACCGC
>NZGJ01000020.1 GCA_002689465.1 Rhodospirillaceae bacterium | reverse complement strand
GGACATTTTCCTGGAAAAAAAGTTATGCCTGGTGTTTTGATTATAGAGGCTATGGCACAGACCGCAGCCGTTTTGGTGGTACACACGCTTGGCAAAGATGCGGAAGGAAAGCTTGTCTATTTCATGTCAGTAGACGGTGCGCGTTTCAGAAAACCGGTTGAACCCGGAGACCAAATCCATGTCGAGGTCGTGAAGCAACGCACACGTGGCAACGTCTGGAAATTTGCCGGGCGCGCAATGGTTGGCGATACACTGGTCGCTGAAGCCACCTACGCTGCCATGATTATGACCGATTGAGATTTGAATGAGTAAAATTCATCCGAGCGCAATCGTTGATGCCACGGCAGAGATCGGCGATGGCGTTGAAATCGGCCCTTATAGTGTTGTTGGACCAGATGTTAAAATCGGCGAGGGGACTGCATTACTTTCCCATGTTGTGTTGGAAGGTAGAACGGCCGTTGGTCCAAATTGTCGAATTTATCCCTTCGCGTCAATTGGTCATCAGCCACAGGATATGAAGTATCACGGTGAGCCGTCAACGCTTACAATCGGGGCAAACAACATCTTCCGAGAGCATGTGACGGTAAACCCCGGGACTGAAGGCGGCGGAATGGTTACGACGATTGGCAACAACTGCCTGTTTATGGTTGGTGCTCATGTCGCCCACGATTGCCTTGTTGGAAATCATGTGATCATGGCAAATAACGCAACGCTTGCTGGTCATGTTGTTGTTGACGACTTCGCGATCATTGGTGGTCTGTCTGCGATCCATCAGTTTTGTAGAATTGGTAGGCATGCGATGGTTGGCGGTATGTCGGGCGTCGAAAGCGATGTTATTCCATACGGTTCGGTGATGGGTGACCGCGCACGCTTGAGTGGGCTAAATATTGTAGGCCTTAAACGGCGAGGATTCTCGCGCTCGGATGTCACGGCCTTGCGCAAGGCCTACCGGCTGATGTTTGCCGAAGAGGGCACACTGGCGGAACGTTTGAACGATGTGCATGAAAGTTTCAGCGAACATGAGGCGATCATGGAAATACTCGATTTCCTGAGATCGGATTCGAGTCGCGCTATCTGTCAGCCAAAAGCTGAGCAAGGTGCGTAAGCTTGGCATAATTGCCGGTGGCGGGGCGCTGCCCGGACAAATTGTTTCGGCTTGCCGCGATACAGGACGGTCCCACTTCGTTCTAGCCTTCGAAGGTAGCGCTGATCCGACGTCATTTGCTGGCGCGCCTATGGAATGGATCCGNGCATCGGGTATAAGCAAAGCCTTGGATATCGCGCGCCGGGAAAATATCGAAGAATTGGTGCTGGTCGGGGGAATCCAACGCCCTTCGATGCTCGACCTGATGCGCGATGTCAAATCTGCAAAATTCCTTGCAAAGGTTGGTACGCGGATGATCGGAGACGACAATCTCTTGTCGGCTGTGGTTCGTGAGATAGAAGAATCCGAGGGCTTTCGCGTCATTGGGCCAGAGGTGATCCTGGAAGATATTCTAGCGGCTGCGGGTAGCTACGGGGCGATTAAGCCGACCACCGACGACCGGGCAGATATCGCGCGTGGTATTGTGGCGGTCCAAACCATTGGTGCTCTCGATATCGGGCAGGGCCTGGTTGTCCAGAACGGTAGAATCCTCGGTGTTGAAGGTGCAGAGGGAACAGACAGTCTTATTGAACGCTGCGCGGAGTTTGTGCGTGCGGATTTAGCCGGCGGTGTATTCGTCAAAGCCCCGAAGCCGTCCCAGGAACGGCGGGTTGATCTGCCGGCAGTTGGGCTTTCTACAATCCGTAACGCGATTAGCGCGGGGCTCCGTGGAATTGCGGTTGAGGCGGGTGGCGTTCTGGTTCTCGACCGTCAAGAGATAGTAACAGAAGCCGATCGCGCGGGCGTTTTCTTATATGGCTTTCACGCGCCTGCCTGCGATTGCTGATCGGTAGTGATGTGAGCGAACACGAAGAAGCTCCCTTAATTTGGCTAATCGCGGGCGAGCCCTCCGGTGATTTAATCGGTGCTCGCCTGATTGAAGCGTTGAACCAACAAACCGGCACTCGGTTCCGTATTGCGGGTATTGGTGGGGAGGCGATGGCGAGCGCCGGGTTAAAAAGCTACTTTCCGATTGCTGATATCGCCGTCATGGGGCTGATCGAGGTTATTCCAAAAATTCCGCGTATAAAGCGGCGGATGCGCGAGACCATTGCCCAGATCCGTGAGGACAAGCCGGCAATGGTCGTCTCCATCGATGTGCCTGGCTTTTGTTATGACGTTTGGAAAGGCTTGCGGGGTTCGGAGATTCCACTGATCCATTACGTGGCGCCGACCGTCTGGGCGTGGCGTCCCGACCGGGCTAAGAAATTTGCCCAGGAGTTGGATCACTTAATGACGCTTTTGCCGTTCGAGCCGCCGTATTTCGAGAGAGTGGGTTTAGATTGTGCCTTCGTTGGCCATCCTGTGCTGGAGGGTGGTGCTGACAAGGGAGAAGGTCAGCGGTTCAGAGAGCAGTACGGTATTCCGCCAGAGGATAACGCTATCTGTGTTTTGCCGGGAAGTCGCAGTGGCGAGTTAAAGCGTCTTGGGGAAGTATTTAGACAAGCTGCAACGACGGTGGCAGAAAAATACCCCGATGCAGTCTTCGTGTTTCCGACAGTTTCATATCTGAGAGTGCAGGTGACGGAACTTACGAAGAACTGGCCGGGCCGAACGGTTGTTATCAGTTCTATTTCCGAAAAGTTCGATGCGATGCAGGCCTGCGATGTGGCAATGGCCGCTTCGGGTACAGTCTCCCTCGAACTTGCGATGGCGCGGGTGCCCCATATCGTTGCGTATAGGATGAACGCATTTACTGTCCAGATTGTTAAACTACTTCACGGTTGGAATCAGAATTTTGTGAATCTTGTGAACATACTTCTGGGCCGCGAGGTTGTCCCGGAATTCATTCAAGAAAAATGCCGTGGCGACCTTATTGGCGCATATATCTGTAAGCTGCTCGAAGATCCTGCGACGTGCGAAGAGCAGATGAGATCCGTCGATAGTGCTCTTGCGATGCTTTATCCCCCAAACGGCTTACCAAGCGATGCTGCAGCATCATTTGTGGTCGCATTGCTAGGAGCCCAAAATCAAACAAATTTCGACAAGAGGTAAATCATGTCATTTGAGAAATCTGAGTTCCGCTTGCTACACACTATGATCCGTGTGACGGATGCGAAGAGATCGATCGATTTCTATTCGCGTCATCTTGGTATGAAGGTGCTTCGGAACAAGGATTTCCCCGGCGGAAAATTCACCAATATCTTCATGGGATACGGTGATGAGGCAGAGCACACGGTGCTTGAGCTTACCCATAACTGGGATCAGGAAGAACCGTATACCCACGGGTCCGGTTTCGGGCATCTCGCCGTCGCGGTGCCAGATATCTATGGAGCGTGCGAGCAGATGGAAAAAGAAGGCGTCGCTATCTCGCGGCCGCCAGGGCCGATGAAGCACGGCACGGCCGTGATTGCTTTTATTGAAGACCCGGACGGCTACAAGATAGAACTGATAGAAAAGGCCTGACCCCAGAGCAGGCACAAGCGCAAACAAAAAGCCCCACAAAATGCAGGGCTTTTTGTGGGGCTTTTTGTTTGTGCGAATTTCAGGTTAGCGTTTATCGAGCGGCAAGATATCGCGTTGCGTGTCGCCGATATAGAGCTGGCGCGGCCTGCCGATCTTCTGACCAGGATCTTCAATCATTTCATTCCATTGGGAGACCCAGCCGACGGTTCGGGCGACGGCGAAGAGCACGGTGAACATCGTTTCCGGAATACCGATCGCACGGAATATGATCCCGGAATAGAAATCGACGTTCGGATAGAGCTTGCGCTCAATGAAGTATTCATCCTCAAGTGCTATGCGTTCTAGCTCCATCGCGAGAGTTAAAAGCGGTTCATCCTGAATACCGAGTTCGCCAAGAACCTCATGGCAGGTTTCGCGCATCAGCGTCGCGCGGGGGTCAAAGTTCTTATAGACGCGATGGCCGAAGCCCATCAGACGGAAGGGGTCGTCCTTGTCCTTCGCCTTTTCGACGTACTCGTCAATGTGATCGACGCTGCCAATTTCCTTCAGCATATCCAGCACAGCTTCGTTGGCGCCGCCATGGGCAGGGCCCCAGAGGCTAGCAATACCTGCCGCGATGCAGGCAAACGGATTGGCGCCAGACGAACCGGCAAGCCGGACGGTCGACGTTGAAGCGTTCTGTTCGTGATCGGCGTGAAGAGTCAGGATCCGGTCCATCGCCTTTGCGATGACTGGGCTGACCTTGTATTCCTCGCACGGGGTCGCAAACATCATGTGCAGGAAGTCTTCTGCATAAGTCAGATCATTGCGTGGATACACGAACGGCTGGCCGAGTGAATACTTATATGCCCATGCCGCAATCGTCGGCATCTTAGCGATCAGCCGATAGGATGCGATTTCGCGCTGGCGCGCATCGGAGATGTCTGTGGAGTCGTGGTAGAATGCCGAGAGGGCACCTACAACGCCGCACATAACTGCCATCGGATGCGCATCGCGGCGGAAGCCACTATAAAAATGATTGAGCTGTTCATGCACCATCGTGTGATAGGTGATGTCGTGAACAAATTTATCCTTTTCGGCCTTTGTCGGCAGCTCGCCTTTCAAAAGAAGGTAAGAGACTTCCGAAAAGTCGCAGCTCTTCGCAAGTTGGTCGATGGGATAGCCGCGATGAAGCAGTATGCCTTGGTCACCGTCAATATAGGTGATTTTAGAATCGCAGCTGCCTGTTGCCATGAAGCCTGGATCGAACGTGAAATAGTCGAGTTCCGAATAGAGCTTCCGGATATCGATCACCTTGGGCCCTNCCGANCCTTCCATCAGNGGCAAGNTNAGTTCACGCCCCGTGGAGTGNTCTATCAGCGTGACGCTNTCTTTGGGGGCGTTGCTTCCGGTNTCCTNACTCATGTCGGTATCCCTCTTCNTTAAATTTTTNGGTGTGTCCCGATAGACCAGAGCNNGTCCNGCCAATTTTTTGTGCGCGGAAANTAGCGCTTTAACNANGTTTAATCAAACGCTGCACTGCACAATTTTTCACTGCGATGCAACGGCGTCTTNGATTCGGCCGAGGGTTTCATCCCGACCCAGAATCGTTGCAACTTCAAAGATATCGGGAGAAACATTTGTTCCGGTTAGCGCTGCGCGCAGCGGTTGGGCGATCATGCCCAGTTTGAATTCATTTGCTTCGGCATGGGCTTTTATAGCGGTTTCGAGAGTTTCCTGATTCCAAGCGTCGAGAGCGGCCAGAAATGTCTTGATCCCGGCGAGACGCGCGCGCGCACTGAAATCAAGAATTTTCGCTGCCTTGTTGGTATAAGATAGGGGCCGTTCGAAGCAATAAAATTGACATAAATCAGACAGTTGCGTTATTGTACCCGCACGTGACTTTAACGAGTTCATCCCCATCGAGAGCCGCTGGCGTACCGTTTCCGAGACTGGTTTACCAAGCGCCGTCTCGATCCCCGGCAGGGCAAGCGCGATCAAGCGCTCATTATCGCTCTCATTGAGATACTTGGCGTTGAGGCTGGACAGTTTATCAAAGTCGAAACGGGCGGCGCCTTTGTTGATATCGATCACGTCGAACCACTCTATTGCCTGCTCCATGGAAAATATTTCATCGTCTCCATGGCTCCAGCCGAGGCGGCAGAGGTAGTTGAGCACAGCTTCCGGGAGGTAGCCCATGTTCCGATAAGCATCAACCCCAAGGGCGCCTTGGCGTTTTGACAGCTTCGCGCCGTCCGGCCCGTGGATCAGCGGAATATGGGCATAAATCGGGGCTATCCAGCCGAGAGCGTGGAAGATCTGGGTCTGGCGAAAGGCATTGGTTAGGTGGTCGTCACCCCGGATGGCATGGGTTACGCCCATGTCGTGATCATCGACAACGACGGACAACATATAGGTCGGCGTGCCGTCGGCGCGGAGCATAACAAGGTCGTCGAGCTCGGCGTTAGCAACGGTCACACGGCCCTGAACTGCATCGTGTATCACCGTTTCGCCGTCCTGCGGTGCGCGAAACCGGATAACGGGATCTACTCCCGCCGGCGCCTCGGACGGTTCGCGGTCGCGCCAAGTGCCGTCATAGCGCATCGACCGTTTTTCAGCCTTTGCCTTTTCGCGCATTCCGGCCAGATCTTCAGGCGAGCAGTAGCAGCGATAGGCCGAGCCTTTATCGAGTAGTTCCTGCACTACGGCGGTATGCCGGTCACGCTGTTTAAACTGGTAGACGGGCGTTTCGTCTGATTTCAAGCCGAGCCAAGAAAGGCCGTCGAGAATGGCTTCGATTGCTTCGGGGGTCGATCGTTTGCGGTCAGTATCCTCGATGCGCAGCAGGTACTTCCCGCCAGTATGGCGGGCATATAGCCAGTTGAATAACGCCGTTCTGGCGCCCCCAATATGCAGGGATCCCGTCGGGGATGGGGCGAAGCGGGTTATAACGCTCATGCGCGATAAGCTCGTGGTTGGTTGTATTTCATTGCGCGCGGGGTTTAACACATATCGTGCACTGGCGGTACACTCTGTCGGTTAGCCTCGTGGTGAGCGATTAATGGCACCTTTAATTGTTCATGAAGCCGCATCTCGGAAAGTGGCGTCCAGCAAATTAACAAGCGGCTCCGGATGGTCAGATCCGCTTTCAGTATTGACGCACGAGCCCGACCAGACGCCCCTGGACCCGGACTTGGTCAGGTCCAAAAATACGGGTTTCGTGCGCCGTATTCGCCGGTTCTAGCGCGATCGACGCCCCTTTGCGGCGCAAGCGCTTGAGCGTTGCCTCATGTCCATCGACGAGGGCCACCACTATCTCGCCGTTATCTGCGGTGTCGGTGCGTTGAATTAAAACGGTGTCACCTTCGAGTATTCCCGCCTCAATCATTGAATCGCCTTTTATCTCCAGTGCATAATGATCGCCCCGTCCCAGCATACCGGGCGGCACCTCGAAAGTTCGGGAATTGTCTCTTAGAGCCTCAATCGGCGTGCCGGCAGCGATTGTGCCGTAAAACGGCAGACCTACCATCTCTTCGGGGTTCGTGGAGGCTGAGGCCGGTATTTCGTCCGGCATTCCGATACTTAAGCTGCCGTCGACAACACGCGGCTCGAAGCTGCCCTTCGCGGGCGGATTGTCAATCATGTTTTGGGGTTTCTTTAAANCCTCCAGCGCGCGCGCCTTGTGCGGGAGGCGGCGGATAAATCCCCGCTCTTCAAGCCCTGTGATCAGTCGGTGTATTCCCGATTTCGATTTGAGACCTAGTGCATCTTTCATCTCATCGTAGGAAGGTGGCACACCGTCGATATTGAGGTGATTGTCGATGTAGGTCAGCAATTGGTGCTGTTTGCGAGTCAACATGCGAAGTCTCCGTCGGGATACCCATCAAAGGGGAACAAATCATAAACACATTGACGCGTTCTAGTTTGGTTCTCCGAATTCGTCAAGAATCACGCTCCAGAAGCGACATTCAGATACTAACAATACCGTCTTTGAGAGGGATGAACTGAACCTTTGCACCTGTTTTGGCCGCTTTGGCGAACGGTTTGCGGATGACCAACCCATCTGCGCGCGCGATTGTCGCAAACATAGAGGAATCCTGTTTGTCATAAGGCGTCGCCACTAGGTTACCGTGGTCGTCGCGCGAGAGGCTGGCCCGCAGGTAATCCTCGCGTTCGTCGTTTTCGGGAAGATCCACACCTAAACGTACCGCGTTGGTTTCGGGCAACAGATTGTCCATGCCGAGCATTTTGCGGAGTGCCGGGGCCAAGAACATAATCGCGCAGACTAGGGAAGAAACTGGATTTCCGGGCAGGCCGATCAAGAAGGTTTCGTCGATCCGGCCGAACATTAATGGTTTGCCGGGCCGCATTGCGATCCGCCAAAAATCGATTTCTAGCCCGATGTCGCCGAGAACGCTCTGAACTAGGTCGTGATCGCCCACTGATGCACCACCCGTCGTGACAAGGATATCGCTGCCCCGTGCGCCGGCCGCCAGCGCCCGCAGGCCATGTTCTTCGTCCGGCGCGATGCCAAGGTCGAGTGGCGTGCAGCCTTGGGCGGTGATAAAGGCGGCAAGCGACAGTGCGTTAGAACTGACGATTTGGTCACGTCCTATCGGATCTCCCGGCATGACGATCTCGTCGCCGGTAGCCAAGATAGAAATTCGCGGTCTGCGGTGAACGCTGAGCCACGGCACATTCATTGCCGCCGACAGCCCGACATCGCGCGCGGTCAACACTTTGCCACGCGGTAGCAGGAGATCGCCTGTGGCGAAATCAAGCCCGGGGGGGCGGATATATCTCCCCACTGGCGCGGCGCCATCCATCACGCGGACGACTTCGCCGNATTGCTCGGTATTTTCNTGAATAACGATTGTGTCGGCGCCGTCTGGGATTGGTGCTCCGGTGAAGATGCGCACGGCGTCGCCTGGAGCAACGGCGCCGTCAAAGGCATGTCCCGCGGGTGCGTAGCCAATAACGTTGAGCGACGCGGGCAGGGAAGTAACATCGGCGGCCCGTACCGCGTAGCCGTCCATCGCCGAGATCGCCATCGGCGGTTGATCGCGGCGCGAAGCAACATCCCGGGCAAGAACGCGGCCCAGCCCGTCGGAGAGCGAAATCTGTTCTGCTGGCAGTGGTTCAAACGCATCAATGATGCGTTGTTGCGCGTCGGCGACGGGCAGTAGGTCCTTCCCCGTCATGACTGTGCGTCGGCCTGGAACTCGCCGGACTTGCCACCGGCCTTGTGAACTAGATGGATATTGGTGAGCTGCATCGAGCGGTCGACCGCCTTGCACATATCATAGACTGTCAGAGCTGCGGTTGAAACCGCGGTTAGAGCTTCCATCTCAACCCCGGTGCGGCCGCTGACGCGGCAGGTCGCCACNATATCGACGGCGTTTCGCGCCGGATCGCAGGTCAGATCCACATCGACCTTGTTCAGGGCCAGCGGGTGGCACAATGGAATAAGGTCGGACGTCCGCTTAGCTGCCATGATCCCGGCGAGCCGGGCAACGGAGATCACATCGCCTTTCTTGACGGTGCCGTCGATGATTAGTTTCAGCGTTTCAGGCGCCATTAGCACGGTGCCGAGTGCTGTTGCGGTCCGGTCGGTGATGTCTTTGTCGGACACGTCAACCATGCGAGCTTCGCCATCATCCCCGATATGGGTTAGCTTTGCCATTATTCCGCCGCCCGATGCCGGTATTGGCTAGATAGCAATTCGCGGGTTGCCGCCTCAACATCATCCTGGCGCATCAGAGATTCACCAATCAGGAAGCACCGGGCTCCAGAATCGTACATGGATGAGAGGTCTTCCGGCGTATAAAGCCCGCTTTCGCTGACCAACAGCCGGTCTGCATTAATGACTAAGGGCGCGAGCTGTCGGGTGGTTTCAATATCGGTCTCCAGGGNTTTCAGGTTCCGGTTATTGATGCCGAGCAGGGGAGAGTTCAGCTTCATCGCCCTTTCCAGCTCTTCCGCATCATGGACCTCGATTAGAACATCCATGCCCCAGTCGGTTGCCGCGGCTTCAAGCTCTATCGCAAGCCCGTCATCGAGAGCGGCTAGGATCAGCAGGATACAATCTGCGCCGAGCGCGCGGGCTTCCGGGACTTGGTAAAGATCGATCATGAAGTCCTTGCGGATCGCCGGCAGCGAGACCGCGCCATGGGCGGCCACGAAATGCGCATCCTCGCCCTTGAAATAGGGGGTATCGGTGAGCACCGACATGCAGGTCGCACCGCCGCGTTCGTACGCCCGGGCGATCTCTGGCGGGTTGAAATCCGCCCGGATCAGCCCTTTGCTGGGTGATGCCTTTTTGACCTCGGCGATTAATCCGTAGCAGCCCGCATCGGCTGCCGATTTCAGCGTTTTGTAGAACCCGCGCGGTGCGCCGGATTCCTTCGCCGCCGCCTCGACATCGGCGAGCGGCTTCCGGGCTTTTGAGGCGACGACATGATCGCGTTTGTCGGCGCAGATTTGGGTCAGGGCGTTACTCATCGCCGTTTTTATCCTCTTCCTCAACGATGACTTCGTGCGAAATCTCGATCATCCGGTCAAGCGCGGCCCGGGCTTTTCCGTCATCGATACTGGCCGCTGCAATCGCTACGCCATCTGTCAGGCTCCCGGCCTTGCCGGCTACAAGGAGTGCGGCGGCGGACGTGAAAAGAACTGTGTTGCGATAGGCGCTCGGTTCGCCCGCGAGCAGGGCGGTCAGCGCGGCGGCATTGAATTCCGCATCTCCGCCCTTGATCTCTTGGATATCGCAGCGGGGTAGGCCCGCATCTTCCGGCGTGGCTTCGAACATTTCGATCTTGCCGTTTTCAAGCGAAGCGACGCTTGCCGAGCCGGTAGTGGCGAGTTCGTCCAGACCGCCTTCGCCATGAACCACCCAGGCGCGCTCAGCGCCAAGCTCGCGCAGCACATGGGCAACCGGTTCGACCCATTCTGGGGCGAAAACACCGACCATCAGTCGGTTCACCATCGCCGGGTTCGAGAGCGGCCCCAGCATGTTGAAAACAGTGCGGATCGCAAGTTCGACCCGAGGTCCGGCAACGTGGCGTGTGGCACTGTGATGGCGCGGCGCCATCATGAAGCCTATTTTGGCATCAGCGATAGATTTCTCGATCAGCCTCATATCGGCATCGATATTGACGCCGAGCGCCATCAGTACATCTGCCGCACCCGACTTGGACGACAGCGCCCGGTTCCCGTGCTTGGCAACCGGGATACCGCAACCGGCCACGGTCAACGCAGAGCCGGTGGA
>NZGJ01000019.1 GCA_002689465.1 Rhodospirillaceae bacterium | reverse complement strand
AAGGCAGCCGATGTGCCGATCATTGTTGCGATCAACAAGATGGATCGATCGGATGCTAATCCCGACCGGGTGCGTAACGAATTGCTGTCACATGAATTGGTGACCGAAAATCTCGGCGGCGATATACTCTCGGTAGAAGTCTCGGCGCTCAAAAAGACCAACCTCGACAAGCTTGAAGAGGCGATTATTCTGCAATCCGAGATGCTTGAAATTCAGGCGAACCCGGACCGGAATGCGCAGGGTGTCGTGGTTGAGGCAAAGATCGAAACCGGGCGTGGGTCTGTTGCCACCGTGCTGGTACAGCGCGGCACGCTGAAAGTTGGCGATATTGTTGTCGCCGGCGCCGAATGGGGCAAGGTGCGCGCGCTTATTGATGATACAGGCTCGCGAACTAAAAGTGCCTCACCGTCCATGCCAGTCGAAATCCTAGGTTTGAATGGCACACCTGATGCGGGTGACGAATTCGGCGTTGTCGAGAACGAGGCTCGAGCGCGTGAAATTACCGAATTCCGGCAGCGCCGCAATCGTGACGCTAAGGTTCAGGCGGGTGCCCGCGGTACGTTGGACCAGATGTTCGATAAGATTCAGGCGGGCGACGTGAAAGAGATTCCGGTCGTCGTAAAGGGCGACGTGCAGGGCTCGGTGGAGGCTATCATTCAGAGTGCCAATAACCTTGGTACCGACGAAGTCTCTGTCCGGGTGCTTCATTCCGGTGTCGGTGCGATCAACGAATCAGATGTCACGCTTGCCCAAGCATCGGGAGCGATGCTGGTTGGTTTCAATGTTCGAGCTAATTCTCAGGCGCGTCAGCTTGCCGCGAGCGAGGGAGCGGATATTCGCTATTACGCGATTATCTATGATTTGGTGGACGACCTGAAATCGATGCTAAGTGGCATGCTGGCACCGCAGATTCGTGAGACTTTCCTTGGGAACGCGGCTATCAAGGAGGTGTTTAACATTACTAAGGTAGGCCGGGTCGCAGGTTGCGAAGTTACCGAGGGTGTTGTACGGCGGGGCTCCAGTGTTCGCCTGTTGCGTGACGACGTCGTTATCCATGAAGGGAAATTGTCGACCCTCAAACGCTTCAAGGATGAAGTGCGTGAAGTCGCGCAGGCTTTCGAGTGTGGCATGGCATTTGAGAACTATCAAGATCTTAAGGCCGGCGACGTCATCGAATGCTTCGACGTCGAAGAAATCGCCAGGACCCTTTAGCACAGAGTTCGGTTTTGTTGCCGATGTTGGTTACCAACGGGTCGTATAGCGGATTATGGGGATGAAGCGCGGTGAATTGAAACCCCGCAGCCAGAGGCAGCTGCGTATCGGTGAAGTAATCCGGCATGCACTGGTGCAGCTGATCGGTCGTGGAGAAGCGAATGATCCTGGGCTCGATGGCGTCACGATTACTGTGACTGAGGTCCGCGTCAGCTCCGATCTACGCAATGCCACGGCGTTTGTGATGCCGCTTGGAGGCACCGGTAGCAATGAAATTCTTGAGAGTCTGAGACGGGCAGCGCCGTTTTTTCGTCGCCGGGTAGCGTCTGAAGTCGACCTTCGACGCCTGCCGTCGTTGTCATTTGAGCTTGATTCCAGTTTCGATAATGCGGGCCATATCGATGCCCTGCTGCGCAGCCCGGCGGTGTCTGCAGATGTTTATGTACCCGACGAAGTCGATGTAGAAGAAGATGAGACGTAAACGCCGGGGGCAGCCAATTCACGGCTGGGTTGCGGTCGACAAGGATATCGGTTTCACATCGACACAGGTGGTGGGCCGCGTCCGCTCTATTTTCGATGCCCAGAAAGCCGGTCATGCTGGCACGCTCGATCCATTGGCGACAGGGGTCCTGCCGATCGCCCTGGGCGAGGCCACAAAAACCGTTCCATACGTGATGGATGGGACCAAAGTCTACCGCTTTACCGCCGGTTTCGGCGAGGCCCGCGATACGGACGATCTTGAGGGCCGTGTGATCGCGTCCAGCGATATCAGACCTGACGACGCGGCGATTCTTGCGGCTTTGCCCGCATTTACCGGCACCCTTTCGCAGGTGCCGCCGGTCTATTCGGCAATTAAGATCGCGGGCGTGCGATCCTACAAGAAAGCGCGTGATGGCGACGGTGAATCGCCGCCCGCGAGGAACGTTGAAATCAGCCGGTTTGAGCTTGTTGATAGGCTGGACCCCGATCATGCGGTCTTTGAAGTCGAGTGCGGAAAAGGTACCTATATCCGCAGCCTCGCCCGCGATCTCGGGGTTCGTCTGGGCACTGTTGCGTATGTGTCGGAATTGCGCCGCACCTTGTGCGGACCATTTTCCGAAAAAGATGCGATTTCTCTGGATAAACTGGCCGAATCCATGCTATCTGCCACTCCGCAAGATACATTGCTGCCCGTCACGACCGCGCTGGACGACATCCCGGCGTTGGCCATGACGGATACCCAAACCGATCACCTGCGTCATGGACGCGCGGTCCGGGCGCGAAGAGGCAGTACCATATTCGTCGATGCGAACAAGTTGGACGCACTAAGAGACGGGGATGTGCTGTGCGCCATGTCGGGTGAAATCCCGGTTGCGCTCGTCCGTCTCGAAGGAGAGGAAATCCAGCCGGTTCGGGTACTTAACATCGAAGGCGCTCACAGGCCGAGCGCGGAAACGGAGTAAACGATGTCGATTACGCAAGAGCGCAAGACAGAGCTAATTAAAGAATATTCCACCGGAGAATACGATACAGGTTCGCCGGAGGTTCAGGTTGCTATCCTGTCGGAGCGTATCGGAAACCTTACGGAACACCTTAAAGAACATAAAAAGGATTTCCACTCGCGACGTGGCCTGCTGATGATGGTTGGTCAGAGACGGCGCTTGCTGGATTATCTCAAGCGCAAAGATCAATCGCGCTATAAGAAGCTGATCGTAAGCCTCGGACTTCGGCGCTGATCAGAAAGCTGTATTCGGTTTGATACCTAAACCGGCCCGCGATATTGCAGGCCGGTGTTACGTGTATGCGAATGCGGATAAACTGTCGCGGCCATGGGGGTCGCGCTCAAAGTCCGGCAAGGGTCGAACGCTAGCCGGCCGCACAGGCAAACTGCCGATGCGAAACCGGCCCGGCCGCGCAGGGCGGCGGGCTTAGGAAGGAATATACGATATGTTCACTGAACACCGTAAAGAAATTGAATGGGGCGGACGTCCTCTTATAATCGAAACCGGGAAAATCGCCCGGCAGGCAGATGGCGCCGTGATGGTTACTTATGGCGGCACGCAGGTTCTTTGTACCGCTGTAGCGCAGAAATCGCCGAAGCCAGGGATCGATTTTTTCCCGTTGACGATCAATTATCAGGAAAAGACATTTGCCGCTGGTAAAATCCCAGGCGGCTTTTTCAAGCGCGAAGGCCGTCCGTCTGAAAAGGAAACGCTGACCTCGCGGCTTATCGACCGTCCGCTACGTCCGCTTTTCGCTTCCGGGTTCCGGAACGAAACCCAAGTGATCTGTACCGTGATGGCGCACGACTTGGAAAACGATCCCGACATCGTGTCGTTGGTGGGCTCGTCAGCGGCGCTCACGATTTCCGGTATCCCGTTTATGGGCCCGATTGGTGCTGCACGCGTTGCCTATATTGAGGGTGATTACGTGCTCAACCCGCTTCAAGACCAGATGGACGTTACCGATCTAGACATGGTCGTGGCCGGCACGGCCAACGCCGTTAACATGGTGGAATCAGAAGCGAACGAGCTTTCTGAAGATATTATGCTCGGCGCAGTTATGTTTGCGCATCAAGGTTTCCAGCCGGTGATCGATGCTATCGTCGAACTGGCGGAGGTTTGCGCGAAGGAACCGTGGGACATTCCTGAGGCGCCTGCAGATGAAGATACCCTTCTGGCGCGCGTAAGTGCTGCGGCCGAAGCTGGCCTTCGTGATGCCTATCAGGAAACCGTCAAGCAGGCTCGTGTCGAAAAAATCGGTGCCGCCAAGTCCGCCGCGATGGAAACTTTTGCTGATGACGATGACAGTATTCGAGAACGTGCCAAGGGAATGCTGAAGACGGTAGAGAAGGATATTGTTCGTAATGCGATCCTAGATACGAAGCAGCGTATCGATGGTCGGGATCTGGAGACTGTTCGCCCGATCTCCTCCGAGGTAGGAATTCTACCTCGCGCCCATGGTTCGGCCCTGTTTACCCGGGGCGAAACTCAGGCGATCGTGACAGCCACGCTCGGCACGGGTCAGGACGAGCAGATCATTGACGCGCTCGAAGGAGAGTATCGCGAACACTTTTTGCTGCACTACAACTTCCCGCCCTACTCGGTCGGTGAAGCCAGCTTCCTGCGTTCTCCGGGGCGCCGTGAAATTGGCCATGGAAAGCTCGCTTGGCGTGCTATTCGCGCCTTGCTGCCGAAGAAAGAGGATTTCCCTTACACAATGCGAATCGTGTCGGAGATCACCGAGTCCAATGGTTCGTCATCGATGGCGACTGTCTGCGGCACCTCGCTATCGCTGATGGATGCCGGCGTTCCACTGCGGCGTCCCTGTGCAGGCATCGCTATGGGTTTGATCAAGGAGGATGAACGCTTTGCCGTTCTCTCCGATATTCTTGGCGATGAGGATCACCTTGGCGATATGGATTTCAAAGTAGCCGGTACCGAGGCAGGTATCACTGCTCTCCAGATGGATATCAAGATCACCGGCATAACCGAAGAGATTATGCAGGTTGCACTGGGACAAGCCAAAGGCGGTCGGATGCACATTCTGGGTGAGATGGCTGCCGCGCTGACATCCGGCCGGGAAGAGGTCAGCGATTTTGCTCCGCGGATCACGACTTTTCAGATTGCGAAAGATAAGATCCGTGAGGTGATCGGCACGGGAGGCAAGGTAATTCGCGAAATCTGCGATGAAACTGGCGCTAAGGTGGATATTGAAGACGATGGCACGATTAAGGTCTCGTCGGTAGACAATGCCGCAGCTGAAGCGGCGGTGAACTGGATTAAGGGTATCGTTGCTGAGCCGGAAATCGGCGTGATTTATACCGGCAAGGTAGTGAAGGTCGTCGATTTCGGCGCATTCGTGAACTTCATGGGTTCCCGGGATGGCTTAGTTCATATTTCCGAACTCGAAAATCGCCGGGTGGACAAGGTCACAGATGTCGTTAACGAAGGCGATCAGGTCAAGGTCAAGGTCCTCGCGGTCGACGACCGCGGGAAGGTTCGCCTATCTATGAAAGTCGTTAATCAGGAAACCGGTCAAGACCTGTCCGAGAAGAAGGAAGAAGCAGATAGCGACGTTTGATCGTCGGTTTTCTGGAAAACGTGCTTTTGTTCCGAGCAATGAGAATAATTCGTTGTCCGGGACTGGCCGTTTTGGAAACCCTTCATATAATATGCAACATAGGGCACGTGTCAGGGAGATAGATTCTGAAACCGTTGCAACCGCTTGTCATCTCCGGCAAGGAGGTCGCCCCCCTCGTTGAGGGCGGCAAGGGCATCGCCGTGTCGAATGGCGAAAGCTCTGGCGCGTGGGCGGCGGCCGGTGGTATCGGAACATTTTCCGGCGTCAACGCCGATTCCTTTGACGGAAACGGAAATCCCATTCTGCCTGTATATCATGGAAGAACTCGGCGTGACCGACATGAGGAACTTTTAGCCTATGCGATTCAGGGCGGGCTGGTTCAGGCTCGCATTGCCCATGACGTTTCTGGCGGCGAAGGCCGCATCCACATGAACGTTTTGTGGGAAATGGCGGGCGCTGAACGGGTCCTGCATGGTGTTCTGGGTGGGGCGAAGGGCCTTATTCATGGCGTCACCTGCGGTGCTGGCATGCCGTATAAAATTGCCCAGATTTCGGCAGAATACGGCGTCTATTACTATCCGATCGTTTCTTCTGCGCGGGCATTCCGAGCGTTGTGGAAGCGTTCATATAACAAATACCCTGAATGGCTTGGCGGTGTAGTTTATGAAGACCCTTGGCGGGCCGGCGGCCACAATGGCCTGTCGAACAGCGAAGACCCCCATGTGCCTGAAGGTCCGCGGCCACGGGTAGCGGAACTGCGCAAGGTCATGAACGAACTTGGTCTAAATATCGTGCCAATTGTTATGGCCGGCGGTGTATGGTATCTGCGGGACTGGGCGGATTGGATCGAAGATCCCGATATCGCGCCGATCGCTTTTCAGTACGGCACGCGCCCGCTACTCACCCAGGAAAGTCCGATTTCCAAAGAATGGAAAACACGCCTTATGACGCTTGAGGAAGGTGACGTTTTTCTGAATAAATTCAGTCCGACCGGTTTTTATTCATCGGCCGTGCGCAATCCATTCCTGCAAGAGCTAAAGGGACGTTCCGACCGCCAGGTCGCTTTTGTCGAAGAGCCAGTGGGTGAGCTGAATGAGGAATTCAAGATTGGCGCCCGTGGCCGCAAGGTTTTTGTTACTGCCGCCGACAAGTCGCGGGCCGAGCAATGGGTTACCGAGGGATATACAGAAGGTTTGAGGACACCGGATTCCACTGTCATCTTCGTTTCGGCGGAAAAGGGCAAGCAAATCCAGACCGACCAGTCAGACTGTATGGGTTGCTTGTCACAATGCCAGTTTTCGAACTGGGCGCAGAATGAAGGTGGAACCACGGGTCGTCGCCCTGACCCTCGGTCGTACTGTATCCAGAAAACGCTGCAGGATATCGTCCATGGAGACCCGGTCGATGAACAGCTGATGTTTGCGGGCCACAACGCCTACAAGTTCAGGGACGATCCGTTTTATTCGAACGGTTTTATCCCAACGGTCAAGGAGCTAGTCGCCCGGCTCCATACCGGCGATTAGGGTCAATTATTCCGGTGCCGGCAGGGGTAATTTCAAGAATTTCTGAACACCTATTTAGCACCTCGAATTTTTCGTGGGGTTTAAAATTTTCGCCGTACGTCCTATACCTATTCCATGGCTGAGAACACCTCTCAAAAGCGACCGTATTCCGGCGTGATCGCCTTCCTGAAGCAGGCTGGTCTTCGCCCGACTAGGCAGCGAATTGCGCTGGCCAAACTGCTGTTTGAGGGGGAAAATCGACATGTTACGGCGGAGGACTTGCACATTGAAGCACAGAAAGCCGGCGTAAGTGTTTCTCTTGCTACGGTTTATAATTCGCTCCACCAGTTTACTGGTGTCGGAATCATGCGCGAAGTTGGGGTAGAAGCAGGCCGATCCTACTTCGATACCAACACCGGTGACCATCATCACTTCTTTCACGAAGATACCGGTTCTCTGGAAGATATTCCGAGCGATCAGATCAATGTGTCCGAACTACCAGCCGCACCTGAGGGTAAATCCGTCAAGCGCGTAGATGTTATTGTGCGGGTTAGTGGTCAGGAATAAAATCTAATAATGAGACGATTCTCTTCTCTGGAATAATTCCAAACTATTGACGGTTGGGTTTCCGCCACCTATATAAAGTCAAAGGCCCGTCTCAAATGGATGGTACTTGGTCCGGCAGAAAACGGATCGCAGGACGAAGCCTCTCGTCCTTCAGAAAACCAGAGCGACTCAATTCATAACTAGAATAAGGAGGGTGACATGCCGTCACTTGGTGGAACAAAGACCGAAAACAATTTGAAAGACGCTTTTGCGGGCGAATCCCAGGCCAATCGTCGCTATCTCTACTTCGCCCAAAAGGCCGACGTAGAGGGCTATAACGATGTTGCGGCTGTGTTCCGGTCGACTGCCGAAGGCGAAACCGGCCATGCGCATGGACATCTCGAATATCTTGAAGAAACGGGGGATCCTGCAACGGGTGAGCCCATCGGTTCGACATCGAACAACCTTAAAGCGGCTGTTGCTGGCGAAACTCATGAATACACCGATATGTATCCTGGCATGGCCCGAGAAGCCCGTGATGAAGGCTTTGACGAAATTGCCGATTGGTTCGAGACACTTGCCAAGGCCGAGCGTTCCCATGCCGGACGTTTCCAGAAGGCGCTCGACGACCTCACCTAATTAGACCGGCCACTGGCCTGTAGTAGGATCGGTGGCCGGTTGCGCGCCTGTGAAGGACCCACGTTAGTGCTATTGGTGCTTGTCTATTAAGTGCGCCCCACGGGAAATTTTCTACGAAAGATGAGGCCGACATATGTCTGAGGGCAGCCTTGGTGCGCCGGAACGCCATCCTATCCCATGGCAGGATAGCGAATTCTATGATGAGAAAAAACTGGATGCAGAGCTGCGCCGCCAGTTTGACATCTGCCATGGATGCCGCCGTTGCCACAATCTATGTGACTCCTTTCCGCTGCTTTTCGATCTTATCGATGAAGCTGAGAGCATGGAACTCGACACTGTCGACTCACAGGATTTCAAGCCAGTCATTGACGCCTGCACATTGTGCGATATGTGCTTTATGACAAAATGTCCGTACGTGCCGCCGCATGAATTCAATCTTGATGTACCGCACCTGATGCTACGTTACCGAGCAGTCGAGCTAAAGAAAGGAGATGCCCCTTTCGTCGCCAAACAGATTTCCAAGACCGATCGAAACGGGAAGCTCGCAGGTTCTCTCGCGCCGTTGACGAACTGGACGACAGAGAGGGGTAATAAACTGACGCGCCCTGTGATTCAGGCAACGGCCGGCATTGATGAGAAAGCCGCTCTCCCTAAATTCTACAGCAAGACCCTGATCGCCCAGGCAAGAAAAAACCCGCCGGCGAGAGATGCCGACGCCCCGGCCAAAGCGCGAAAAGCTGTGGTCTATGGTACGTGTTTCGTCAACTATAACGATCCTTCAATAGGGATGGATGTGCTTAAAGTTTTGGCGCGAAACGGCGTCGAGACAGAGGTTCTGCACCCCGCCTGTTGCGGTATGCCCAAGTTGGAGCATGGTGATATAGCTGGCGTTGCTGAAAGCGCCAAGCAGATTGCCGCTGTTTTCCGGCCGTGGATTGAGAAGGGATACGACGTTGTTGCGCTGACGCCCAGTTGCTCCTTAATGCTCAAATTTGAATGGCCGCTAATCCTGCCGGATGACGACGACATCAAACTTCTTTCCGGTTCGACCCATGATATCAGCCAGTATGTAGTCGATATTGCCAAGAATGAGGGTCTGTCTGACGGCATGCAGCCGTTAGACGGCCCTGTGACCGTCCATCTCGCTTGTCACTCAAGGGCGCAGAATATGGGTCAAAAGGCCGCAGAATTATTGCGGCTGATCCCCGATTCAGACGTGACTGTGATCGAACGCTGCTCTGGCCACGGTGGGTCCTGGGGCATGATGAAAGAAAATTTTGAAACCGCAATCAAGGTCGGCCGGCCTGCCGCTCGAAAGGCCATAGAAACCGCGCCGAAATATGTGGTGTCGGAATGCCCGCTTGCTGGTGTTCACATCCTTCAGGGAATGGAAAGACTTGCCGAGAAAGAAACGCCACCGCCAGCGGTGCCGATACATGCGCCGCATCCGGTGCAGTTGCTGGCGCAGGCCTATCGCGACGACAGGAAATAGCATGAACACGCTTAAAGAAATTACCCGCGCAGACATTCTTCCGTTCGACGACTATGCCTCGAGCCGCCGGGAGAGAAAAAAGGCGCTGATGGCAGTCAAAAAAGACCGTCGGATGGAAGTTGGCCCACATGCCACCTTCTACTTCGAAAATTATGAGACGATGTGGAACCAGGTCCACGAGATGCTTTACATTGAGCGCGGCGGTGAAAACCAGATTTCGGATGAACTCGCCGCCTACAATCCGCTGATCCCGCAGGGGCGTGAACTAGTTGCAACCGTCATGTTTGAAATCGGCGACCCAGACCGACGTGCTAAGGTACTCTCGACGCTTGGCGGCGTCGAAGAGACAATCTCAATCACCGTTGGTGGAGCAAGAATACTGGGTATTGCGGAAACAGATGTTGACCGCACAAAGGCCGATGGAAAGGCGTCATCTGTTCAGTTCCTCCATTTTGCATTCACTGATGTCCAGATTACAGAATTCCGAGCGGAAGATACTGAGGTAAGCGTAAGCTTCGGTCACCAGAGCTATGCCCATACTGCCGGGATGCCACCCGCGGTTAGAACCGCTCTCGCCCGGGATTTTGACTGAAGCGAATTATCTAAACGAAATATTTCCCATCTATTGTTAGCTAGTCTGCGTCAATTCAACTGTTCGTTCCGGTAAACGCCCCAGATATGGGTGCGTCTCATCCAGCCGCGTTTTTTCGCGACCTCAACGCGGCACCAATCGCTTTCGCATTCGAGGATGCTGGCGACCACTTTTTCCATCACCCTGGCTACCAGCATTGCATTTGAAGCGGGCCCGCGGCGAAGCGGCTGGATACCATCCTTTATGACTGCCGTCCGCTTCCCTGAGAGCATCGAGCGATGCACCCAGCCCTCGGTTCCTTGCCAGTCACCGACTTTTCGCCAATTTTCGAACTCGGCGACAATTTCGACTGGCATGTTGCGCTGCACGAAGATCCAATCGACCGGATAGCGCATCCCGGGGCCAGTTCTAAGGTGCACCTTGTCCGCGCGCAGCGAGGCAAAACGCGGCAAAGGCAATCCTGTATCAGCGATCGCGACCATCGGCGTTGCCAGAAGCATTGCTGTGGCGCCGGCAAAAGCGATCGCGATGATCATAGAGCGACTCATGCCTTCACTATAAACCAGTGCGGTGAGTCGCTCCATGTGTTTGGTAGACCGCCCCTTTGACCCGGAGAAAATATACTCGGCAGCGTCAAGTTCAAGACCTCTGGACAACCGCACTTGGCCCTGATACGCCAGAGAAAAATCGGATCGCAAGAACACGGACTCATGGAGATGGGCTAAAGATGCCACAACGCAAACCCGTCGTCACTGTTACCCGGACGCTGCCAGACGTTGTGGAAACGCGCATGATGGAGTTGTTCGAGGCGCGCCTGAATGCAAGCGACGTGCCGATGACCTCTGATGAAATCATTGCTGCAGTAGAAGGCGCAAACGTGCTTGTCCCGACGGTAACTGACAAGATAGATTCCGGGCTGATCGACCGCCTGCCCGACTCGGTCAAACTGATTGCAAATTTCGGTGTTGGTGTGAACCATATCGACCTTGAGGCCGCCAATGCGAGAAAAATCGCGGTCACTAATACACCTGGGGTGCTCACTGACGATACGGCGGATATGACGGTCTGTTTGCTGCTTGCCGCATCCCGCCGCCTTGCTGAGGGTGACAGGCTTGTCCGGTCGGGAAAATGGGAGGGCTGGTCGCCGACCTTTATGATTGGTCACCGGATTTCTGGAAAACGCCTTGGAGTTATTGGTATGGGACGAATCGGTCAGGCGGTGGCCCGACGCGTCAAAGGTTTTGGGATGACCGTCCACTATCACAACCGGCGCCGTCTCCATGAAGATGTTGAGACCAAATTGGAAGCGACGTACTGGGAAAACCTTGATCAGATGCTGGCTCATATGGATTTCGTTTCTATAAATTGTCCGCATACCAAGGAAACCCATCATCTGCTCAACGAAGAGCGGCTGAATCTGCTCAAGCCGCATGCGTTCGTGATCAACACCGCGCGCGGCGAAATCATAGAGGAAGGCGCTCTCGCGCGGCTGCTAGCGGAAAATAAAATCGCGGGCGCTGGACTGGACGTCTATGAGCGGGAGCCGGAGATCGAACCTGCACTGCTGGGGCTCGACAATGTGGTGCTGGCTCCTCATCTCGGCTCGGCGACCCATGAAGGGCGAGTCGCGATGGGCGAAAAAGTCATCGTGAATATTCGCAGCTTCGTCGACCAGCACAATCCGCGAGACCGGGTCTATCAAATCTGAGCCGGCCCGTCGGGCCTGACATTCATACGTAAAGGATTGCACCCTTGTCCGATGCGTCGGATAAAAAGCTCACTGCGCTGCCTTCGGTAATTGGGATATCGGCTCGTAAATCGCCGGTATCCAGCTTCTCGGAGCGCAATCCCAGCGCACATACCATAAAAGTGGCCTCGAGTTCCTGACAGGCGCTGAGCAGGTCTTCGAAGGTAGCGAGACCGTCTGCGGCAAAGGCTTTCTCTCGGGCCTGGTCCGCCCAGTCCTCGGTGAGTGCACGGGTGCCACCCATGGTGAACAAAAGTGTCACGGGTTTGCCGACGGCAAGGGCGGCGCTCGCTATCACCAATGCATAGTGAATGCGTTCATACGCGCCGGACTGAATGATCAGCGAGAGCTTGTCGGGCGAGGTCATCACGCTGCGTGCGCAGAAAGATCGGTGATAGACGGTGCATCGCCGCAGAGCGGGCAGACCGGATCGCGGGGTAGTTTCATCTTCTGTACGTCGCTGGTAAGTGCATCATAGATCATCAGCCAGCCCGCGAGGCTGTCCCCAATACTCATGATTTCTTTCAGAACTTCGATTGCCTGTAGGGAGCCGACAGCGCCCGCCAGCGCGCCGAGAACTCCCCCTTCGGAACAGCTCGGCACGAGTCCCGGCGGCGGCGCTTCGCGATAAAGGCACCGGTAACAAGGTTCGCCCTGTCCGCGCGCCGACCGGAAGGTTGCGATCTGTCCTTCGAAACGCAGGATCGCGGCAGAAACTAGGGTTTTACCGGCAAGATGGCAGGCATCATTCACCAGAAATCGCGTTTCGAAATTGTCACTTCCATCGGCAATCAGATCGTAGCCGCCGATCAGCGTGTCGACGTTCGCCGCGGTAAGGCGTGCCTGATGTGGCACGACCGATACTTCCGGATTGATGTCCGCGATCGAGCTGGCGGCACTGTCTACCTTTGCTTTGCCAAGCTTTCCAGTGCCATGGATTACTTGGCGATGCAGGTTCGACAGGTCTACCACATCGTGATCGATCACGCCGAGTGTGCCGACGCCCGCGGCGGCGAGATACATGAGCAATGGTGCACCCAGGCCGCCAGCGCCGATTACAAGGACGCGTGCGTTGAGTAACTTCTCTTGGCCGGCACCGCCCACTTCTGGCAGCACAATATGGCGCGCATAGCGTTGGACCTGATCGTCGGTGAAATCCATGGGTGTGGCGCCGCTTCAGGTGCCGGTTGACCCGAAGCCGCCAGCGCCGCGCGCCGTCTCGGGCAGGGTGTCGACCTCGGCAAAGCTTGCCTGGGTGATGGGGGCGATAACCATCTGGGCGATACGCATGCCCCGTTCGATTTCAAAAGCATCGTCACCGAGATTTACGAGGATCACCCTTACTTCGCCGCGGTAATCGGCGTCGATCGTCCCTGGCGTGTTCAGCACGGTGATTCCATTCTTGGCGGCAAGGCCGGACCGTGGCCGAACCTGCGCCTCGTAGCCTGCCGGCAGCGCGATGGCGAGGCCCGTTGGCACCACGGTACGCCCACCCGGCGCTAACGTCACAGGCGCCTCGATTGCCGCCGCGAGGTCCATCCCGGCGGAAAGCGCCGTCTCATAGGCGGGCAGCGGCAGGGCTGCGTTGTGGGGTAAACGGGTAACGGCGATGTCTACCTTCATCATCCGACAGCCTCTGTGGATTGATTAAAACGTCCGGCAATGCGTTCTGCCAGGCGGTCGGCCACCTCGTTCTTGCGCATTACGGGCCAGTCTTCCGATCCGTTTGCGGTAATGAGATGGACTGTATTTGTGTCGCCGCCAAAGGTCCCGGTATCGGCCGAGACGTCGTTGGCGACGATCCAGTCGCATTCCTTGCGCATCAGTTTTGCGGTGGCGTTCGCGATCAGGTCACCAGTTTCGGCGGCGAAGCCTACGACTAGCGCAGGACGCTGGTTTCCAGCAGAGGATAAAGTACGCAGGATGTCCGGGTTCTCGACCATTTCAATGCTGGGTGGGGCCGCGCCTTTCTCTTTCTTGATCTTGCGGTCGCCCTGCCGTGCGGGCCGCCAGTCGGCGACGG
This sequence comes from Rhodospirillaceae bacterium, assembly GCA_002689465.1. Classification (GTDB taxonomy): domain Bacteria; phylum Pseudomonadota; class Alphaproteobacteria; order MPNO01; family UBA830; genus CAXBCP01. The sequence goes on along the minus strand of NZGJ01000019.1, from coordinate 57,322 downwards.
CGGCGGCACAGACGGCGATATCCGCCGGCAGTGCGCCGACACAGACATCATACATTTCCCGCGCGGATTCAATATGCCGGACATCTACGCCTGCTGGCGCTGTTTCGTTCGTGGGGCCAGTCACCAGGATCGTTTCCGCACCCATATGGGCCAGCGCTGCGGCAATCGCGTGGCCCTGCTTGCCTGATGAGCGGTTAGCGATATATCGCACCGGATCAATCGCTTCCAAGGTAGGCCCGCTGGTGACAATCGCCCGCCGCCCGGCAAGCGGCGCAGACGTCGTAAAATAGCTCTCGATTTCCGCTAGGACCTCCAGCGGTTCGACCATCCGGCCCTCGCCGAATTCGCCACAGGCCATTGCACCTTCGGTCGGTCCCGCAAACCAAATCCCGCGTGATTTTAGCGTCGCGATGTTTGTCTGTGTAGCCGCATGTTCCCACATGCGTACATTCATAGACGGCGCTACGAGAACGTCTTTGTCGGTCGCCAGCAGAACCGTGGTGGCCAGGTCATCACCGATTCCCTGGGCCATCTTGGCCATGATATTCGTTGTCGCCGGCGCTACTACCAGCAGGTCGGCATCCCGCGATAGCTGGATATGGCCTATTTCTGCTTCATCCGTTAGTGAAAACAGATCGCCATAAACTCTGTCTTCGCTTAGCGCCGACACTGAAAGCGGTGTAACGAACTGGGTTGCCGAATCCGTTAGGACACAACGCACAGCGGTGCCTCGTTCGCGCAGCCGCCGGATCAGGTCGAGGCTTTTATATGCCGCGATCCCGCCCGATATAATCAGAAGTATGCGTTTGCCATGGAGCATTCGCGGACATCCCCTCACCGGAAAGCTGTTAACCTAATGATTTTAAAGCATTTTGGCAACAAATTGTGGTCAGTCCAATGCGACGAGAACGAGCGCCCCCGTCGCTGCTGCGACCGCCCATATCCGCCAAGTCCCGCGTCGTGCCTGGGCGCCGGTCAGGGATTCCAGAGATGCCGGATTGACCCGCAGCCCGTCTCGGGTGATGGCACTGATAGAACCTTCCATATCGGCGATCAGTTGCGGCAGGCGTTCGAGCCGGTCGAGAAGGGCCTCCGTGGCCTCGCGCATGCGTGCCTCCGGCCCCATATTTTCCATCATCCATTCTTCGATCAGTGGTCGGGCGAGCTCCCACATATTGATGTCGGGGTATAAATGCCTACCGCTTCCCTCGGCGACCAGCATCGTTTTCTGCAGCAGTAGAAGTTGGGGCTGGGCGCGCATTTCGAATTTTTCGGCTATGGCAAAAAGTTGCGCCAGCAGTCGGGCGAGTGAGATTTCGCTCAATGGCAACCCCAGAATCGGCTCGGCAATCGACCTGGCGGCCTGTGCGAACTCGTCCGCCGACTGGTCAGCGGGCACGTAGCCCGCCTGGATATGAATGTCGGCGACGCGTTTGTAGTTGCCCGTCAGAAATCCGTGCAGCATCTCTGCGAGGTACTGCCGCGTCTGGCGGTCCAGCCGGCCCATGATGCCAAAGTCCACCGCATGGACCACGCCCCCGGCGTCAACGAATATATTGCCGGGATGCAAGTCGGCATGGAAAAAGCCGTCCCGGAACACCTGCAGGAAAAATGCCCGCGCAAAGCTTGCGACGATATTCTCCCGGTTGAACTTGTCCGAGTCCGCGTCTATTTCGTTCATAGGCGTCGCATCGATCCAGGCGGTTGTCATCCCCCGCCTGCCCGTCCGCTGCCAGTCCACGGCGGGCACCGAAAACGTTGGGTCGTCTTCAAAGTTCTGGCGTAGTTCGTCGGCCGCCGCTGCCTCGAACCGCAGGTCCATTTCGATTTCGACCGAACGTATAATCGTTCGGACCGCCTCCACGGGGCGCAGCCGGCACATATCGGGACGCAGTTTCTCGAGCTGTCCAGCGCCCCATAGGGCGACATCGAGATCCCGGGCAAACGCGGCTTCAATTCCGGGCCGGAGAACTTTAACCGCGATCGGGTGGCCTTCCGGGTTTGTCGCCTTGTGTACTTGCGCGATGGAGGCTGCGGCGATTGCAGTGTCGTCGAACGATCCAAACAGCTCGTCGACTGTGCCGTTCAGTTCCGCCTCGATCGCGGCCCGCGCATCGGCACCGCTGAATGCCGGTAGGTCATCCTGCAGCGACGTCAGGTCGTCGGCCAAGGTATCGCCCACCAGATCGGGGCGCACTGACAGCGCCTGGCCCAGCTTGACGTAGGCCGGCCCGAGCGCGGTTAAGGCTATTGTCAGCCGTTTGCCCGGCCGCATCTTCTGGACTTCGGATTTGCGCGGCGCCAGTAGAATGATCCGCAACAGGCTGACCACCGCGCCGGGCACCCCTGCCCGCTCCAGCGGGAACAGCGTGTCGTGGCGCGCTAGGATGCGACTGACCGTAATTATTCGGCGAAAATGACGCAGAACGGCGAACATTTGTCAGATACGCCAACCTGAGTGCATCCAGACGACTCCGCCTGACATCGGCGTCTGGGTCACGTTGCCGAACCCGGCATCCTGCATTTCGGCTGCGAGTTGCTCGGGGGGTGGAAATTTTCGAATGCTCTCGGCGAGATAAGCGTAGGCGTCCGCGTCCCCGGCAACATGCTGGCCTAGCCAAGGTATGACCTTGAAAGAATAGGTGTCGTAGAGTGCCTGCAACTGGGGCAGAACGGCCGGGCTGAATTCAAGGCAGATAAAATGGCCGCCAGTTTTTAGTACCCGGTGCATCTCCGCGAGTGCATGTGTTCGACAGGTCACGTTGCGGAGCCCGAAAGCGATGGTGCAAGCATCGGCACTGGCGCGTGCTAACGGTAATGCCGCCGCGTCGCCGCAAACCCAGGACGGGCCCGCTGTGTTTCCGCGGTCCAGCGCCCGGTCCATCCCGGCCGTTAGCATTTCGCGGTTGATATCGCAGATGATGGCGCCGCCCCCGCCGCGTTTAAGAAAACCTTCTGCAATATCGCCGGTGCCGCCGGCGACATCTAGCAGGGTCATGTCGGGCCTTGGATTCAAGCGGTTCTGAAGCGCGGCTTTCCATACCCGATGGAGACCGCCGGACATCAGATCGTTCATCAGGTCATACTGCCTGGCGACGGAGTCAAAGACGCCGCGGACGAGACCGGTGTGATCCGCCAAATCTACCCGGCGAAACCCGAAATCGGTTTCGCTGTTATCCTCGGCGTTCTTGTCCGGCGCGTCTGATTGCTGATTTGTCGGTGATCCCATACGTTTGAGGATAGCGTGCGGGCGCGCTTCCCGCTACCTTCACGATATGCCCGAACTCCCCGAAGTCGAAATCGTCCGCCGTGGACTGGCCCAGGTCATGGAAGGTCGTCGGGTCGAGAGGGTCGAGGTGCGGCGACACGACCTCCGGATGCCGGTGCCAGAAGATTTCGACCAGCGCCTCGAAGGTCGTACCCTCGAAAAACTGGGACGGCGGGCGAAGTACCTCGTCGGCGAATTTGATGACGGAACCGTCCTGCTGGCGCATCTAGGCATGTCGGGCAGAATGATTATCGAGACGCCGGACGATGCGGGTCGCCGCCCGGCAGAATTTGCGCACGATACCGGCCGCCATGCCAAACACGAGCATATCGTTTTTCATGTCGGGAACGGCACGGTAATCCGGTTCTCCGACCCTAGGCGCTTCGGGCTGATGGTCCTGACAGATCGCCAAAGTTTTGCTCGCCACAAGCTTATTGGCCATTTGGGCCCCGAGCCCACGGGGGGAGATTTTACCGGCCCCGTACTTGCGGCACGTTTAAAGGGAAAGAAAACGCCTATTAAATCAGCGCTGCTGGACCAAACGATTATCGCCGGGGTTGGCAATATCTATGCTTGCGAAGCGTTGTATGCGGCAGGCATATCGCCGCGGCGACAAGCGGCGACGGTTCAGGGTCATCGCGCCAACCGGCTGGCGAAAGCGGTTAGCGATGTTCTTGGTGACGCGATTGAGGCAGGTGGCTCGTCGTTGCGCGACCACATCGCACCCACCGGCGAACTGGGTTACTTCCAGCACAGCTTCAAAGTCTATGGCCGCACCGGGGAGCCGTGCCCCGGATGCGACTGTGGCCAGTCGGTCAGCCGGATTGTACAATCGGGTCGATCGACTTTTTATTGCGCAAAACGGCAAAGGTAAGGCCTCATGCTGAAATTCAACGCTAAACCGGCCTTTCTGTCCTGTAGAATTGCCTCTCAGGCGGCTAAAATAGGCTCTATGCTCGCGATTCTGGTGGTTTCGGGACTCCTATTTGCGCCGATACAGCTTGTCGCGTCCGAATTTTTCGCCTCGATCGATGATTTGCCGCTGGCGCCCGGGCTGGCCGAGGTTGTTGAGGATGGCGTCACGTTTGACAGTCCAACAGGGCGGATTGTGATGGCGGTTGCGACGGGAAAAGCCAATCCAGAAGCGATTCGGGCGTTTTATCGCAAGGCCCTGCCCCCTCTTGGCTGGTCCATGGCACGGGGCGGCAACTATAGTAGGGATGGAGAAGTGCTGAACTTTGAGCTCAAAGCCCGGGGCAGCGTGGTACGGCTTGAAATTCGGGTCGTTCCGGCGCAGCCCAAGGCGGGAGGATAGCGACCATCATGGCGCCTGACAGAGGGGTCAAATAATCGTCTCTAAGCCCGCAGAAACCCTTGACGCCGGGCAACTTCCTTCGTAGAAACACCCCTCGTTTGAGAGGGATACCGATGGCGAATACAACATCCGCGAAAAAACGCGGCCGGCGTGACGAGCGCAAGACGGCAACCAATATCAATCGACGTAGTCGAATTCGGACCTTTATTAAAAGGGTCGAAACTGCGATTGAGACCGGTGATATAGACTCTGCAAATGCAGCTCTTAAATCGGCACAGCCCGAATTGATGCGCGGTGTTTCGCGCGGTGTCGTCAATAAGAATGCAGCGTCGCGTAAGATTTCGCGTTTGTCGCGGCGTATCAAGGCGATCTAATTTTTCGCCTAACCGGCGGATAGTGCTTTAGAGTCAATCGCTTCCGAGACTTTAGAATAGGCCGGCTTACCGCCGGCCTTTTGCGTTTATGGTAATTGGTGAAAACCCGCGCCCACGACGGCTTCAGGGTTCTTCCACAGGGTTATGCACCGTTCTATTCTGTCAACCCTATAAATGTTCCGAATCGGCAATATTTTCGTCACGAGAGGCTATCAAGCCGTTGCGCCTGTGCTTTGTGATGGTTACAGTCGACTTTCGGTTCGACAGGGTGATCCGTAAAAATTACGAAAAAATAACGTATTCAGCGTCTGTATGCTGAGAAACGCAACGCTAATTCTTTGAGAATAGTCGCTAAAGTAATCGTCGACGAGCTCTGTGCGAGTCGTTAAAGGGGACGGTCAATGGGTCAATCATCCGAGTCTGGGGTAACCACCGACGGGCAGGCATTTAGCGTTGGTTACGCCGGGGATGTTGACGTGTTGGAAGCATGGGAAGGGGTGAAGAATAATCCTAGTGCTGTTCTGGTCGATGTACGGACGACAGCAGAATGGAACTTTGTAGGTACTCCCGACCTTTCGGGGGCTGGCAGGGAACCGGTTCTGATCGAATGGCAGGTTTTTCCGACAATGGATGTTAATGCATCTTTTGTGGATGCAGTCATCGCGGCGTCGCCTGATAAATCACAGCCGATATATTTTCTTTGCCGGTCCGGCGTGCGTTCAAAATCGGCCGCCATGGCGCTGACTCAGGCGGGTTACGCGGCGTGTTTCAATATCAGCGAGGGCTTTGAGGGTCCGCACGATCAGAACCGACATCGTGGATCTTCCGCTGGCTGGAAGGCCAGTGGTCTTCCCTGGGTTCAGGGGTAAGCTCATGGCAAAGAACGGTTTAACCCAGGATATTAATGCGCGCTGGACACGTGTCCGCGGCGTTCTACGGGCTGAAGTCGGCGATTCAGCCTATAAAAGCTGGCTGAAGCCATTAAATCTCGTAGAATATGCTGATGGCGTTGTGAAACTGTCGGTCCCTACCCGTTTCATGCGCGATTGGGTGGCAAATCACTATGGCGATCGGATTTCCACTCTTTGGTCGGACGGTAATTCGCCGGTGTCCGATGTTGATATCTTCGTGCTGGCCGATAAGGAAGACATCAGGGCGACTACCGCCGCGAAACCAGCTTCCGAAACCATGGTGCGTGCCTCCGAAGGGGCCAGGATCTCGCCTGATCGTGCCGAGGGCGACGTCGGTGCGGCACTGGACCCTAGGTTCAAGTTCGATAATTTTGTTGTGGGCAAGCCGAACGAACTGGCCTACGCGGCGGCGCGCCGGGTTGCGGACTCGCCGACGGCCACATACAATCCGTTGTTCCTCTACGGCGGGGTAGGTCTTGGTAAAACCCATTTGATGCACGCGATTGCGTGGCATATTCGGGAGCACCAGCCGGATCGCAAGGTAGTGTATCTTTCGGCTGAAAAGTTCATGTACCACTTTATCCGAGCGCTCCGATTTCAAGACACGATGGCCTTTAAGGAACGGTTCCGGTCTGTCGACGTGCTGATGATCGATGATGTCCAGTTCATCAACGGCAAAGAGTCCACGCAGGAAGAGTTTTTCCATACGTTTAACGATCTTGTTGATAATAACCGTCAGGTCGTCGTATCGGCAGACAAGTCACCGTCGGACCTAGAAGGGATGGAGGAGCGTTTGCGCTCCCGGCTCGGATGGGGTTTGGTCGCGGATATCCATGCCACCACTTACGAGTTGCGGCTCGGTATTCTGCATGCCAAGAAAGACGAGCTGGAAGCGGTCGTTCCGGACAAGGTGCTTGAGTTCCTCGCTCACAAGATCACATCAAGTGTGCGCGAGCTTGAGGGAGCGCTGAATCGGGTGTCCGCTCATTCCACGCTGATCGGCCGCGACATCACGCTGGAAAGCTGTCAAGAGGTCTTGCATGACCTACTGCGGGCCAGCGATCGGCGAATCACGATCGAGGAAATCCAGAAACGGGTAGCGGAGCATTTCAATATCCGGATGGCCGACATGCATTCGGCGCGCCGATCGAGGGCGGTTGCGCGCCCACGCCAGGTTGCTATGTATCTATCTAAGCAGCTTACGTCCCGGTCGTTGCCGGAAATCGGACGGAAGTTCGGCGGTCGTGATCACACGACTGTCATACACGCCGTTAAAAAGGTAGAAGAACTGCGGACGTCGGATATAAACTTCGCTGAAGATGTTGATCTGCTGCGGCGTATGCTTGAGGGATGATTACCGCCACAGACCTTACTTGGCCTAGGCGCCACCAGCCATGACTTTCTGCTAAAAACCGCCCGATTGGTCCTGGTCCTTCCTTTCTTGATTCGCGGGACCGGGTGTATGCGCTTTTGCGAGCTGTAACCCTCTGATAACACTGGCCTTTTAGGGCCCGTTCAGACGGGCTTTGCATTCTTGACTTCTCTTGGGATTTCAATGACTTGTGGTATAATTTGGGATCTCTCAAAGGCCTCGTTGCCATAATGAATGTGTCCGCTAAGCGCGCCATTCGGCAGCAAGCTATTCCGGTGGCCCTAACAGCGTGAAAGCCGACACACAGCCATGCAATTTACCATCGAACGCAGCACTCTCCTCAGGTCCCTCACCCATGTGCAGGGCGTCGTCGAGCGGCGAACGACAATCCCGATCCTGTCGAACGTTCTGCTTCAGGCCAATGGCGGCAAGCTCGGTCTGACTGCAACGGATATGGATCTTGCCATAATAGAAGGTACGGACGCCGACGTCGCACAGGATGGGTCGACAACAGTCCCGGCGCACACGCTCTATGATATTGTTCGCAAACTGCCGGAAGGCTCCCAGCTCGAAATCGGCTCTGGCGGCGAACAGGGACAGCTGGAAATTAAATCCGGGCGCTCAAAGCTCAGCCTGACAACGCTGCCAAGCGAGGACTTCCCGGTAATGTCGGACGGTGATCTGCCACACAGGTTTACGTTGCCAGCCGCCATGCTGCGCCGTCTAATAGACCGGACGCGCTTTGCCATGTCGACTGAGGAAACTCGCTATTATTTGAACGGGCTATATTTTCACGCTGCTGAAACGGATGGTAAACCGGTTCTGCGGATTGTCGCAACGGATGGGCATCGTCTCGCGCGCGTAGAGGTGCCTTTGCCTGATGGCGCGGCCGGGATGCCTGGCGTAATCGTGCCGCGCAAAGCGGTTGCCGAAATCCGGAAGCTTATCGATGAGGTCGAAGACGATGTGGAAATCGCGCTGTCTGAAACCAAGGTCCGTTTTGAATTTTCTGATGTTGTTCTCACATCGAAGCTGATCGATGGTACTTTCCCCGATTACGACCGGGTTATTCCGTTCGGCAATGACAAGACGCTTGAAGTAAAGCGGACAGAATTCGTAAAGGCGGTGGACCTAGTGTCGACCATTTCCACCGAAAAATCCCGCGCTATAAAGCTATCACTCGAAGATGGCAGTCTGGTGCTGACCGCGACAAGCCCGGAGGCCGGCAGCGCCCGCGAAGAGCTCGACGTCGACTACAATGACGGTTCTTTGGAAATTGGGTTCAATTCTAAGTACTTGCTTGATATCACGCAGCAAATCGAGGGTGCCGACGCTAGATTCATGCTCTCCGACGGTGCATCGCCGACTTTGGTGCAGGATCTCGGCGACACCAGTGCACTGTATGTTCTCATGCCGATGCGCGTCTGACGCGGCCAGACCGGTTGGTGTATCGTGTCCTGCAAAATTCTCCCGACTTCACCGTTTCGCCCGAACGAAGCGCAGTGGTCAGGCTCTCGTTGACCGATTTTCGCAGTTACGCGTCGTTGAAGCTGAAATGCGATATGCGCCCGGTAGTGCTTACGGGGCCGAACGGCGCCGGAAAAACCAATTTACTCGAAGCTATTTCTTTTTTGTTGCCGGGGCGTGGTCTGCGTCGCGCCCGTTTGACTGATGTTACCCGCAGCGATGCCCGCGATGTTTTACCAGGCGGCATGCGTTGGGCGATCGCGGCCACACTGGATACCGCAACGGGCCCTACCGAAATCGGCACCGGCTTTGAAGCCACTGCTGAAGGTGAAGATGGCGGTCGGCGCGTGTCACGCATGAATGGCGCGCCGGCGCGAAGTCAATCGGCGATCGGTCAGGTTCTCTCCGTCGTGTGGTTGGTGCCTGATATGGACAGACTGTTTATGGAGGGCGCGGCGGCGCGCCGCCGGTTTCTCGACCGCCTGGTGGCCGCCTTCGATGCCGCCCATACGGCGCGTCTGAACGAATACGAGCAGGCAATGCGGGAACGTACCCGATTGCTGCGGGATGATAGAACAGGACTTCGAGCTGTCGATGCCAAGTGGGTGTCCGCGCTCGAAAAAAGAATGGCGGAAAGCGGCATTGCGCTTGCGGCAGCGCGTCGGGTCTTTGTGCAGCGGCTGGCGGCAGCCTGCCAGCTTGGCGTCGGGCCTTTTCCGGCAGCGGCTATATCATTAGTTGGCGACGCCGAAGGATGGCTTGAGAACAGGTCGGCCCTTGAAGCCGAAGATCTGTTTCGCGATTCGCTTGCATCATCCCGCGCGGCAGACCGCGAAGCGGGCCGTGCCCTCACCGGGCCACACCGGTCGGATATCGATGTGGTAAATATACGAAAAAATCGGCCCGCCGCTGGTTGTTCGACCGGCGAACAGAAAGCACTTCTGATTAGTATCGTGTTGGCGCACGCCCGGCTCGTATCGCTTGACCGCGCTACGGCACCCCTGTTGCTTATGGATGAGATAGCTGCCCACTTGGATAGCGATCGGCGGTCGGCGTTGTTTGACGAGATTTGTGCGGTCGGTGCACAGGCTTGGATGACTGGCACTGACCCCGAGGTTTTTGAAGCATTCGGCGATCGGGCGCAGTACTTCCGGGTCGATTGCGCCACCGTGCGCGGAGTTTGAGGATAATATGACGGCACCAGCAGACACACCACCGACAGAAGGTACTGAAGCCGAGTACGGCGCGGGTTCGATCCAGGTTTTGAGAGGGCTCGAAGCGGTTCGGAAACGGCCTGGTATGTATATCGGCGACACTGATGATGGCTCAGGCTTACACCACATGGTGTACGAGGTTGTCGATAATGGGATCGATGAAGCGCTCGCCGGACACTGTTCCGAAGTAACCGTGACGCTGAATGGCGACGGATCAGTCACGGTAACGGATGACGGGCGCGGTATTCCGGTCGAGGTACATGAAGAAGAGGGCGTTTCAGCCGCCGAAGTCATCATGACACAGCTTCATGCTGGAGGTAAGTTCGATCAGAACTCCTACAAGGTTTCCGGCGGGCTCCACGGCGTGGGCGTGTCTGTTGTCAATGCCTTGTCGGAATGGCTGGAACTGCGAATATGGCGTGAGGGCAAGGAGCATGTTATCCGTTTCCACGATGGTGAAGCAGATAGCCCGCTTAAGACCGTCGGCGATGCTAACGGGAAAAAGGGTACATCTGTAACGTTTTTGCCGTCGACTGAAACTTTTACGATGATTGATTTCAATATCGCGACGCTGGAACACCGGTTGCGAGAACTGGCATTCCTGAATTCGGGGGTGCGCTTGGTGCTGACCGATGCGCGCGGCGTCGACCCGATTGAGACGGTTCTTGAATACGAAGGCGGTATCGAGGCATTTGTTAAGCATCTCGATCGGGGTAAGGCACCGCTGATTGAAACCCCTATAGTCATCAGTGGAGAACAGAGTGGGCTCAGCGTCGATATGGCGCTGGAATGGTCGGAAAGTTATCACGAAACGACGCTGTGTTTTACCAACACAATTCCACAGTCAGATGGCGGCACGCATCTCGCTGGCTTCCGTGCTGCCTTGACGCGCACCGTTAACGGTTACGCCAATGACAGCGGCATCGCCAAGAAGGCAAAAATTTCGCTATCGGGCGATGATGCGCGCGAAGGGTTGACCTGCGTTCTTTCGGTTAAAGTGCCGGATCCCAAATTCTCGTCCCAAACTAAGGACAAGCTGGTCTCGTCGGAAGTGCGACCAGTTGTCGAGAGTATTGCGACCGAAAAGCTGGGCCAATGGTTCGAAGAACATCCGAACGAAGCGAGGAAGGTCATTAGCAAAGTCGTCGAGGCGGCGGTCGCGCGGGAAGCGGCGCGCAAGGCGCGGGATCTGACGCGGCGCAAGGGCGCCCTAGATATTTCGTCGCTTCCCGGAAAGCTTGCCGATTGCCAGGAACGCGACCCGTCAAAATCTGAATTGTTTATCGTTGAGGGCGATTCTGCCGGTGGCTCCGCTAAGCAAGCGCGCAACCGCAAAAATCAGGCGGTGTTGCCGCTGCGCGGTAAAATTCTCAATGTCGAACGCGCGCGTTTCGATAAGGTATTGTCGTCTGCGGAGCTCGGTACACTCATAACAGCCCTCGGTGCTGGAATCGGAGCTGAAGAGTTCGATATAGAAAAAGCGAGATATCAAAAGATCATCATCATGACCGACGCCGATGTCGACGGCAGCCATATCCGCACACTTCTTTTGACATTCTTCTATCGTCAGATGCCGGAAATTATTGAACGCGGTTATCTCTATATTGCTCAGCCGCCGCTTTATCGTGCTAAAAAAGGTGACAGCGAACAATACCTCAAAGACGATCCGGAGATGGAGGAATACCTGATTCGGGCTGGGCTGCGCGATGCAGTCCTGTCGATTAGCGATGGCGCTCAGATCGCGGGGGAAGATCTTTACAACCGGGTCAAACAAGCCCAACGGGCGAAACGTCTGCTGGAACCGATGTCGTCCAAGTTGACCAATGCCGAAGTCGCCGAACAGGCCGCGGTGCTGGGCGCATTCAACCAGATTCTTCTTGATTCTGAAGAACAGTCGCAGCTAGTTGCTGATGCATTGGCGCGCCGACTGGACGGTTTAGCCGAGCCCGCCGATCGCGGCTGGCACGCGGAAATAATCGAAGGTGGCGGTATCGGTTTCATACGCACGCGTCGCGGTGTCACCGAACGCCAGATAATTGATGGTGCCTTGCTGCGGTCAACCGAAGCGCGCCGGCTTGATGAAATCGCACCGGAGCTTCAGGCGCTCTATGCGCGGCCGGCAAGGCTGATGGCCAAGGAATTGGAAAAACGAGTCACTGGGCCGGTCGAACTGTTCGATTCTATTTTGGCCCTCGGCAGAAAGGGTGTTGGTGTCCAGCGCTATAAAGGGCTGGGTGAGATGAATCCCGAACAGCTCTGGGAAACGACGCTTGATCCGGAAGTTCGGACCCTGCTGCGGGTTGGCATCGAACATGTTGACCATGCGGAAGAGGTATTCTCCACGCTGATGGGTGACGTGGTCGAACCGCGTCGAGATTTTATCCAGGATAACGCGCTCAAGGTCGTCAATCTCGACGTTTAAAACTCAGTGTCCCGCGTTTTGGGCGCGATCAGCGATTTGATCGAAGGTTGTTCCAAATGCCGCGCAGATCACAACATCTTTAAGTTCGGGGGCGATATGCCGGTAAAATTTCCGGGCCGCTTTGTTTCTTTTTAGCACGGACCAGAAAAGCCAACGACCCCCCTGCTCTCTGGTATGGAGGGATATAAAGGTCATTAACGCCGTACCGACGCCCGCCCGCCTACGCTTTTTATCGACGTACAAATCGGCGAGATAAATTCCGCGAGTCGCACTGTCGGTATCATATCCCCAATAATAAACGGCATAACCGGCGGGAATACCGTCGCATTCTGCAACTAGTGCGAAAAACGCAGGAAGGTCGCTAAACCCATCGCGCAAAAAGGCCGTGGCGGAAAAGCGGGATATGCGCTCGCCATCCGATTTGCTGAGCGCCCGCGCCATACGCGCGATCGCGTCGGCGTCGTCACGCTGGGCGGGACGCACATTTATCGAATGTGTATCGTCGGTTTTGCTGTCGGACATGTTGCCTTGCTGACGTCACATTGGTGAATTGGATTTTATGCAATTCCTAATCTACAACATATATCGCTATGGCCGAGCGAAAACCGATAAAACCGAAATCGTCTTCAAAAGGATGAGTCAAGAAAAAGGCTAAAAATCTGGCGCGCAAATCCTCGGTTCCGCGGGCTGGGAAACCTGAACTAAAAACCGGAAAAATAGGCGCCATGGTTTTCGGAGGGAGTGGCGAAAAAGGCATGAGTGCGACAAAAATCGAGTCGGATAAATCAGGCAAAAAGACCCAGAGATCGCGGCGGTCACGTTTGGTTATGGGCACGCTAAAATGGTCGTTCATTGTCGGAATCTGGGGTGCGGTTGCGCTCAGTATAATGGTTGCATGGTATGCCTATGATCTGCCGGATATCGATAATCTTGCTGTTACGCCCCGGAAAGCAAGCGTGACTTTAATGGATGCGGACGGACGCGAGATCGCGACCTACGGCGATCTCTACGGAGATGCACTTAGCCTCGCCGACATACCGCCCTATTTGATGCAGGCGATCGTTGCTACCGAAGATCGGCGGTTTTTTGAGCACCTGGGCTTTGATCCTATCGCGCTGGTTCGTGCGGCTGTGGCCAATATCCGGGCAGGACGTGTGCGCCAGGGCGGTAGTACGCTGACCCAACAGCTTGCCAAAAACGTTTTTCTCAAACCTGACAGAACGCTTCGGCGCAAAGTGCAAGAGTTGCTTCTGGCATTTTGGCTTGAAGCGAATTTGACCAAAGAGCAGATTTTCACAATCTATATCAACCGCGTGTATCTAGGTTCGGGCACCTATGGCGTCGACGCTGCCGCGCGGCGTTATTTCGGAAAATCGGCGCGCAATGTTTCTCTCCATGAAGCCGCTGTGTTGGCCGGATTGCTTAAAGCACCGTCCCGCTATTCCCCACACCGTAGTCGCAAGGCCGCCGAGGACCGTGCGCGCGCTGTCCTCGGCTCTATGGTCGCCGCCAAATTCCTCGAACCGCAAACGGCAAAGCGCGTCGCGCGCCAGAGATTGCGCCTTGCCGCCGGCAAGAAACGGAATAACGCTGCCAATTACTTCGCCGATTGGGCGCTCGAAATGGTGTCGGGGTTTGTCGGTCGTAGGGGCGTTGATCTGATTGTTCGAACTACGATGGACGCCCGCCTGCAGCGGCTGGCTGAACAACGCCTGCGGGCAACGCTCGCCAAGACCAGCAAGGCCAAGCGGGTCAGCCAAGCAGCGTTGGTATCTATGTCGCCGGGCGGTGCGGTAAAAGCGCTGGTGGGCGGACGCGACTATGCAACTAGTCAATTTAACAGGGCTTTCCAGGCACAGCGCCAGCCGGGATCGGCCTTTAAACTATTCGTCTACCTGGCGGCGATGGAAAACGGATTTACCCCGGACGACCGGGCCGTCGATGGTCCGCTGCGGATTGGAAAATGGAAACCTCAGAATTACGGTGGGAACTTTCTCGGTAGCGTCACGTTGCGTGAAGCGGCGGCCCGATCGATCAATACGGTTGCGGTTCAGGTGTCGGAAAGGGTCGGCCGCAGCAAGGTCATCGATGTTGCCCGTCGCCTCGGTATTACCTCGTCTCTGAAATCTCATCCCAGTATTGCGCTTGGTGCTAGCGAGGTCTCGCTGATTGAATTGACGGCGGCCTACAGTGTTATCGCTAATGGCGGTGTGGCTGTCTGGCCGCATGGGATTTCAGAGATCCGTGAGCGTAGCGGACGCGTTTTGTATCGTCGTGTAGACGGTGCCGCTGCACAGGTGGTTGACCCTGCGGCGGTGCGGCGGGTTGACGACTTGTTACGGGCCGTCGTTGCCTGGGGGTCGGGTAAAGCTGCTAATCCGAGCCGCCCCGCCGCAGGTAAAACCGGCACAAGCCAAGAATTCCGAGATGCATGGTTTATCGGATACACCGGCGAACTGGTGACCGGCGTCTGGATGGGGAACGATAACGGCGCGCCGATGAAGCGTGTGACTGGTGGCAGTCTGCCGGCCCGTTTGTGGCGCGATTTCATGATCACTGCCCTCGACGGAGTTCCCGCCAAACCCCACGTCTTTCTTGGTCAGCCACCGTCAAATTCAGTTGCCGACGAGAAGCCCGCCGTGGAGATCCAGGTGCCGTGGTGGCGTCGGTTGGGTCCGTCAAAGACGGTAGATGATGAAGATTATAACAAAGGCGACTGAAAGCCGGGCGTTATCGCCATAGCGTCATCGAGCCCCTCAAGAGACCGCGCCTGTTTTTTTGTGGGGGTTCCGCATAACTAGAAGATAGAAGCTCAATAAGAGCACGCGCCCCATTACGAATACGGTCTAAGCCATGGGTATAGTCGACCCGTCCAGCATCTGTGCTGTCGCTGCACCGATTATTTCTGCGGTCGACATTTGCAGGCAGCTCAGCACTGATTATGCGGCTCCCGCCATTTTCGGGTTGGGCGAGATTGCACCTGTCTGCCCGCTCGCGAAAAAAAACCTGTACCAAAGGAAAAACGATAAAATGGTATAACAACGGTCCAGATGTTGAAATAGCCAAGAATCGGCAGGTTTACGTCGATCTCACCGAAAATCTTCATGACCAACCTGTCAAAAAAAATCATCCGATTGATCCCAACCCGGCGGGTAATCTGACCCGAGACCAGCGTGCCGAATCCATAGCCGCGACTTGGTAGATCAGGGATGCACCCGACTGTCGGTACTCGGGACGACGAGCGAAGCCAACTAGTTCAGCTTCTCGAAGCGGCTATAGTCGAGCCACGCAGCATGATTTGGTGAAAAATTGTCATTCAGAGGCGTTAGGACAGCTGCCATCACGCCGCCGTCGATTGGTGAAAGTATGCTCATAGGTTGGTGCCAGTCTTCCGGTTACGCCGAAACGGGTTAGGTGTCGCCCGGCTCACCGCCCTGCCGTTGCTCGGGCCAAGATACAATATGGTCTTCCGGGTCTATGCGTTGGGATTCATGCACGACTTTGTCACGGACTGATATGCCCGCAGTGTGGACTGTCTCGTGACTGCCGGAAACTAGGGGGTGCCACCAGCTCAGTTCTTTACCCTCGGCAATCAACCGATATGCACAGGTGGATGGCAGCCAATTCGCTGTCCGCGCGAGATCAGGCGTTACTTGCAGGCAATCTGGGACACGTGTTGACCGGTTGGGATAATCTGAGCAGGCGCAAGTGCCGAGCTCAAGCAATCGGCAGACGATCTCGGTAAATGCAATGTCACCTGTTTCGATGTCTTCTAGCTTGATTAGGCAGCATTTGGCGCAGCCGTCACAAAGCGATTCCCACTCGTCGGCATCCATTTCGTCGATGGTCTTCGACTCCCAGAAGGGTACAGTGCTTGTCACGTCTCAGGGACCCACTACCTTCGCTAACCGTTCCGCCAATTTTTTCGGCGGCGTCGCATGGGTGAAATGGGTCACGTACTCCCCATCTGGATCCATCAAAAAGACTATGGAACTATGATCCATTAGGTAATCTGTCGAGTCCTCTTCAACGCCCTTCGCACGGCCGAAATAAACTCTGTATACCCGAGCGGTTTTGGCAATTTCCTCGACGGTTCCTGTCAGACCTACTGTAGTCGGATGAAAATTTTCAACATAAGCATTCAGTTGTTTTACTGTGTCGCGTTCCGGATCGACTGTAATAAATATTGGAGTGATTTTTTTCTGGGTCTTGGGATCAAGATTGTCCATCGCCTCGGTCATCGACTGCAGGGCCGTAGGGCAGACATCGGGACAGTAGGTGTAACCAAAGTAGATCAACATATAGCGACCTCGAAAATCTTTGTCCGTTTTCGGTTGGGCTTTGTGGTCGATTAATGCAAACGACCCACCGATCGAAGAGAGACCTTTACCGCCTGTACCGCCGCCATAAAAAATAAACACCGCAAAAGCTGCTATCGCCATTCCGGATACACCCAATAGTAAAACCTGATAGACGCGCACCAGACTCTTACTCCTCTGATATTCGAGCTAAGAAAGGTATAAGCACGAGCAGCCCCGAAGGCTACAGAAAGACTTGACCACCTGCGTTCAGATGCACAAGCTTGTGTTATGCGTATTTGTCTTATTTCTGTCACCACCTGCATCGTAGCGGGCTTGATTGCGATCTTTCCCATCGGTGTGGCCGCTGAGATCAGTCTGTTGAAAAATGACCGATTGATAGAGGCTGTAAAAGCGAATGACCTTCAAGCGGCTGAGGATATGCTTGTGCGTAAGCACGATGTGGACGCGCGTGATGAAAATCGCCGGACAGCACTATTTTATGCTGCAATTCACGGCAACGAAGATTTTGCCGACCTGCTTCTTCAGTTTAATTCAAAAATTGGGGCGATTGATAAATATGGTAGTTCACCAGTCTATTACGCTGCCGCTGCCAACCACATCGGGATTATCGAGATCCTAGCAAAAAAGGGTGCAAACCTTAATCAACAGAATCGCCAGGGGATGACCCCGCTGATGGTTGCTGCCTCCGAGGGAAACCTCGCAGCCGTTCAAATCCTTATCGAGCTTAAAGCCGATAGCGCTACGACCGATTTCACAGGCCGGACTGCGTATGACTGGGCTGTTCGAAACGAGCGGCGCTTTGTGATCCGCTATCTGAAATCCGCGAAAAACGGTGATGAGGACCTAATTAAGTTAAATAGGTAATTATTGTCTTCGGCGCAACTCCGTGGGGGATAATACCTATTCTGACGAAATGTTTCTATCAGAGCCAAAGCCAGCTCATGGCGTGTTAAACTGCCCTTCCGTTCGAATTTCTAGTCGGTAGCCGCCCAAGTTCCCTCCACATATTATCGATGCCGACAACGATCAGTCTTTTCTCGCACACCAAGTGGTTAGACGGCTGAACGGTCAATATCGGTCGATTCGCAGCTGGTGCACGCTTGACCTGTTGCTGGTTCTAAATCCTTTTCACTATACGAAATCTTCGGGCCCTATGGTGAGGAGTTTTCGAGATGGCTAACGAATGGTAAGATTATCGAAAACGTTCTTGCCGGGATGCGCTTCAACCCTGTGACCCATTGCAAAATGCACCTGCCTTGTACCTGGTAAAAGCCTGTAGCGAGCACGTGGTATCCTCCTCCGTAAGGCCGACGATGAAATTAATAATATCCATCAGGATGCACTCGCCCTAGTGTCTCTGGACATATTTTTGATCGTACTGGGTGACGGTCCTGTCGTACCGGTGTTCTGGCACGTGATTGCCGGACCATCTGATGTTTTCTTATAATGCAAGGATTGCCGGTGGACGCACCTTTGCCAACTCGACCGGCATTGTCCTTACCATTAGGCTTTATTTGGTCTCTGGCCGCCTCAGTATTTTAACGTTGGTTCTATAGGTCCTCGCTGCCCCGTATTTCTGAAGACGCGCGACGTTTCAAAGTACCTCTCTCTGCAGGCAATCAACGGCATGTCCGTCATTGGTGGTTCGTTTTGGCTATTCGCCCATTTGCAGCAATTGGCCCCGATGCCGGGCGACTCGGAATGCCCAAAGAAACGCTGCCATACCTAAGGCGAGATAACCCATGTTTAGCGATACCGACCAGACAAACCGATCGAACAGGAATACGCCGTCCCTTGCTGCGGCCCGCATGCCTTCGAAGACATGCGCAGATGGCAGGCTGTAGGCAATTGGCTGCAGCCAGTCGGGCAGGGTGCTGATCGGATAATAAATACCGCTTAAGGGGGCAACCGCGAAAATAACCGCCCAGGCAAGGCTCTCGGCCCCTAATCCGCAACGCAGGACTAGCCCTGATACGGCCAAGCCGACGGCAGCGCCGAATATGAGTAGGTTCATGAAAAAGGCAATGAGGGGCAAACCCATTTCGAAAATCGAGTAGTGATAAAGCGGGATTGCGAGTAACGCCGCAGGGACAACGCCGATCAGGGTCCGGATACCGCTTATCATCAATAATGCGCATGCCCACTCGTAGGGGCGCAACGGGCTCGCAAAAAGCTGCCCCAGATTTCGCGACCACATTTCTTCCAGGAATGAGATCGAAACGCCGATATTCGAGCGGAACATAACGTCCCATAGCAGGACCGCCGCAATCAGAATGCCACCGGCGCGGAAAAACCATTCGGAATGTTCGTAGAGAAATTGGGACATAAATCCCCAGATCAACATCTGCATTGTCGGCCAGTAAGAAAGCTCGATAATTCGCGGCAGAGAGCCACGCAGAAGATAAAAATATCGCAGGACCATTGCGCCAACTCGCCGTGGTGAAAAATAATATCCCCTGTCAGCATGGCTCGGTTTGATTGCCTGCATATCTAGTGCGCCACCTGCTGTGCTCCGGGAATACTGCGATCGCGGACGATATCTAAGAAGACCTCTTCCAGGGTTGCCCGACCGTATTTTTCCAATAGGACCGCGGGGCTTGCACGGTCGACGATTCTGCCCCTTTTCATCATCACGACGTGATCGCAGAGACGTTCGACCTCCGCCATGTTGTGAGATGCGAGCAGGATGGTCGCGCCTCTTTTCTTCTGGAAGTCCTTGAGGTAGGTGCGTACCCAATCTGCGGTATCGGGGTCTAATGATGCCGTTGGCTCGTCTAGCAATAATAGTTCGGGTTCGTTTAAAAGAGATTTTGCCAAGGACACGCGGGTTTTTTGACCCGACGAGAGCTCTCCAAAGGGCCGGTTGAGCAGCTCGTCTATTGCCAGACCTGCGGCCAATTCCGAAAGACGGTCTTGGGGGGAAGCGACGCCGTATAGCTTCGCGTACACCATTAGGTTTTCGCGGGATGTAAGACGTTTGGGCAAATCCACGTATGGCGACGAAAAATTAATCCGCGGCAACACACGATAACGATGGCGCAGCATATCGGTACCGAGCACCTCTAACGTGCCTGACGTGGGAATCAGCAAGCCGAGGATCATGGAAATTGTCGTTGTCTTTCCGGCACCATTGCCACCCAGTAGACCGACGATCTCTCCTTCGCGTGCATCGAAGCTCAGGCTTTTGATAGCGACGACATCGCCAAACTTCTTGGTAAGATTCTCTACTTTGATTGCGATTTCGACCATATCGTGAATATGGGAACTTCTGGCGCAGCGCGCCAGAAACTTTTGCCGTTTGGCTTCTATGTGTGGAATAAACTTCACACCGACGAAACATCGCGATAGACCTCACCCAGCGATTTCTGAGGTGACATATGGATGCCCCGAGCGGTGGCCGTGAAATTGACCATATTATGTCGGTGAACGCGGCTTATGAAATGGCGCCGGCTGCGACAGACCCGGTACGCTTGCGGACGCTCACGTTAATCCGGTGGGTTGCTATTGTCGGTCAGGCACTGGCTCTGCTGATTGTCCATTTCGGCCTGGGGTTTCCAGTGCCCTTGGCTGCGGCGTTTTCCGTGGTGGGTGCGTCGTTACTCTTGAATCTTATCGTGATGTCTGGCCACCCGACGCCAGTTCGGTTGGGCGACCGGCCGGCTGCAGCTTTTCTCGCCTTTGATATTATGCAACTTGCGGCGTTGCTGTATCTGACAGGCGGTCTCGAGAACCCATTCTCGTTCTTGTTGCTTGCGCCAGTCGCCGTGTCAGCTACGATTTTATCAATCCGCAGCACATTTGCTCTCTGTGTATTGTCGGTCGCGAGCATCACCCTGCTCGCTGTAATGCATTATCCGTTGCCGTGGGAGGAAGGCGGGTTCTCGGTGCCGCAGATGTATGTGCTGGGAATCTGGGTGGCGCTTGCCGTCGGAATCGTATTTTTTGCGATTTATACCTGGCGCGTTGCTGAGGAAGCTCGCCGCATGTCCAATGCGCTTGCAGCCAGTCAGCTTGCCCTTGCTCGGGAACAACAATTTGCGGCATTGGGCGGCCTTGCGGCTGCAGCTGCGCATGAACTGGGCAGCCCATTGGGTACGATCGCTGTCGTGTCTGGTGAAATAGCCCGCGATTTGCCGGACGACAGTCTCATTTCCGACGATGTCCAGTTGCTCATAAGTGAGACGGCACGCTGCCGGGACATTCTGGCAGAACTCTCCGACCGGTCGGATGAGGGCGAAGATCGTTCATCACCATTTTCCTTATTACCGGTTCACGCCCTGGTCCAAGCCGCAGCGGAGCGTCACCATCAGGATCACGTAACTTTCTCTTTCGAGACAATGCCGTTGCAGGAAAATGCTGCTGGCCCCGAACCTATTGTCGTAAGAAGTCCTGAGGTGATTCACGGGATTGGTAATATCATTCAAAACGCCGTCCAGTTTGCATTATCTACCGTATATGTCTCGAGTGGCTGGGATGCTGACGAAATTCGAGTATCTATCCGTGATGACGGTCCCGGTTTTCCGCCCGGACTTCTCGAGCATGTCGGTGAACCCTATATCTCTTCGAGAATGAACCCCGCCGGTCATATGGGCCTGGGTATTTTTATAGCCAAAACGCTTCTGCAACGATCAGGGGCCACTGTGGCTTTCGAGAATGATCGGCCAAAGGGTGCGAAGGTAGATATCGTCTGGCGCCGTGACCACCTAGAGGTACAGGAACTGGGACCATAATTATGATAGCAGAAACACTTGAACATTTCGAAGACAGAACGCTTCTTATCGTCGATGATGACGAACCCCTGAGGATCCGTCTCGCCCGTGCGATGGAAAGTCGAGGTTTTGAAGTTATGACGGCGGCGACTGTAAGGGATGGTGTGTCAAAAGCGCGCTCCAAACCTCCAGCATTTGCAGTTCTTGATCTCCGTCTGGCCGACGGCAGCGGTCTTGAAATTGTGTCAGCGATCCAGGAAGGCCGAGCCGAATCGCGAATCATTATGCTAACAGGCTATGGCAATATAGCGACGGCGGTGGCCGCCGTAAAAGCGGGCGCGCTGGATTATCTTGCGAAGCCAGCAGATGCCAATGCGATTGAAGCTGCTTTGCTGGCGAAAGGTGATAGCCTGCCACCCCCACCTGAAAATCCCATGTCGGCTGATCGTGTTCGTTGGGAGCATATTCAGCGTGTTTACGAGCAATGCGACCGTAACGTGTCGGAAACTGCGCGGCGTCTGAATATGCATCGCAGAACGCTCCAGCGAATCTTGTCAAAGCGTGCGCCGCGAGAGGCTCCTCCCGGTGATGGTTGATCCTGTCCGCGGAAGAGCGGAGGAAGCCCCGGCTTTCTGGTGGATTGGCCCTGACGATAACCCAGTTCTGGTAGAGAACGCGGAGGCGGTGATGCCATATCTGCCATATTACCTGGCAGGCTGGCCTCTGAAATGGGCTGCAACTGGCGATGATCGGAAACCCGATATACAAGTGGTTGAGAATTCCGACGGGACCTTCCGGGTCATTAGCAGTGGGCTTGGCGCAGCATCTTTGGCGTTCGACAATCCTTACGACGCAGCCAATGGCCTTTCTGGAGAACTTGTCAGCACCTATGTCTCCCGCGCGCCTCAAACGGTGTGTCTGCACGCCGGGGCAGCCCGTGTGGGCGATGGCCTTGTGGTTGTGATCGGCGACCGGTTTGTGGGAAAGTCAAGCGTGGCAATTCATCTCGCCGTTCTCGGAAATCGGTTTTTTGGGGATGACCAGATCGCGTTGAAACTCGAAAATCCATATTCAGGCATGTGCCTCGGGCTTATGCCTAAAGTACGTCTGCCTCTCCCTGATGATTGCGGTGATCCATTCCGCGAGTTTGTGGATGGGTACACTTCGATGCGGGGTGACGCCATGGCTTATCTCAAACTCTGGGAAGGTGAGGCCAGTACGTTCGGCGAAACGGCTCCGGTCCGCGCAATTGTGTTTCTCGTCAGGACAGAGACAGGCAAGTCCAGTTTGCGTCCGGGGTCCCGCCCGGAGCTTTTGAAGGCAATGGTTCGCACGGCCTTTGCGCCGCATATCTCCTCGCTTCAGCTTTTGTCATCAATGACTAGATTTGTAGATTCCACCGATACCTACCATCTTCGGTTTTCAAGCAGCCGGGACGCAGCTGTGCTTTTATCGCGGGAGTTACGACACCTGGATGAGGCCGCCGAGAAATAATGGTGTAAATTTTCTATATCTGGGACTCGCCGGTCTTGGTTATCCCATCAGATCCGGCTAGAAAGGTTAACAAACCCTGACAATCCGCGCCTTCAGACGAGGTCGCCCCAGACTTATAGATAAAGCTCTGGCAAAGGACGGTAGGGCGACTTTGGCCTTTAGATGTCCTTAACGGGGCATTTATGCGCGGCAAAGAGTAACGGTTAGCACTAAATAACATCGGACTCCCTTTGACAGGTTTGATGAGAAAAAACGGATTGAGCGACGGGTAGTCAGCTTATTGACCGCACAGGCTGTCAAGGTTCTTTTGCATGACTGTCGGTGCTAGCCTTGAAAAGATTTTGACCAGTTTAAATTAGTGAGTAGGGAGTTCATATGTCGATTTCAAAGAAGGTGCTGATCACGGGTGGATCCGGGTTTATCGGCTCTCATCTCTGTCAACGGCTGTTGAATGATGGCGCCGATGTCCTTTGTGTCGACAATTACTTCACCGGGACTAGAGAAAATATCGCGCATTTGCTCGATAATCCTCGTTTCGAGATCATGCGCCATGATGTGACATTCCCGCTATATGTCGAAGTTGACGAGATCTACAATCTGGCATGTCCCGCATCTCCGGTGCATTATCAATATGACCCTGTGCAAACGACTAAAACTAGTGTGCACGGCGCGATTAACTTGCTGGGACTCGCTAAACGCTTGCGCGCCAAGGTCTTTCAGGCGTCAACCAGTGAGATCTATGGCGATCCGGAGATCCATCCGCAGCATGAGTCATATTGGGGCAACACGAACCCTATCGGGTTGCGGGCCTGTTATGACGAAGGCAAGCGCTGCGCAGAAACACTATTCTTTGACTACTGGCGTCAGCACCAAGTCCGGATTAAAGTAGCACGAATCTTCAATACCTATGGCCCACGGATGCACCCGAACGATGGGCGCGTCGTATCCAACTTTATCGTTCAGGCCCTGAGCGGCGACGACATTACGCTTTACGGGGACGGGTCTCAGACCCGGTCGTTCTGCTATGTCGATGACTTAATTGAGGCGTTTGTGCGAATCATGGCGTCGGATGACGACTTTGTTGGGCCGGTGAATATCGGTAACCCCGGTGAATTTACCATCTTAGAATTGGCGGAAAAGATCATCGACTTTGTAGGAAGTAAAAGCAAAATCGTGAATAAGCGGCTACCTCAGGATGATCCGGCGCGCCGGCGCCCCGATATTACGCTGGCGCAGGAGAAGCTCGGTTGGGAACCCAAGGTCGAGCTTGATCAAGGACTCCGTCAGACGATTGCCTATTTCGACAACCTTCTGTCTGACCGCTAAAGGTGTGATGTCGACCAAATCATTTTATTGACACAATGCCGCAAACGGTCGCTATATGCGCCGATTGTGAATCCCCAGTCCGGCGCGG
The DNA here is from genome assembly GCA_002689465.1 of Rhodospirillaceae bacterium. Taxonomy (GTDB): domain Bacteria; phylum Pseudomonadota; class Alphaproteobacteria; order MPNO01; family UBA830; genus CAXBCP01. Next base: position 33,040 of record NZGJ01000019.1, on the reverse strand, counting down.
ATCATTGATAGGGGTGGGTTTGACTGCATTGGCATTAACAGAGAGGCCCAACTCCCGCGCGCGAAAGTCTAAGGCTAATATCCAGAGTGACGAGGGGCTTCGCTAGTCAATCGGATAGTAAAACAGACGCCACTAACAGTGCCTGCAGAGAGGGCATGGCGGCGGCCACGGGGCAGTTCGTTAGAGCTTGTCTTCGGGCTTCGGCCGTGCCGGGTTTAGCTTATGAAATATAGGCATCCAGAGCGCCGTATTGCCGAGCTTAACGAGACCGTGGATCGCTATCTTTTTGAGAGGTAGTGGTCATCGGTCAGGCGTAACAGTCTTCGATAATCTTGCGTAGCCACCCTCGATAGCCCTGCTTCAATGCGGCCGGATCGTTCTTGAGCAACCAATCAGGCATTGGCACTGCGAAACCAGTCTTCGACCGGTTCAGTACCGTGTCAGGCAATGGTTTTGTTGGACTTGCCGCCATATCGCGCTTACCCGGCGGTGTTTTCGAAACCAACATTGGCGCAATCCGGCGGAACAAGACCGTATCGACCAGCGGGACGCGGATTTCGAGCGAATGCGCCATCCCCGCCCAGTCCGAATCGCGCAGTAACTGGTGGCGCATATACCATGTTGCCTCGAGGGCGGAGACTTTTGTGCGCGGTGTATGCAGGCTATCGACTTGCTGTCGTCTGCCGGTGATTTCTTCAAGCTCCTCCCAACCATCCCGAGCCATGGTGCTGCCCATCAGGTTCGGCAACTCCCATGGCATAAACAGCGCACGTCGCAAGAGATACACGTCTGCGTAGGTGGTGCCATATTCGAATAAACCCGCGTATTTGGGAGATTTTACCGCACTAATGGTGGGCCCAAAGATTTTGCGGAATAGCTGCCCGGCACAGCGCATTCCAGGAATTTTCCCGAGGGTCTCTGCGAGTTGCGGAATCTGTCGAAAACTGGGATATCCGCCGAACATTTCGTCGCCTCCCAGCCCAGACATGGCGACCTTCAATCCGGTTTCAGCTGCGACTTTGCTAACAAAATAAGTATTCACCCCGTCGATAGTCGGCTGGTCCATGGCGCTGCACAGTCGCCGATATTCGGCATGAAAGTCGGCGCCTTTCAGGCGTTCTGTGCGGTGTGAAGTGTCATAATGCGAGGCGATTTTTTCCGCGAGAGCGGCCTCGTCGAACTCGGTATTGTCGAATTCTTCAAAGGCGAGCGTCACCGATCGGAGGGCGTTGGGTTGCAGTTCGGCGGCAAGGGCGACGATGGTTGCCGAATCGAGGCCGGCAGATAGAAATGCGCCGACGGGCACATCGGCCACGAGATGATGCTGCAGCGTATCGAGCAAAGCATTGCGGAGGTTTTCCCATGACCATTGCTCAGGCGTTTCTGAGGCTCGTTCAAGCTCATGTGTAACGTCGAAAAACTTAACCGGTTCGCCAGCACCTGTCGCGTCAACCCACATCGTACTGCCTGCCGGCAGGCTGCGGATATTGTCGAACAACGTCCACGGCTCCGGCACCGACCCCCAGACATAAATACCCGCGAGACCCGCTGCGGATGGTGCGGTATCTATATCACCGCCCGCAAGCAGAGCTTTAACTTGCGATGCAAAACGTAGGGTCCGGCCATCATTTGCATAATAAAGAGGTTTGATTCCGAACCCGTCACGCGCGAGAAAAACGGCCTGTTTCTTGCAGTCATGGATCGCAAAAGCGAACATCCCGCGTAGTCGTTCGACCATGGCGGCGCCATCCCTGTCATACAGATGCAATAAGACCTCGGTATCCGATTCTGACCTAAATCGACGGCCCTGCTGTTCCAGCTCTGCGCGCAGCTCACGGAAGTTATATATTTCGCCATTGTAGGTAATCATCAGACGGCCACCATCCATCTGCATGGGCTGCGCGCCGCTATCAGAAAGGTCGATAATCGACAGACGCCGGTGCGCAAACCCAGTGCGTAAATTTTCTGAGACCCAATTTCCTTCGCCATCCGGGCCCCGTGAAATCATAGAGTTGCTCATCCGCAAAAGGGCGTCCCGGTCGACCGGCGGCGCGCTGCTGTCGTAGGCAAAAATGCCGGCTATACCGCACATAAGGCGCGGCCTATTTGGTGAGAATGGAGCGGTTTCGGTATTCCGAAAATTAGGAAGATGTTATGCAAGATACTGATGCCTGTGCCGTGGGCCGCCACGGCAATAGGTTGACGCGGCGTCGGACCACTACCATACACAATTTATGGATCCAACGTCGTCCGCATATACATGCGAATTTAAAATGCACTTGCGAAACCCTTACTTCAGGGAGAGGGTCAGTCACAGGCCGGTGTGGGAGTGTTCCGTGAAATGCCACAGTGTCGCCATGACCTTGCGATCTATCAGTTGAGAGTGAAGGATCCCGATAATCTCGATGTTCGATCGGGGGTCCTGATGGGTCTTACCCGTGTGGTGGTAAAATACCTCGCCGTCTACAGGCTGCGTTTCTGGGAGACCCGTTCTTCGCTCAAGCCAGAATTGTGGGTGGATGTAGGCATGTTCAGCCTGATGCACTGGCCTTTACCGTACATGTACACCAGCCGGGTTATGGCCGTGGTGGCGTATCGCGCCGATATGCCCTATATTTTTATGTACCGGCAAACGGGCAAGTTAATCGAGCAAGGGTTGTATCAGAACCAAGTATTCGAACGGGTCGCCGGCCGGCATTTTACGATAGAAGACAAGTTGCGACTTGGAGAGCCGGTATCTCCAGCTGGCAACGTAGTAGGACTGTTGAAATGTGCGGCATAGCGGGTTTCGTTGGTTCTTGGGCCCCGGCGCTGGCTGGTGCGATAACGACGGCGCTCGCCCATCGTGGGCCCGATGGAAGTGGTCTATGGTCTGAAGATGGCGTGGCGCTCGGCCATCGGCGGTTGTCGATAATCGACCTCTCGGATGCCGCGGCGCAGCCAATGCACAGCGCCGATGATCGGTATGTTATTACCTACAACGGGGAGATCTATAACTTCCGCGATCTCCAACTTGAACTCCAACAGTCCGGGATAAAGTTCCGTACCGGATCGGACACAGAGGTTCTACTCTCCCTTTTTGCGCGCGATGGGCTCGATTGTGTCGACCGGCTGAATGGTATTTTTGCTTTCGCCATTTGGGATCGACATCACCGCGTGCTGTCGATTGCCCGCGATCATATGGGCGTAAAACCGCTTTACTATGCCACGTTGCCGCAGGGTTTTTTATTCGCTTCGGATCTAAAATCGTTGACGCTTTGCCCCGATGTTCCGCGGGATATCGATGCGACGGCTGTCGGGGATCATCTCGGTTTTATATGGACGGCAGGTGAGAACACAATGATCCGAGCCGTCAAAAAACTGCGGCCCGGCTCCACGCTAACCGTTTCGGCCGGTGGTTCGGTGACCCGTTCAAGCTATTACAGTACGCCGAAATTTGACGCCTCTGCCGCCCCGACGCCAAATGATGCCGCCGCGCTGCGTGATATGATCGATCAGGTCGTGGCGGATCAGATGGTCGCCGATGTCGAAGTTGGCGCGTTACTGTCTGGTGGGGTCGACTCGAGTGCCATTGTTGCCGCCATGTGCCGCGCCACTGACCCGTCGAAAATCACAACCTTCTGTGCTGCGGTCACTAAACCTGATTCTGGAACCGATAATTTCGGCGATGATCAGAACCATGCGCGGGCCGTCGCGCAGCATCTTGGCGTGAAGCTGATTGAGGTTGCGACTGATGCCGACCTGATTGCCGCCCTGCCCGATATGGTCTGGCAACTCGACGAACCAACGGCGGACTTCGCTGGGATACAGACATTACTACTCGCCCGTGCAGCACGCGAGAACGGTATAAAGGTATTATTGTCGGGTGTTGGTGGAGACGACCTGTTTACCGGGTATGGCCGCCACACGGCAGGGCTGATCTGGTCAAAAGCAAACAGGATACCCGGCCTGCGGGGGTTTAGTGCGATGGTGTTGGGGATGTTTTCGCCGGCCAGCATTGTCGGCCGTCGCCTGAAACGGATCGGCGCGTTGTTGTCGATGCCCGAGGATGCGATGCTCGCCAACGCGATGAGTTATTCTGAAGTTAGCACAGATCGACGTCGTCTGCTGCTGGCGCCCGCTTTGCGCGACGCCATGCCCCCAGACGGCATTGCCGAAGGACTGCGTATGTCGCTTGATCGCACGAGGGGGCATCATCCGGTCGAACGGTTACTTGATCTCGAACTCAACGGGTTCATGCCCGATCATAATCTGAACTACACAGACAAGATGGCGATGGAGGCGGGGGTCGAGGTACGTGTCCCGCTGATAGATCAGAGACTTGTGGCCTACGCCATGCAATTACCACTTTCGGCCAAAATTAGCTTGCGCGATACCAAACTTATCTTGCGTGCGTCTCAACACGACCGTCTGCCGGCTGAGATCCTGACCCGCCCAAAGCAGGGTTTTGGTGTGCCGGTTCGTAGTTGGCTGCAGGGCCCTGCGCGGGACATGATGGAAGAGCTGACCTCCCCAGCGGCTGTATCATCCCGCGGCCTATTCGATGCCGATGCAGTGGCCGATCTCAAAGACGACTTTTACGCTCAGCGCGTTGATGCTGCTTTCACACTTTTCCCGATGATGGCGATGGAGTTATGGTGCCGGGCGCTAGATAATGCAGAGACTGCGAGTCCATGAGGTCAAGCTTATGAATTTCAAACTGACATCATCCCTCTCAGAACTAATCCGAAACAAACCATCTATGTGCGACAATAGTTGCGCCCGCCTCGAGTAGCAGCAAAGATTGCGTGGAAATCCGAAAGATGTGGTTGCATAAATGAAACAGGTCGTTCAAAGCGCCCGATCAGGTCAGCTGGCGCTGAAAGAAGTGCCTGATGCGAGGGTCAGGCCAGGCCACCTTCTAATCCGCACCCGCGCCTCGCTGATCTCTGCGGGGACTGAGCGTCTGGTCGTCAACTTTGCGAAAAAGAGCCTCGCGGCCAAGGCCCGAGCGCGACCTGATCTGGTGCGGAAGGTGCTCGACAAGGCGAAGCGTGATGGTATTGGTGCAACTATGCGCGCGGTCATGGCGCGGCTCGATGAGCCTTTGCCGCTAGGCTATTCTGCAGTAGGCGAGGTGGTCGAAGTGGGCGCCGGACTTGAAGGAAAATTCCGCAATGGTGAGCGCGTTGCGGTCGCCGGGGCTGGACTCGCCAATCATTCGGAACTGAGCGCGGTGCCGGAAAATCTCTGTGCGCCCGTCCCTGATGACGTGAATGATGAGGAGGCCTGTTTCGGTACCCTTGGGGCAATTGCCATGAACGGCGCGCGTCTGGTTGAGGCCCAACTCGGTGATGTCGTGGCTGTTATCGGAGCCGGGCTTGTCGGTCAGCTCGCGGCCCAGTTTCTCGATTTGGCGGGCTGCCGGGTAATCGTGCTCGACTATAATGCCGAACGCCTGAAACTTGCGGCCGATAGCGGGGCTGAACTGGTTTGCGACCTATCGCAGGGTGACCCCACCGCCGCGATTATGGACTTATCCAGCGGAAGGGGCTGTGATGGTGTTGTTATCGCGGCTGCGACCGAGTCCAGCGAGCCATTTGATACCGCGGCAACCATCGCCCGCGACAAGGCGACGATCAGCCTGATAGGTATCACGGGTACTGAATTTGATTATCGATTGTTCATGAAAAAAGAACTGTCGGTGGTGGTTTCGCGGTCCTATGGGCCGGGCCGCTACGATCCCGATTACGAGAGCCGTCACGTCAAATACCCGGTCGGTTTCGTGCGCTGGACTGAGACCCGCAATCTTGAAGAATCCGTGCGGTTGATGTCCCGCCGGCGTGATCATCGTTTACAGGTCGAACAGTTGATCACTCATAAAATTCCGTTCGTCGATGCCGAGAAAGCCTATGACTTGGTGTTGAACAACAACGAGCCCCATCTTGGGGTAATCCTTGAATACGATACGATCCCGAAGGAAAAATCACCAAAACTTCGCACACCGATCTCTGTTTCGAGGGGAGGGTCCTCATCGGGGAAATGTATCCTCGGTGTTATCGGTGCTGGTAATTTCGCGCGGACGGTGCTGCTGCCGCGGTTGAAAAAGATCGACGCGGTCGAATTGCACACCCTGGTAACCCAGCGCGGTATTTCCGCTGATCATTCGGCCAGCAGTTTCGGCTTTGCCTATTCGGACACAGACGAATCCGCGATTTTCGAAAATCCCAATATCAATGCCGTTCTGATTGCGACGCCACATGCGAACCATGCGTCGTTGACGGCCCGGGCGCTTGCTGCCGGCAAGAACGTCTTGGTTGAAAAACCGCTAGCGCTGGACCGCCAAGAGCTGAATACGGTCATACGTGCCCGGTTGCAGTCAGACGCTTTTCTGCAGGTGGGTTTTAACCGCCGTTTCGCGCCGCTTGCAGTGCAGGCGCGCGATCGGCTCGCGGCGGCGGGGGGCAGTAAATACGTGCTGCTGCGGGCGAATGCCGGTCAGTTGCCGGAGGACAGCTGGCAGAACACTGCCGAAGAAGGCAACGGGCGTATCCTTGGTGAGGTCTGCCATTTCGTCGATCTCGCCCGTTTCTTGGTCGGTGATGATATCAAGACCGTTCAAGCAGCAGCAGCACAGGTGTCTCGGGGCGCGTGCGACGATCTGACTGTTTCGCTCAACTTCGCCGATGGCAGCCTTGCGACAATTGCCTATACGGCGCTGGGCGATAACGCCTATTCGAAAGAGCTAATCGAGGCGTTTGCCGGCGGCACCGTTATCAATATCGATGATTTCCGGGCTCTGACGGTTACGGCGGGGGGAAAACAATCCAAGGTCGGTCGTTCAATAGAACAGGATAAAGGCCATGCTGCCGAACTGACGGCCTTTGTCGAGGCCGTGGCATCGGGCGGTCTAGCACCGGCTAGTGAGGCGGAGCTTGTCCAGTCGAGTTTTGCGACCATCGCCGTGCTTGAGTCCTTGCAGCGGGGCGCGCGGGTGGATCTGTGATGTTCGTCCCGATCAGGTCCGCAAGTTGATATGTCTCTAGGTCGCCTCTGGCGCACAGTACGTCACCTGACCTTGGAGCAGTGGATGTTCCGGTTTATCTGCCAGGGACAACGCCTAGTGATGCGTTATCATTCTGACTTCTGCCGCCGGCGAATTGAACGCGCCGCCGGTAAATTGCCGCTTGCAGATCCAACCGCGGGCCAGGCGGTCGCGATTGCAGAAATCGTTTTGCAGCTTCAAGCCGCTGTGCATGGTGAGAGCTATGCGGGTGTCCCAGAGGGAAAATTCTCACTTCTTAACCGCGCTTACGATTTTGGTAGCGTGGAGGATGTTTCTTGGCGGGGCGACTTTCATGAAGGCAACAACCCGCTGCGCCGGATGAACCTTGCCTATATGGGATATGCGGTACCGCTGTTGGCACAGGGCCGGGTGCAGGATTTGGCTGCGATACGTGCGCTTGTGGATTCGCTGGAAACGCAGAACGCCTGGTCAATCCCAGGCGTCTTTCGCGATGTGTGGAATTCTTATACCGCCAGCCACAGGCTGATCAACCTACTTTCCGGTCTTGCGCTTTACCACAAGGCGGGCGGTCAACGTGACTCCGCAGCCGAGGCCGTGCTTTTGGAACATGCGAGGTTCTGTGCCGCGTACATTCGTGCCAATCTCGAACGTGATCTTCAGTTCAATCACCTGATGAAGAACTATGTGGCGCTGACGGCTTATGCCGGGATGTGCGCCTCACTGCCACCCTCCCTTAGCCTGCTAGAAACTGCTGTGCTGAGGTCTATCTGCCAAAACGTGCTTGTTGACGGCGGTCAGGCCGAGCGTTGTCCGATGTATCATGTCCTGTCGATAGTGGATGTGAGGGTCCTAGTGGCAAGCGGCATTTTTCAACATGCGTGGCAGCCGTTTCTTAATGAGACGTTGGTCCGCATGTCAGCGGCCCTGCAGGTCATGACGCTGGCCGATGGCGAAATTGCGCTGATGAACGATTCTTGGATAGGCGAGGCACCGCGCGCCGATAGCGTGGTTGACACGACAACGACAGCGCGTATCACAAGGCTTACCGACACCGGGTATGTTCGGCTCGGCGCGGGTGGGGATTCGGTTGTGTTCGATTGTGGTCGTTGTGGGCCTGACAGTAACCCCGGGCATGCCCATGCGGATTTCCTCTCGGTCGAAGCAACAGCGAACGGGATGCGGTTCCTCGTAGATACTGGCGTGCCAACTTATACCGCCGGTATTGACCGGAATTCATCGCGTTCTGCTGCTGCACATAACGGTCCGCGCCTGATCGGGGCAGAGCCCATAGAATTCTGGCGATCGTTTCGGGTCGGGCGGCGCGGACATGCCGGCGAGCTTGATTTCGCCCCCCCGACCGGCGCTTTATTCGCTGCTGGCTGGCAGAGCGGCTACGGCCATCTTGGTGTTGATGTGCGCCGAGCTGTTTGCTTGTGGCCGGGAAAGGGCCTGCTGATCGCTGATCTTTGGCGCGGCAGGATGCTAAAGGCGGAGACACGGTTCCTTCTTCCCTCGGACTGGGAGCGGGTTGACGGCGCCATGTTCCGGCAGGGAGGCACGAACCTCGCGGTACAGGCTCTGGCGGGGACCCTTTCGTCCCCGGTCGATTCGTTACACTGGTACCGTTTCGGTGTGGAGCAGAAAGCCCATCGCTTTGATGTCAGTCCCGCCGTGGAGAATGGGGACGCCAGGGCTGCAGTATTCTTTGCCTGGTCGGCGGATGCGGTCGTACCGGAAACCGCCGATCTTTTAAGGTTATTTGGCGGCCTTACGACGGCAATTCCAATGGTGGATTAATTAGTCTACAACCCGTCCGAGAGGAGTAGAGAGTGTGAAGATTGTTGTATTTAAACGGGGCTAAATTGGCGCGATGGAGACGCCCTGCCTGCGGCGGGACGGCCAAACGATCAAACGAGCATTGGTGTAAATGTTAGCCCGTAGAAAGCCGTCAAGATCGTAATCTGCAGGCTTGTGATTAAGGATTCAGAGGTTTTCAGGAATGCGCACTCTAATACAGTCGGGGGCAGACGCCATGAATCTTGATACCTATTTTGACTCTGAGTTTGACGAGCACGATGTGGTTGCGCGTGCGACCCGCGCACTGAAGGCAGAATTCATCCGTCTCGCGGATATTTGCGAGGTAGCCGTGAATGCAGGCAACAAACTGGTCTTTTTCGGAAATGGCGGTAGTGCTGGCGATGCGCAGCACCTCGCCACCGAACTGACCTGTCGCTACAAGGTGAATCGTCGTGCGCTTCCCGCGATCGCTTTTACCACTGACACATCGCTGCTGACCGCAGCGGCGAATGACTTCGGCTACGAGACTATTTTCGCCCGACAGGTTGAGGCGCTGTGCAAGCCGGGCGACGTCGCTATGGGTATCACGACTTCGGGGCAAAGCCCGAACGTAATACTGGCATTAGAAGCGGCGCGTAACATGGGGGTTGTTCCGGTTGCACTGAGCGGGAAAGATGGAGGTAACCTAGTAGGACTTGCAGACCCACTCTTAATTGTTCCTTCGGATACAACGGCACGTATCCAGGAAATGCACATCCTGCTTGGCCAGATGCTATGTGACGTTATCGAACGTAAATGTGGCTGATGACACTTCCTGATCACGCCGTCCTTGCTGCACGAATTGCCGACCTTCAGACAGCGAAGTTAGTCTGTGTCGGCGATGTCATGCTCGATTTCTTTGTATATGGTGATGTTAGTCGAATGTCTCCGGAGGCACCGATTCCGGTGTGTCGGATAACGAATGAGACCGCGATGCTTGGAGGAGCCGGAAATGTGGTCCGTAACCTGGTGGCTATCGGGGGCTCAGTCTCATTTATCAGCGTTACCGGCGATGATGATAACGCCGACGATGTTGATGTATTGCTGCGCGACCTCGCGGGCGTAACGCCTACACTTGTCCGTGAGAAACACCGCCCGACAACCAGAAAAATTCGCTATGTCGCCGGTGGCCAGCAACTACTCCGTGCCGACCGTGAGGTTACGACACCGATTCCCGATGATATAGCTGATGCTATTTTTATGGCGACGGAGAAGGAGCTGAGAGATGCTGGTGCGCTGATCCTATCGGATTATGGGAAAGGTACGCTGACTGAGGGTCTTGTATCGCGTCTGATCGAGGCGGCTATTGCAGCGGGCAAACCCGTGATCGTTGACCCAAAATCCCCCGATTTTGGGCGCTACGCTGGTGCGACCTTGATTACCCCCAACCTGAAAGAACTCGGAGAAGCGGTAGATGGCGGGCTGGCGTCAGAGGAAAATATCGTTAATGCCGCCCGTGGTTTGCTGACCGAGACGGATATAGGCACTATGTTGATCACCCGCGGTGCGCAGGGTATGTCGATGGTAACCGTCGATAATGCGAAGCATTTCCCGTCGCGGGCGCGAGAAGTATTTGATGTTTCAGGTGCCGGCGATACGGTTCTCGCCGTGCTGGCTGCAGGTGTCGCGGCCGGCGTGCCGGTGCTTGAGGCAGCTCAGATTGCCAACGTGGCGGCGGGGGTTGTTGTTGGCAAGACCGGAACGGCCGTAGTGTATGCGGATGATCTTCTGGAAGAACTGAATGAGATGGCAGGTCTTAGTGGCTCGCAGTTACCGGTTCGCCAGGATGCGGCGCTCGATCGGATAAAGACTTGGAAGGCACGTGGCGAGAAAGTCGGTTTTACAAACGGCTGCTTCGATCTTCTGCATCCCGGACATGTCTCGCTTCTCGCGTCAGCCCGTGCGACCTGCGACCGACTGGTTGTCGGCCTGAATTCCGACGCATCGGTGAAGCGGTTGAAAGGCGAGAACCGCCCGATGCAGAACGAGGCCGCGCGGGCTGTCGTATTATCGTCGTTGGAGACCGTAGACCTTGTCGTGATCTTTGATGAGGATACGCCGGAGAAGCTGCTTGATGAAGTGCGCCCTGATGTTTTGGTCAAAGGCGGCGACTACACCATCGAGACGGTGGTCGGCGCAGACCTCGTGCAATCCTATGGCGGTAAGGTAGTTTTGGCAAAAATCGTGAATGGGTTCAGTACCACGGCGACCATCGAGCGGATAAACGGTACCTAACGGGGAGACAACCCCATTGTTATCGAGCAAATTTGTAAGTGCCTTTGAGAGCATTTTCCGCCCGCTGCATTTGGTGCTGGCGGCAGACAGAGTTAAGAACCGTATTGGGTTCAGCGTTGTCAGCAGTTTGTCACCTAAGATGACTGAGGCGGTTACTCGCGGCGAGCGCGAAGCGGATAAGTTGACGACGCTTACGGTTGTTATTTAGCTTGCATGTCAGGCTTTCGCGCCGGACGGCGGCGGTATATGGGTCCGCGACGATAAGGCCACAATCTTTAGGCATCAGATCGACGGGAAAATCTTCAGGTACGGCAAAATAGAACCTGTCGCAGAATGGGAGGTATTCATGCCATTTCCGGTCGGCGCGGAAATCTGAAACAGTGCTTTTGACTTCTACAATCACAAACTCGCCGTTGCGGTCGATTGCTATAACGTCGACGCGGCGACCATTTGTTAGTTTGAATTCGGTGAGTGCACCGAAACCTAGATCTTCAAACAGTTTGCATACACCACGGGTCAACAGGCGAGTGGTCTCGGGCACATCGTATTTATTATCGAAAAGTTTCATTGAGAACATAACGTAAACAAAAAGATTGCCTGATACCACAACTTTGGTCTTTTAAAAGGCGACGATGGTGCCCCGTGCCTTAACCTACCTGCTTCTGCGTTCTGCGCATGTTAGATTATTGGCAGGGAACGGATGTGAAAAAGACGCATGATTGAAAATACAAAACGGTTTGCCCAAGCAACCGCGCTTGCTGATCGTGGAGAAGCATCCGCCGCTGTCGCCCTTTATCGCGATATCCTGAGTAGTCAGCCAAAGCACCTGGCAGCAGCCAAGGCATTAGCTGAGACCCTTGAGGCAGGTCGTGTATTGGGGGATCCCCATGCCGCACGTCAGGTGGTTACCGATATTGAGACCGAGAGCACGTACAGTGTTGGCAAGACGGCGCTGGTCAATGGCCGTTTCGATGTGGCGATCAGGTGCTACAACAAGATTCTCGATATGGATCCCGATTACGACGACGCGATCTGGGGCCTTGCCGAATCCTATTACGGCATGCGCGATTTTGACGAAGCTCTGAAATGGTACCGGGCCTATGGCGAGAAGTACCCGGTCGACCATGAGGCGCGTCATATGGTGGCGGCTCTTGGCGACGGTCTGAAACCTCTGCGCGCGAGCGATAGTTATGTGCGCGAGACGTTTGATCATTTTGCCGAGGAGTTTGATAAACAGTTATTGGAAGAACTGGGATACCGAGCCCCCAAGCTAATCCATTCACTCTTTCGCGAGGCCTGGCCGGGTGCGGGTGCGGATCTTGTTATTCTCGATGCTGGCTGTGGGACCGGGTTGGCCGGTATAGAATTCAAAGCCCAAGCAAGCCACTTGGTCGGCGTCGACCTGTCGCCCAAAATGTTAGAGTTTGCCGGGGACCGCGGGATTTATGATAAACTTCACGAGGGAGAGCTTGCCGCGTTCATGCGTGCCAATGAGGCGAAGTTTGACCTGATCGTCGCTGCCGATGTTTTTTGTTATATCGGCGACCTCCAAGAATCGCTCGAGGCCGCGTCAGTGACCCTGAAAAACGAGGGCATGCTGTTATTCTCGGTGGAGTCGCAATCCAAACGGGGATATTCGCTGACAAGTTCTGGGCGGTACGCGCACAAACCGGCCTATATCCGAAAATCGGCCCAAAGTGCGGGATTCGAGGAGATTGTGGGGCGTACTGATACCCTTAGAACCGAGTATGGAGCGGCGGTAAAAGGCTATATCACTGTCTTACGCAAGGCCTAAGATGGTCTGGTAGTGTTCGATATCAGCATACAAGCATGCCCTATTTAGTGGTGCTAGGATTGGAGATTTTGGTGATTAGTGTTCGTGAATAACTTGGTGACCTGACCGTGCCAGTGAATACATCATGCGGCCGTACGATCGAGATCATCCAGGCCAAATTCGCCCGAAACATCGGGCTTGAGGCTTAGGCCTTAGGCTCAAGATTTTCTGGTAAAGACATTCGCACAACGTCAGAGGCACAGCTCCGCGGTGGGTCAGTCGATAGTCAGCTACCTTCAGAACTCGCTGGTGCCGCCTCCGGATTCCACTGACCGCGCCGCATGCGCGATACAGTGTACGATTCGAACAATCCGGCTTTGTTAAAGGGCTCTCCGGCGGCAAAGGTATCTGCATGCGCGCGCGACGGTACGTTGATAACCAGAAGGCTCCCAGTGCGGGCATCCGACCCATCAGCTAATGTGGCGCCGCCCAGAACCAGAATATCTTCGTTATCTGCCAGATAGGCGAAATGGCTCTCACGATTTTCGTCGCGGATCCGGTCAGCATCGGGTCCATCGACCCCGTAAACCATGTAAAGCATCAGTCTTTCCCTTTTCGTTTGAAAGCTTTGTAGCGACAAACGCTGCGAGGCCTTGGTCGTTAGATAACGATGATAAGGCCAATGCGCATGAAAATAGCGTAGCATACTCGCCACATCAGTCACATCAGCGATAGACTCGCAAGAATGGCCATCGTTTTTACTGGTCGCCCGAGAACTTTTCACCGCGCTCGCATTCAACGACGTCGCGTCCCGTTTCCAAGCTTTCCCCCTGAGGGACTATTCCGATTCTTACCATTCCGACCTAATGGCGAATTTTGCGGTCGTTCAGCAATGTATCAGTCGATAAATTTACCAACTTTTTGAGTATAGCAATTCTCTAATGTCGGCGAATGGTGCAGGATTAAGGGGCAAGAAGCCACGGAGCAAAGTAATCATGTCCAACACCCATACTGCGCGTTTTGTCCATAACGACGGTATAACTGTCTATGTCGACCGATTGATGCCGGCGCCGACGACCGAAAAACTGCCGGTTGTAATGAGCCACGGCGGTGGGCATAGCGGCGCCTGCTATCTACTGACGGCCGATAACCGGCCTGGCTGGGCCTATCGATTCGCGGCGGCGGGTTATCCGGTCTGGCTGCCGGACTGGCCGGGCTGTGGGCGGAGCGGCGATGTCCCCTTCAAAGATCTCACCGGTGAACGCGTAGTCGCTGCCCTTGGCGCGGTGCTCGCCGAAGCGGCCGCCGCATCGCCAACCGGCAAAATCGTGCTCATGACCCATTCGATGTCGGGCGCCATGGGCTGGAAATTGGTTGAGCAGAAAAGACCATTGATCGATCGGGTTGTTGCCGTTGCGCCGGCCCCCCCGGGCAATATCCAGCCAGAGGCGACCGTGATAGAGGAGACTGCCGATGAAGTGGTCGTTGAATCTTTCGGTATGACCCGACGGCTGGCACGGGACCGGGCCTATGCCGGCGGGTTAGAATTCATTTCCCATAAATTGATCGGCCAGTCCGCGAGGTTTCCCGAAGGCATGCTCGCAATGTATGCAGGCCATGTCGCTGCGGTTCCACCACGATTGCTATATGAACGCCAGAATATCGGCGGGAGCCAGCTAAAGATCCAAAATCTGTCGGTATTCGACGGTCTTCCCGTGATGGTGTTTACCGGTTCCCAAGATACCGATCACCCTAAAGACATCGACGGTGCCGTGGTCGACTGGCTAATCGATGCAGGTGCAAAGGCTGAATACTGGTGGCTGCCTGATCGCGGTATCAACGGCAATGGCCACATGTTGATGATGGAGGACAATTCTGATGAGCTCGCTGATATGATTATCGGGTGGATCGGATAATCTGTTGAGTTGGAAAAGTGGAGCACCGAATAACTGATAGCTTAGTCATAAAGAGAGTTATGATATACAGGGACGGTCCGTGAAAGATGACTACTGTTTGACTTAGTCTGGGAGTTTTTCGGTAGTAACAACGCAAGTTAGAACGAAATCTTGACCAATTTTGGCTAAACAATATTCGCTGGTTCTCCGAAAGCTGCGTTGAAGCCAGCCCTATCGATTTGAGCGTTCCATAATTGCCCGACCGGGTCGTCGGGATAAGGTGATTTCTCTTTGATTGCTATCCAAGTATCGGGTGCTTTTAGCCATTGTCTAAACTCTTTTTGACTTGGCCGCGCATGATGAATAACTCTGCAATCACCGCTGCTTTTTTTGTCACAGTTAAAGTGGTCTATTTACCCCGAGATCTTTTAGCTGCACCTTTGAACAGATTATATCTAAAGATTTAAGAAGTGCGCTTAGCGACCAACCAAAAAATTATCAGAGAGTAGTACGCGCTCATCTACGCTAACTACAACTGACCAACTCCCTGCCAAAGCTCTTACGCTTGCCCATGTTCTCCAATGTATCGGACTCTTGACTGGTTGTTTAATGCACGAATACCGAATTTCATCACGATTAAAGCAGAAGCGAACGTTATTTACTGGCATGGTGCAACTCAATTTAATAAAAGCGAATACGCGATTATCTTTTTGCGTAAATTTTCTGCGTAAGTCTGCCGGTACTCTGTCTTTAACGGTGCCCGAAATTTGCCAGTTAGTAACGAGACAATCGTTAGCCATGGCCACTTGGCTCGTCAACGAAGTGTCAAACAATAACCAAAAAGAAAATATACTTACTAATGTCCAACGCACTTGGGTTTTTCCCATAAATGAAATACTAATTTGATTTTATAATGGTCACTCAGGAAACCTCAATTTAACACTATATCATCCCACTTGTAGAGTGTGTTGCACCTTAGTACGTGGCTACCTACAATTGGGGATTGATTTCAAATTTTTAATCCATAGCAACTTGTTTTTTCTACCTCAGAATTTTGCCCATAGATGAGCGATCGTTGGACAGTGACACGAATGCTGAATTAACTACGATGCACTCTCGAAATTAACAAACGAAAGGTGATTTCGAATCAATGACATACGAGTAACCATGAAGGAAACTGGGTCGGTTTTGGTGTCTTAAGTGGGAAACATATTCCCCATATTTATGGGGTAACCTATCTAAGCGTAAACTGTTGTTAGCGTACACTGTCCATTTTCTGCCTTGTCTGACGTATATACCTGCCAACGCGAGATTAGAGAGCTCTCTTCTACTTACGGCACCCGGTTGGGTTTTCTTTACTTAGTCTCTTCGCAATCGCTTCCTATGTGGTATTAAAGAGGTTGCCAAATGCGTGATCTCGGATGATTTTTGTTCCGTATCTTTGTTATGGTACACATTAAAACTATTTTTTATGAAATTCTTGCTGCCTATGCGCTTTTACTTTTTTTTATAGCGTTTACCTTATTCCTTACCTATTTGAACATCTCTCATCTCTGGGAACCGTTCGTGCTCGAGCATCTCACTCACACGGACCTGACTATTGCGAAGTAGCGATGGCCCACAGAGAAAACTCAAGGATACCCTTTGTCTAAAAACTTTAGCCTCAATCTCCAGGAAATGATGGAATTGCGGGGTGTCAATGACCGAAAAGAATATTCTAGATACAGTTTTAGGACTTTTCGGAAAGGACCCAGTTACAGGGTCTTTCTCAGACAGGTGCTCCGGTACCGTGATTAATCACGTTGAGACTCGTAGCGTCTGCACGATTTTGGATGATCGGTTACCTAATTTCTCGAAGAGGAAAAGCATTGATTTGGTTAAACTCCGACCAGAGCACGCTTTAAAGAATTTAGAAATGGCGGTCACTGGAGCTATGGCGACCTGCGTTGGGAAGAAGCACGTCAGCCAGGTTGCGCACTTCGAGTCAAAAGTATGTCAGCCATTATCAAAAGACTTAGGTATGCGCGCTTACGGTCTTCCACAGAATATGAAATAAACTTGAATTGAGCCCGAGAATAACCGTGTGTCATGAATGTCAAACTGGTGCAGCTGAGACAGCGGGTCGCTGGATTATTCTAGGAGAAAAGCAAAACGGGTTTGAATGGGCCTTTATGTGTATTCACTGCGTCCGAGACTGGCGAAAAAGAGGGTTGGATCGAGAGGGACATTCTGACACGAGAACCACAGCCATTTTGGATAAAGAATACCCTTTATGATGGGTGCAACACCTTAGCTCACAAAAAACTGTTACAGGGTGCAAAAATTATAGAGCCTAGCCCGTGGCGCGTCCGAAAGTACAATATTCGTTGTTACCTAACGCCAAGATCCAACCTATTCTCGAAACTTCTCTTGGTTTGCCAGGTTTTGAGCGCAGCGGCAGTCCATTCACGTTGAGCAGTTGTGTAGTCCCCACCTTGAGTAGCGTTTATACCTTTTTAGAAATCAGCAAAGAACGCCGGGGTTCCCAACAAGAGGGTAAGGAGCAGGATAGGAAGGATGAGTAGTAGGTTTCTCTGGGAGGTCTGGCAGAGAATATTCGGAATGGGTAGAGAGAATGGGGTGTGGGTGGAGTTCAATTCGTTTCCTTCGCTAACGGTCAGAGAAGTGATTTGTCCGGCATAGACCTCATCGAGCTGGGAAGAGAGAGACGCAGACTTTACCTTGGCGGCTTTGATCGATCTGGTTCTGAGGGAGACAACAATTCGGTCAGAACGGTAATGCCTCTACAGGTCGGATGCCACCCTTCTATTGAAGTAGAAAATGGAACCTCTTTGATAGAGGGACGGAAAACCGTTGGTACACGAAATGGTATACACCCCAACAACCTCGCCGAGAGAAGCGTTTGAATTCAATGGTGTAACCAATGTGTTCTATGGAGATTGGCGCACCCGAGAGGATTCGAACCTCTGACCTCTGCCTTCGGAGGGCAGCGCTCTATCCAGCTGAGCTACGGGTGCCCGTGTCGCAGCATATCTTAGTAGCCAAACCTAAGATGAGAAAGCATAGCGCGCCAAGACGCACGCGGCAATTGGAATGATGGGATATCAGTCTCGGTCTCTTGACAGTGCCCCGGTTGCCACGGCGGTCATCGCCTCGAGCGCGGCTTTGTCTGCGCCCGATGGCAGCGCGCCAGCGGGCTTGGCGATCCAAGCGACGATGTCGTCCAACACTATTCGCGCTTCCAAGTCTCGCAGCAGAAGATGCCAGCCGNNGCGATANACTGCCNGCNGGNGATCGGTNNNCGGNGNNANAGCNGCGATCATATCGAAGGTCGGTTNGNGCGGTACNANCTCATCNCGGNNGCCGTANAGAATNANNGNNCGTGNCCTGATCGCGGNNGCNGNANTNATAGCNGCATCCATCGTNTCAACCANNCCCTTGATCGCATCCACACGGGTTTCCTTGATGATCAGTGGGTCGCGTCCCATCGCGCGCAGCATCGGGATATTGTTGGATGCCTGAATACGCAGGCCTTGACCAGTCAGCTGAAACCACGGGATTGTCCGCGCGCCGAGCCAAAGAATTGCCCGGGGAAAAGCGCCGATATAGCGGCGTCCACGCAGAGCGGGCGCAACGAGGATCAGCCCATCGACTTCGAGCAATCCGCGCGCGGAGGCAATCATTGCAATCGCTCCTCCCATACTTTCGCCGACAACGAATAGCGGAACGCTGGGGTGGCGCTCGCGAATAACGGCGACAGCCACGACGGCGTCGGTGACCATCGTGTCATGTCCAGCCCAGAGGCCGCGATTGGGCGCCTCGCCGAAGCCGCGCTGGTCAAAGGCGTATGTCGCGATGCCGCGTGATGCCCAGTACGTCCCTGGTTTTTTGAAGGCGCGCGAATAATCGTTGAATCCGTGCAGGGCAACGATAACAGCGCGGGGCACATCATTTGGCAGCCACCGACGGACCGGCAGGGCGGCGCCATCCGCCAGGTTAATCTCACCCGCCGTCAGGGTAGGTGCTTGGATGGATGGACCTGCAAGTTCTAGGCGCGGCGTGCAGGCGCCAACTAGAACAAGCATTCCGGCCAAGAGCATCTGTTGCACCGTCCTCACGGTGTCGGTCCGGTTCTTGCTTTTTCGAGCGATCCCGCCTGGCGGTCTCTAGCCCGCGGCGCCGTTGGCTTGTCGCCGCTGCCGCTGGTAAGCGCTACGAAGATTTCTTCGAGATCGGTATCGCGTGTCGACAGGTCGGAGATTTCCAGCCCTGCGTCTTTGACGGCATCTAGCAAGGTGCCCATGTGCACCTGGCTCGGCGGAAAGCGTACCAGTAATTCGCGCGGCGATTTGATCTCGGCATCGACACCGGGGCCCAACAGGCCGTCGGGCAGCGTGCCTATGTTGCGATCGACGGTAATGCGTGCTTCCTTGCGGTCGAGGCGGGCGAGCAGGGCCGTTGTTGTATCTTGAGCGATGATCTCGCCATGATTAATGATAGCGATTTCATCACACATCTCTTCGGCCTCTTCGAGATAGTGGGTAGTCAGCAGGATCGTGGTGCCTGCGTTGTTCAGCTCTTTCATGTAATCCCAAAGTGATTGTCGCAGTTCTACATCCACGCCTGCTGTAGGCTCATCGAGGATAACCACCGGTGGGGCATGTACCAACGCCTTAGCGACTAGCAACCTACGCCGCATACCTCCCGATAACGATCGCGCATAAACATCTGCCTTGTCGTCCAGCCCGAGCGCTGTCAAAATTTCCATGGTACGCCGTTCGAGTTTGGGCACGCCATAGAAACCGGCCTGCAGTTCCATGACTTCGCGCGGAGAAAAAAAGGCGTCGAGGTTAAGTTCCTGAGGCACGATCCCAATCGACGCTCGCGCCTGGCGCATGTCTTGTTCGATGTCCCACCCAAGGACCCGTGCCCAGCCAGAGGTTTTCACCACTAGGCCTGCGAGAATATTGATAAGCGTAGATTTTCCGGCACCGTTGGGTCCTAGCAGGCCGAAGATTGATCCCGGTTGCACCGAGAGGTCNATGGATTTCAGCGCCTCTTTAGGCGCACCGTTGACGCCGGCATAGACCTTGCACAGCCCGGCTGTTTCGACGGCAGGTATATCGGCTCTCATATTTGTCACATGGCTTTCAGCTAGCGTCGTGGAGGAGGCTTTCACGCAGCGCCGTGTTTGGGTATCATCCGGCTGTAAATAAGGTCAATGCTGGTGCGAGGCAACTACAACATGGCGCAGGCGCTCCAACCGCCCGAGACTGTCGAAGTCGAAGCAACTTTCGTGTCCTGCGATGGCGGGGGCGGGGCCTCGGGCCACCCGAAGGTCTTTTTGAAACTTGAAGACCGTAGGGTCGCATGCCCTTATTGCGGCAAGGTATTCATATTGAAAACAGGGTTTACCCTGCCGGGTGGGCATTGAACTCGACCGCTATAGTTTTCCCGCGCATGTAAGAGAATGCCCCAGATCGGGTTCGGGTTGCCTGCCAGTCTGGATGCATAGGCGCAGGCTGCTCGAAGCTATCACTTCGGCGCAAGCACCATCACCATCTGACGACCTTCCATTTTTGGAAACTGCTCGATCTTTGTCAATTCTTCTAGATCGTCTCGGACCCTGTGAAGGACTTTCAGGCCAAGGTCTTGATGCGCCATTTCGCGTCCGCGGAAGCGCATGGTAACCTTGACTTTGTCGCCTTCACCCAAAAATTTGTTCATAGCGCGCATTTTTACGTTGTAATCATGCGCGTCAATGTTTGGCCGTAGCTTGATTTCCTTAACGTCGATTGTTTTCTGTTTTTTACGGGCTTCGTTCTTCTTTTTCTGCTCTTCGTATTTGAACTTGCCGTAATCCATGATCTTGCAAACCGGCGGATCAGCATTATCCGCCACGATAACAAGGTCGAGGCCTAGATTTTCTGCGCGGTCCAGCGCATCGTCCCGGGTCACGACGCCGATCTGTTCTCCTTCGGCGCCAATAAGTCGGATCTGAGATGCTTGAATCATCTCATTGATGGGCCGATCGTCTTTTACGGGCGGCTCCATGCTTGTATGTCTTGCGATCGAATTTCTCCTCTGATTGTTTCGGTTAAATTTTCATTTTTAAGTGCAATCGCTCGGGCAGAGGCCATAATCATACTTTCCTACTATCGCCCTGAGGGGCTTACACCTTCTTTAGCAAGTCTAGCAACGGCGTCATCCAGCGCAAGGAATTCTTGGTCTCTACCACCGAGGCGCCGCAGCGCCACCTTGCGGTCTGCGATCTCGCGCTGGCCGACTACCAGTATCGCCGGGACTTTGGCATGGCTGTGCTCCCGCACCTTGTAATTGATCTTTTCATTCCGGCTGTCCAATTTGGTGCGAATACCTGAGGCTTTCAACGCGTCGCGAACCTCAACCGCATAGTCATCAGCGTCAGATGTGATCGTCGCGACCACCGCCTGCAGCGGGGCCATCCATAGGGGAAGGCTTCCGGCGTAGTGTTCCAGCAGTATGCCGGTAAACCGTTCAAGCGAGCCAAAGAGCGCCCTATGCAGCATAACAGGGTGATGCTTTTCCCCATCTGTGTCTACGTAGAACGCATCCAGCCGCTCCGGCAAGTTGAGATCCACCTGTAGTGTGCCACACTGCCAGTCCCGGCCGATGGCATCTCGTAGGACGAATTCAAGTTTTGGACCATAGAACGCCCCTTCTCCGGGATTGATGGAATATTCAAGTCCCGTTGCTTCTACTGCCGACTTCAGTGCGGCTTCGGATTTATCCCAAATGTCATCGGAGCCGATGCGCATGTCTGGCCTATCAGAAAACTTTATGCGGACATCGTCGAAACCAAAATCGCTGTATATGTCCAGAATAAGCTGGCAAACAATGCGGCATTCATCAGTAATCTGCTTTTCCGTGCAAAAAATGTGCGCATCATCTTGGGTAAAGGCTCGCACCCGCATCAAGCCGTGCAGCGCACCGGATGGCTCGAACCGGTGCACCTTTCCAAACTCTGCTATGCGCAATGGTAAGTCGCGATAGCTTTTGATGCCCTGATTGTAGACTTGGACCCCACCTGGACAGTTCATCGGCTTCAGGGCAAAGACGCGATCTTCTTTCGCTTCGGTGGTGAACATGTTTTCACCGAATTTCTCCCAGTGCCCGGATTTTTCCCAAAGCCCACGATCCATTATATCTGGCGTGTTAATCTCGACGTAGCCAGCCTCGTTCTGACGTTGGCGCATATAGTCGATGAGACATTGAAATAGTGTCCAGCCTTTTGGATGCCAGAAAACGCTGCCAACCGCTTCTTCCTGGAAATGGAACAGGTCCATTTCGCGCCCCAGCCGGCGGTGGTCACGTTTCTCTGCTTCTTCCAGCATATCCAGGTGCGCTTTGAGTTCTTTTTCGTCGCGCCATGATGTGCCGTAGATCCTTTGGAGCATCTCATTATTTGAATCCCCTCGCCAATACGCACCGGCGAGCTTCAGGAGCTTGAACCCTTTTCCCACGTGCCCGGTTGATGGCAGATGCGGACCGCGGCAAAGATCCATCCAGTCGCCCTGGCGATAGATTGTGATTGTTTCCCCTGCTGGGAGGTCGTGGATAAGTTGGGCCTTGTATTTTTCACCGATATCCGTGAAATGGCGAACGGCTTCGTCTCGGCTCCACACCTCGCGGACAAACGCATCGTCGCGTTTGATGATTTCCATCATCTTAGCTTCGATTTTTTCCAGATCGACTGGCGTGAACGGTTCTTCGCGGGCAAAATCGTAATAGAAGCCGTTTTCGATTGACGGTCCGATTGTCACCTGGGTGCCAGGAAACAGTTCCTGCACCGCTTCTGCCATGACATGGGCAGTGTCGTGGCGGATCAAATCGAGCGCGTCGTCGGATTTTCGCGTGATAATTTCGACCCTGCTATCGGTCTCGATGCTGCTGGAAATATCGAGCACTTCGCCGTCAATTTTTAGGGCGAGCGCGGCCTTTTCCAGACCCGGCCCGATTGCTGCTGCTAGCTCTGTCCCAGTCACTGGACCGTTAAAGTGTTTTAAGCTGCCATCAGGTAGCGTAATCGCCACATTACTCATGATTTATTTTTCGCGTCCACGGGTTGACTATCAACCGGGGCATTTACCGCAAACTTAACGTTTCGGCAACCTCCGATACGGGCAAATCCGCCAGTTTTTCGCGGCGAAGGACCTGAACATCTGGCCCGCGGGGCGCCGTTATGGATGGATCCGATTCGTCTGAAAAAAGAACAACGGAAGGGCAGTTACAAATCGCCGCGATATGCATCGGGCCGGTATCGTTGCCAACCGCTCCCGCCGCCCGGCAGGAAAGCTCAGCGATATCGGCAAAAGACGTTTCGCCGGCGAGGTTAACCATCTCACGGCCATCAGCGATCTCTGCCGCGAGATCAGTTTCGTCGGGACCGCAGACGATCACCGGGGTCACCCCCTGTTCCAGCCAGTTTTCGCCAAGCGCCCTGTATCCTTCTGGCGGCCAGCGTTTGGCCGGTCGATGTGCGGCGCCGCCTGGAATCATTATGGCGAACCGTGCCGGCAGGTCGAAACGGGAGATGTCCGACGTTGCCCAAGACAGATCGGGAAACGGTGTCTCGGCAATCCCCGCCATGGACAGCTGTTCGGCCTGACGCTCGATCGTATGCATCGAATTGCGATTGCGATTGGCATGTGGGTGCGAACAGCCAACCGCGATCCCCGACCATTGCGGGCGCATGAACCCACCCATCAGCCAGAAATACCAGCTAGACCGGCTGGAGGTCTGCAAATCGTATACTCGGTAAAATCGGCCGCTGCGAAGCCGTTGTCTTAAGCGCTGGATCGCGAGCAGGGCGACTCGCGACGGACGCTCGTCAATCCATACCTCGTCGAAATATCCGCTGGCGCGGGCAAAATCGGCAAACGGCGCTGTCGTCAGTAAAACGATTTCTTCATTCGGGTGGGCCGCACGGATTGCGGCGAAGGGGCCTGTGGCAAGAACAAAGTCGCCAAGCGCGCCGAGTTTGACAACCAGAAGGCGATCCCTCTCGCGGATCATGGCCTTGGAAGAAGTTCTTCATAGACCGCAAGTGTCGATGCACACATCTGCAGCTTGGTGAAGTTGTTGCGTACGTGGGAAATGGCACACTTTGCGACGGTTTCCCGTTCCTCCGAGGTCATCGAAAGTGCTCTCCGCAACGCCTGCGTTAGTGCATCCGCCTCTCCCGGCGGGGTTAGCCAGCCTGTCTTTCCCGCTAAAACGGTTTCGCGCGCTGCGCCATGATCAGTGGCAATCACTGGGCGCCCCATTGCATGGGCTTCGGCGGCAATCCGGCCAAACGCCTCCGGGTCGGTCGATGCCGATATGACGACGTCAGCCAGCATGTAGGCGGCTGGCATGTCGCGGCACGGGCCTGTTAGGTGAATGATGCCTTCAGCGCCGATGCGGCGGATCTGGGCTTCGAGCTCGTCGCGATATGTTGTGCGACCTTGGTCATCGCCAACCAACAGTACCCGGACGTTGTCCCGGTCCAGCCTGCGGGCCGCTTCGATCAGAACGCTCTGGCCTTTCCACCGAGTCAGCCGTCCCGGCAGCATAATCACCGGTGCGCCATCAGGCAGGCGCCATGCCTGCGATAGCTGGATCATTCGCTCGGCGGAAACCGCATTGGGATTGAAGTTTTCGATATCGACGCCGCGCGGAATAACCCGGAGTTTTTCGCGCGCGACGTCATAATTTTCTTCGATGTGGCGACCGATAAACTCGGAGATCGCGATGATGCGCTCTCCCTTGGTCATGATTGCGTTATAGGCCTTCTTGGCTGGATGGCCATAATTATATGTGCCATGAAACGTTGTCATGAATGGTACCCCGCATCGTTGCGCTGCGCTGCGAGCACTCCAAGCGGGCGCGCGGCTGCGAGCGTGGACGATAACAACATTATGGCTGCGGATGACAGCGGCGATTGAGCCGATATTCTTGCGCATGATCAGTGGATTCTTGCGGTCTACTGGCAGAGTGATATGGGTGCCGCCGACTCGCTCTATCTCATAAGCCATTGGTCCTCCGGCTGAGACGACGATGGCACGCCACCCTGCCGCTATCAGTGCCGCCGCAATATCCACGGTCCCACGCTCAACGCCGCCGGTTGCAAGCGATGGCAGAATCTGTAACACAGCAGGCGCTTCCGCATTGGCTGCGGGCGCGCTATGCATTGTCTGAGTTTCCGCTTCGGCGGGCGTCATGATGTTTTATGTAGTTTCCACGAAAGACAGCGACGATGAACGACGGCAATGATAGACCGCCCGAACTTCTCTTTAGAGACGATGGTACCACCATCGCCTACCGACGGCTTGACGGCAAGTCACCCGGGGTAATGTTTTTAAGTGGCTTTATGTCCGATATGCGGGGCACCAAGGCGCTTGAACTCGAGCGTTATTGCCGGGCGGAAGGACGCGCCTTTGCGCGTTTCGATTATCGGGGGCACGGCGAATCTTCTGGCGATTTTGCCGACGGCACCATCGGCGTCTGGGTGGACGATGCCGTGGCGGTGCTCGATGAATGCACCGAAGGGCCGCAAGTGCTGATCGGATCCTCGATGGGAGGCTGGATCATGCTGCTGGCAGCGCTTGCCCGGATGGATCGTGTAGCGGGATTGATAGGCATTGCTGCGGCGCCCGATTTTACCGAAGACTTGATGTGGGATCGATTTGATGACGCAAAGCGCGAAACCCTGAAACGGCATGGCGTCTATTATGAGCGGTCCGACAGCGGAGACCAGCCTCGCACAATCACCCGTAATTTGATCGAAGATGGCAGGAAGCATTTGATACTGCGGCGCCCGATAGCGTTGCATTGCCCGGTCATGCTGCTGCAAGGCATGCGAGACTCTTCGGTGCCCTGGATGACCACCAGCCGGATTGCTGAGAAAATTCTCTCAGAGAAAGTTCGTATCTTCCTGATCAAAGACGGAGATCACCGGCTGTCGCGTGATCAAGATATCGCCCGGCTCAAAGGGATGGTGGGCGACTTGATGAACGAGCTGGAGGGATTGGATATCCCGGGCGAAGCCTAGCCCCCGAGGCCCAGTATACCGCGAATGCCGATGCGATATTCCGGGAAGTCCAGTCTGACGCCAAGCTCGTCCTTGATCCGCTCGTTGCGGACTCGGCGATTATCCGCCCAGAAACTTTTAGCCACTATGGACAAGTCGGCTTTGTCATAGGGGATTTCCGGCGGTGGCTCGCAGCCTAGCAATTCGCATACATAAGAGACGACATCCCCCGGAGCCGCAGGTTCGTTGTCACACACGTTATAAATTGCCCCCGCGTTTGGCCGTGTAATCGAGGCGATGACGGTAGTGGCGATATCCTCGACATGTATCCGTGAGAACACGTGGCCGGGTTTTGAAATGCGTCGGGCGGTCCCGGCTTTCACCTGATCGATGGCGGAGCGGCCGGGGCCATATATACCCGGCAGTCGGAATATCTGAACAGATATGCCGTGACGATCGCCCCAGTCAATCCAGCTTCGTTCCGCATCCGCGCGTCGCTGGCTACGTGCGCTGTTGGGCCGTAGCTCGGATGTTTCGTCGACCCAGTCGCCGCCCCTGTCGCCGTACACCCCGGTGGTGGAGAAATAACCCAGCCATTCCACCGTGCCCGTCGCCGCGATATCGTTGGCGTGTTGTTTGAAGGCGGGATCGCCGTCGTCGCTCGGCGGAATGGATAATAGGACATGGGTAATGTCCTGAAGGAGACCTGCCGGCTGCATTGGGCTCTCTCCGTCGAAAATTGCCGTGGAAATCCCGAGTACGCCGAGGGCGGCCTTTCGTGACGGTTTCCGGCATGTGCCCGAAATGGTCCAACCTGCCGCGTCGAGGCGGCGCGATAGCGCCATCGCACTGTATCCCAGGCCGAAACAGAACAGGTTTCTATTTTTCGTCATAACCAGGTCTCCGTGTCAATTGGCTTGCCTTTGGTGTTTGGGATTGCGACTTTAAGACCTATGATAAACCAGGTGCAAGTTGAACGAGTTCAACCCCGTGTCCTCCGCTGTGCAATAGACTTTTCAGTGCTCTGCGTACTTTTCGGGGTATTGACGCCTGTCGAGCCGACACTTGCGCAAACACCGGAAGCGCCGCGGGCATCCGGTGGTCTGACTACCGCAAAGAAATATACCGACTGCATGGAGTTCGCGCGTGGTAAACCAGAAAAAGCGATCGGTATCGCCGCCGCATGGGAGCGCAAAGGGGGCGGAGCCGGTGCGCGTCACTGTTCCGCGGTAGCTCTCCTAAATAGCGGTGCGTATGAGGAAGCAGCGCGTCGCCTCGAATCTCTCGCCGCAAGCTCAAGCGAGCGGGGCAAACGGCTGAAAGCGGAATTGCTGGCGCAGGCGGGACAGGCATGGTTGATTGCTGGCAAGACGACCGAAGCGCTGTTGGCTCAGACCCGAGCGCTTAAGCTCGGTGGTCCGCGCATCGAGCTATTACTTGACCGAGCAATCACGCATGCAAGTATAGCAGAATATTGGGATGCAATTGACGATCTTAACCAAGCCATAGATCAGGAGCCTCGGCGTGTCGACGCGTTGGTTTTGAGGGCGACGGCGTGGCGCAAGTTGAACAATCTGGATCTCGCCGAGGATGATATTGCGCGAGCGGTGGAACTGGCCCCGGGCAGTGTGGATGCTTTGCTCGAGCGCGGGAACATATTGTGGTTCCGTGGCAATATGGCCGCCGCGGCGGCGGACTGGGGCCGTATTATTTCGCTGGATGCAGAATCGCCCGCGGCCGACGCAGCGCGCGAGAACCTTGCTAAACAGAAAGCGCTCGAAAACAAATAATCCGCCAGGCCGGCAATATGCGACTAGTTGTTTTTCTTGAATAGCTTTCTTATTGAGGGGGGTGCCGTGACGATGCCGCCATCGCTGTTAAAGTCCTTTTGGATCATTGCCGGTGTATGGCAAATTTTATTCGGGATTCCGTTGATCAGATTTCTTACCCCGTCCCCCGAGCGACGGCTGTTTCGTATTATTTCTGTCGCTATCAGAAATCCAGATTGGCGTAATGTTTCGGAGGTGGTTCACCCGGGATGTGATCGGCAAGGATAGCCCGAAAAGATGGCCGGGATTTTAGCCGTGCATACCACTGACGAGCCGGTTCATGATCCCCCCAAGGCACGTCATTGATGTAGTCTAGGCAGGACAGGTGCGCCCCCGCCGCGATGTCGGCCATCGAAAACTCGTCGCCGCCTAGCCAGTTTCGCCTCTCGGTCAGCCAGGCAATGTAATCCATGTGGACGTGAAAGTTTTCACGACCGGCCCGTATTGCGCGTGAATTTGGTGCTCCTTGCCGAAGCAGTCGCTTCATCAGTTTCTCGCCCACTAGATTGGTGGTGACCTCGATGTTGAACTTGATATCAAACCATGAAATTAGCCGCCTGATCTCGGCGCGTTCCGAGGCCCCACCCGGATAGAGCGGTGGCTTGGGACAGATTTCTTCGAGGTATTCGCCAATAGCCGCCGAATTAGAAATTACCGGGCCGCTGTCTTCCACCAGCACAGGCACGTCACAGGCTGGATTCAGCGCTAAAAATTCCACTCGGCGTTCTGCTGGATTCTCCGCCTTCAGTTCGAAGTCGAGTTTTTTCTCCGCAAGCGCGATGCGGACCTTTCGACTGAAGGGTGAAAGCCAAAGATGATAAAGGGTACGCATTGCCCACAGTCTACCCAAACGAGTGCGCCGCGGAAACGGCTAACCTGTCACTATTCTGCGGTTGGCGTTACAGGGCCGGCTTCGCAGAGCGGTCATGGGTTTTTCATATCGGTCGACCATCTTGACCGGTATGACCGCCCAGAATTTTTGATACCGGAAATAGACTAATTGTTTCGCTTGGAGTTAGGGAAGACCATGGAGTATAGGCCTGTTAACTTTTTTGCACCGGAGAGTTCCGTGACACTCGCCCAACTTACTATCATCGCCCTTATTCAGGGACTGACGGAATTTCTGCCCGTTAGCTCGTCTGGCCACCTCATCTTGATTCCCAGCTTTACCAGCTGGCGGGATCAGGGGTTGGTAATCGACGTCGCCGTGCATGTCGGGACACTTGGGGCCGTAATGGCGTATTTGTGGCAAGATCTCCGGATGATGCTTAAAGGCTTATGCAAGCCAGTCAATTTTCGCCACAACCCAGGCCTGAAACTGCTGGTACAGCTTGCGGTAGCGACAACCCCAGTGGTGATCGTTGGCTGGTTTCTTTTTAGCCATGTAGGCGACTTGATGCGTAGCGCTGTCGTGGTTGGTTGGGCTACAATCGGATTTGGCGTTATTCTGTACTTTGTCGATCGGTTCGCAGTTACAATCAATCGGGTCGAACACATGACCTGGGGACGGGCCTTGATCATCGGCGTGGCGCAGATTTTTTCCCTAATCCCGGGCGCCAGTCGGGCCGGCACCACGATTACCATGGCACGATGGCTGGGTTTTGAACGGACTGAAGCTACGAGGTTTTCGATGCTGATGTCGATTCCGGCTATTCTGGTCGCCGGTGCCGCGGCTACTATTAAGCTGATCGAAGAAGACGCCCAGCATTTGCTGGCCGATGCACTGGTCGCTGGTGCCATAGCGTTCGTCGCCGCATTTATTGCAATCGTTTTGATGATGAGCTGGCTCAAAATTGCCAGCTTCACACCCTTCGTGATCTATCGGCTGCTTCTCGGGGGGGGGATTCTTGTCTGGGCATACAGCTAAAATCGCAAGCCGGCACTGGTTGCTTGATCGGGTCTGGCTTTCTGAAAAATCAAGTGTGCCAGACACCGCGCCGATAGCGCCGTAGGTAGGCTGGAACAATGGTCTCGAGCGCTGTTGCATCTATCCCAAGTTCTTCAAGGCCTGGCAGATCGCCCGTCACAACATTGTCGTGGCGCAGCAATTTGATCTGATCGACTGTCACCGGCGGGTTGGCTCCGAGGTTGAGCATCTGCGGCAGTAGAAAGATCAGTTCCAGGATGGAAGCCTGGGCGGTTGCGATCGGGAACGGCAGCGGCACAAGCAGGCGCTTGCGATCGATCTCTTTGAGCACGATCTCCATCAGCTCGCGGAAACTGCGCACCTGCGGCCCGCCCAATTCATATGTTGCGCCGGCCGTTTTAGGATCCTGACAGATTGATGTGATGGCATCGGCTACGTCGCCGACATATACCGGCTGGAGTTTTGTGTGGCCGCCGCCGATCAGTGGCAGGGCCGGGCTAAATATCGCAAGAGTCGCAAATCGATTCAGGAAATCATCCTCCGGCCCAAAAACAATACTCGGGCGGACAACAGTGGCGCCGGGAAAGGCTTCCCGTACGATTTGTTCGCCTATGCCTTTGCTCGAGGCGTAGGCCGACCCTGATTGAGCGTCCGCGCCGATCGCTGATACCTGGACAAGCCTCTTTGCACCGGCCGCCTTCGCCGCCTGCGCTACCCGCTGCGCGCCGTCCACTTGAAGGCTCTCGAATGTCTGTTTTTTACCAGGGAAAAGGATACCGACTAGATTGATCACTATATCCGCGCCCTCGACAGCTGCCGCAACCGACGCGTCGTCGCGAATATTAGCGGCGACCGGCGTCACTTGGCCTACATCGCCCATTGGCTTGAGGAAGCTGGCACGGTCCGGTCGCCGGACAGCAGCCCGAACCCGAGAGCCGGATTTTGCAATCTCGCCTACGACGTAGCGACCGATAAAACCGGACGCGCCGAATACGGTAACAACATCCATTTGTGCTGAGCCTCCGCCAATTATGTTCAAGGGGGCTATTAAAGAGTGAGGCATATGGCGTCAACCAAAACGGCAAAAGCGGTTGACATTGGAAAGGTCGAATTGCATACCCTCGCTTCGTTTTGCTGATAGCAGTGAGACGAATGCCCAGGTGGCGGAATTGGTAGACGCGCTGGCTTCAGGTGCCAGTGGCCGCAAGGCCGTGGAAGTTCGAGTCTTCTCCTGGGCACCAACTTAATTATTAAGCTGGTCAAGCTTTACAGCCATTAGAGAGTGGTTGTTGGCCTTGGCGGCACCAGACGACTTCAACCCTTTGTCACATTCTTGTCACAATGAGGTTGAAAATGGCTGCATTTCGGAAACGTAAAAATCGGTGGAATGTTCAGATACGAAAGTCTGGATACCCGGCAATATGCAAAACATTCTCGCACAAAACAGACGCCCAGAAATGGGCAATGGAAACAGAGAGACAGATTGAGGTCGGGGATTACGTGCTCGCTGATGTGCTCAATCTCTATACGTTAGGCGCATTGTTAGCGCATTACAGTGCTGAAATAAGCATCAAGAAGCGTGGGCGTGTTGAGGAGATTTCACGCTCAACAAAGATGCGGAGACACAAGGTTTCTGCACTGCCTCTCGGACAATTANAACCATTCCATATCGNNCAATACCGTGATGAACGTCTTCAGCAGGTGTCTNCAACTACGGTGAAAAAAGAACTNCAGTTAATCAGCCATGCTNTGNACATTGGGCGCAGAGAGTGGGGGTTAAATATAAAAAATGTGAAGATAGATGTTGCGAATCCCAAAGAGCCGAAGGGCAGGGAACGGCGTCTAGAGCAGGATGAGGAATACCTTCTGCTGGACGCCTTATCTGCTTCGGAGAACCACTGGATAAAGCCGTTGATGGAGTTTGCGATAGAGACAGGAATGCGACGGGGAGAGTTGCTGCATCTCCAATGGGAAGACGTTAACCTCGAAAGAAAAACGGCTCTGATAAAAGAGACTAAGAACGGTGATAGCAGGACGATACCTTTTGTCAGTCGCCGCAATTGCAACCTTATCAGGGTTGCCTTGCCAGTTAGGGGGTAATGTCTTCCCGGTAACTCCGAATGCATTACTGGGCGTGTGGAGAAGGACGGCCCATAAAACGGGAATAAATAATCTGCGTTTCCATGATTTGCGCCATCAAGCCACCTCAAAGTTCTTTGAGAAAGGGCTGAACGTGATGGAGGTGGCTGCAATAACAGGTCACAAAGACCTGCGAATGTTGCATCAGTATAATCATCTGAGAGCAGAAGATTTGGCTAAGAAGCTTGGGTAGCCGTGTAGTGGGTTGATCAAACACTATTGCTTTGATTCAATTACTTTTCCTGCGAGGCCTCATGCCTAAGGGCAGCCTTTTCCAAACTTAACTTATCTTTCAAACTCATCATGTAGGCTGAGCCAGACAGTATGAGAATCGCACCTGCCGCAGCAAGCAACATCAACGGTTCGGCTTCTTTTCCTTGGCCAATTATCGTCCTACACAGTGCTGTTATAGCAATAATAATGGGGAGGGTGACCGGTATACGCCTACTAGCGTAGAAAGCACCAACCATCCCTACTATCTCAGCATAAATAAAGAAAAGAAATAAGTCTGTAAGTCCCACCGATTGGGCGTACCAGAGTGACCGTAGCTCCACGGCAGCCGCCACCATGGTCAAAGCACCAATAATTGCTAGAAGGAGCTTCTCGCTAACGATAGTTGTCCAATGAAGGCCATTATTGAAAACCGGATCATTAGAAACACGCTCTTTTATACGACTCTGGATTCGGGAGAACATACTACGGTACCTCAATAGGACTTAGTGCCTACGTAAATCAGCGATGTTCTGGATTTTATTTTTTCGCAGATAAGAATAAATGCGCCACAGTCTTTTAACAGGAATGTGTAGTCAAATTACTGAGGCGTTTCCTATTCCTCATAGGTCGCTCTCCCTATTTACGTCTATTCAGGATGATTCAGAGAACCGCCGTAGAGAGACATACAGTGGTGCCCAGTAAAGAGCCCTTGCCGCAGACATAATCCACAGAGATGCGACACTGGAATCCTCTGTGGGCGTTCCAGCTACAGGTTTTTCAGTATACCTATGCGCTGCATCTCCAATGCCTATCAATATTCAGCGAATACTCTCTTCCCGCCTTTGTAAAAAAGAACGACCTTGTATGAATCTTTTCTATCACCCTGTTCCATGCCAGGAGAGCCAATGGGCATGCCTGGCACAGCAATCCCAATCGCCTTTGGTTTTTCCTGTAACAATCTTTTGATTTCACGGACGGGAACATGCCCCTCGACCACATAATCACCAATCATCGCCGTGTGACAGGACCGCAATTCCGGCGGAACCCGCAGCATTTTTTTTATGTTTGTGAGGGAATCAAGGTCCTGTACCTTCAGGTTGATCCCTGCACGATTGAGAATTTCTACCCACACAGCGCAACAGCCGCAGGTGGCCGTTTTAAATACAGTGCCCCGATGGGCCGCCGCCGCAGGGCGG
>NZGJ01000018.1 GCA_002689465.1 Rhodospirillaceae bacterium | reverse complement strand
CTTCATTTGAAAGAACCGATCGCCCTCGATCACGATGTGTCGATGTTTTGGATATTCTTGGAGAATGAAGTCTGAGAACTGGTTGATCGCACCGTAGGACAGTCGATCAGTACCTCCGAAGGGTTCGCCCTCTGGGTATTTTCCAACCACCAGAACGTCACCGTGTCGCTGACAGGGGAAGAGGTTTAGGGGTTCCACATAGTTCGGTTGTTCAAGACCGTGGATCACCCGTTTAACGATTGTCGATTTACCCGATGCAGGGACACCACCCATCATAATCACAGTCATGCAACTATTTAGGTGAGGTCAGATGCCAGGGTGTGCGTCTGGGTGACTAAATAGACCTGCCCTACTGTGAATGGACACTCAGCAGGGATAAGGCATAATAAAATAAGGAAAAAAAGGGGGGTAGGTTCAATGTCATACGTAGATCATCGTCTTGCCGATATCGCATCCAAGAAAAGTCTCAGTAAGAAGGCAAAAAGGGACGCACTGGATAAGCACTACATCATGTTCCGAAAGTTTGTCGGAATGACGTGTCGTGAAGGTGGGAAAAGCATGATCGTGAACGGTAATGCTGGGATGGGTAAAACCGAATTCACCAATGACGTTGTTAAGGAACACGCACAAAAAAAACGCATTAAATGCGGAAAGATTAGTGGAACCCTAAGTTCGGTGATGTTGTTTGAAAATTTATATCACCACCGGAAGAAGGGTCAGATTCTGATCGTAGACGATACCGACAAGATACTAGAGGACACAGAGTCACTGGAGATTTTGAAGGCAGCACTCGACACGAAGGAAGACAATATTGTCGATTGGTCAAAGTACTCCGTTGCACTGAAAAAACGGAACGTGCAGACCAAGTTCGCATACGAGGGAAAGATAATCATCATCACGAATAAGATGTTGAGGACCGCACCTGATGACCAACCAACAGTCACACAACAACGCATCGAACCGTTAATGAGTCGGGTGCATTATTTTCGTGCAGGACTCCCCGATACCTCATGGAAAGTTGAAGCGATTAGGATGTTCGCAGAAGGATACGAATCCAAATTTGAGGATGGATACAAGTACCAACTCAGATGTGCAGACGATATTGAACTGCACGATGGAGATAGGAAGACCAGTGCAAGGAAAGGTGGTTCCCCAACCTTAGACCGTCAAAGGGTATTGGATGAGATTGTGGATTGGATTTCAGACAACGCAGATGATTTACGGGAAGTATCATTTCGCACCGTTGCGAAACTGATCCAAATTCGGAACCTAGAACCCTTAATGTGGCAAGACATGGCGATGGTAGATTTAGGAATCTGACCATTGGGTAAGAAGAAGTCCAAGTTCTTCACCGAAACGGTCTTGGACAAGTCCGATTACGTTAGACCTGCAAGTGACCTCACTCGCATTCGCATGTCGATTGCAAAGAGAAAATCACTCTCAGACGTTCTTGATAGTTTCAGAAAAGTTCACGGTGACCGTTACGACTACTCAAAGGTCGAGTATGTGAATAGTTTTACCAAGGTCACGATTGTCTGTTCCGACCATGGTGAGTTTACGCAGACCCCTGATAACCATTTAAAGGGGAAGGGTTGTCCGAAATGTGTCGTGAGAAAAAAGCGTATCGACCAAGTTCTGGAAGGTTTCAGAAAGAGACACGGTGACCGTTACGACTACTCAAAGGTCGAGTACGTCGATAACAACACTCACATCATCATCATCTGTCCTGACCATGGTGAGTTTTCGCAAAGACCAAGAGCGCATCTCAGCACAGGTTGTCCAAAGTGTTGGCAGGAACGTAATCGGAGTCTTGTTGATGACGCAGTAGTTGCAAGAGTCCATGCACTTAGGACGACCACCAACATGACCATGCAAGAGATTGCGACAGAAATTGGTGTGCGTGGTCTAAACCGAAAAACCGTTTCAAAAATTCTGAATGGAAACAAACCGAGGGTGGTCGAGAAAGACACAGTTACCAAGGTATTCGAACTTAGGTCTGCAAACATGAGCATGCAGGACATTGGAACAGAACTTGGTTTACGTAGAAATGTCGTTTCAGATATTTTGAATGGGAAGGTCACGACCAAGTGACCAAGAAAACTGCCAAAAAATAGTCTTAGAACCCTCTAGGGTCGTCACACAGACGCATCCCCTGGAGCATTGGTATGGATACACCAGAATGAGCATCAGATGACTTAGCAGCGTCGCTAAGTCGAGAGTGTTGCAAGGGATTCAACGATCCTATCTTGAGCATCAGGGGTTTTTGGCATAAACCAAGACACAGGAGAGGTGTCTGAGTGGTTTAAGGTGCTGCTCTCGAAAAGCAGTGTACGTTAATAGCGTACCGTGGGTTCGAATCCCACCCTCTCCGCCAGTTGACTGTGCAACAGTGTGTGCAACAGTTATAAAAAAGGTAGGTAAAACAAAGGGTTAAGGGTATATNGNNNGGNCTCGAAAACCGTTGTGCGTTTATGACGTACCGAGGGTTCGAATCCCTCACTCTCCGCCAATTAGCGTAGGTTTTCAGGGGCCTTCGGTCCTATGCGGTCAATGTTCCCTTAACCGCTCCCCGATAGGGCGCGTGCTCTGGCTTTAAGACCTTCATAGTGACCATAGAGCTAAAATGTCCTGATCTTGCGCTTTTCTCGCGTTTCTTGACGATGAATGGTTAGATAGCCCGTGAATGAGGCCGCACTAGGTCCCGTAATCGTCCGATTTTGGGAGGGTGCCGGTCATTAGTCGAAGAGGAGTTAGACAGATTTCTGAACGTGAGTTCGAACCCATGACCAAGGCCGAGGTCGTTGTTGCGCAGGATGTTTGGGCAAAGTGTGTCATTTCGCGTGATGTCGAGGCGCTGTTGAAGCTATATGATTACGGTACGCCTGATGAACCTCTGCTGTTCAAGCCGACCCTCGCAAATGTCATTCGACGGGATAAAGAAGGTGCGCGGTCTTATTTCGTTGGGGGAAATCCTAGCTACTCACATGACGATGGGTTTCTGAACCGAGGCTGGAAACAGGTTCACTTTAATAGTGCTACCGGCCCAATTCCCGACACGGGGGGACTCGGTTTCAGGGATATGGGACACTACACTTTCGTTGATGGGCACGGCAACGAAACCCATGCAGACTATACTTTCGCCTATCACAAACTGAACGGAAAAGTTTTAATCTCGTTGCAACATTCCTCCCTTGCATGGCAGCCCTCTTCTATTGATTGAGGCGTTTTCCTGACGAGCGAGAAGCGATGAATGCACTCCCATGGCGGACTGGAATCACAAACAAACTGATAATCGGGCTTGAATTAAGATGAGCATCACAATTGAAGATATCAAATACGACTTGGCGCTGGCGTATCGTATTCTGGCAAATGAGGGCGTCCTAGACACTTTCGGACATGTCAGTGTTCGACATCCCGAAAACCCCGACCATTACTTTCTGTCGCGGTCGCGTGCGCCGGAACTGGTCGAACCCGGTGATCTCATCGAGTACGATCTGGACTCTGAGCCAGTCAGCCCTTCAAATTTGCCGCCCTATTCAGAGCGCGTTATCCATGGAGAGATTTACAAGGCTAGGCCTGACGTGATGGCTGTTTGCCATCATCATGCAGCTGCCTTTATGCCGCTCATCGTCGCGCAAACGGATTACACGCCCGTGGTTCATCTTGGCTCGGTGGGGGGCGATAGTCCGCCGTGGTGGGATCAGCGCGCAAGCTTTGGAGATACAAATTATCTAGTAGTCAAGCCGGAAGAGGGCGGGTCTCTCGCCGAGGCGCTGGGCGAACACATGATGGTAATGATGAATCGACATGGTGTGACGGTTGCGGGCAGTGACCTTTGCGATCTTGCATTCCGCTGTGTGTATTCCTGTCGCAATGCCGAATTTCAGGCCCAAGCGAGCCAGAATGGAGAGATCGACCCCCTTAGCAAAGGGGACATCGCGCTGGGTTCGCAAGAAGGCAGTTTGACGAGGGGACATGCACGAGCATGGGAGCACTGGACAGTACGTTTGCAAAGAAACAACTGGTTGCCGCCCAAGTCGTAATCGCATCAAATGCAAACGATCTGCTGGAAGCATGAAGGGTATCTCACCGTCCCTCAGGGCTGATTCGGATTGGGTACATCGTCATAAACGGCCTTCTAATCGAAGACCCGGGCTGCCTCGTGAAACTCAAACCGACGCGCGCTATCGAATAGACAATGAGAGGCATTGGCAGACCAAATTGGCCTGAATTGGATTAATTTATGCCGAAGTATTGGGTTTTCATAACGACACGTAGCCGGCTTCTGATTTTTTGAAGATTGAGCCTTGGTAATCCGATTTCTTTCATTGTTCCCAGAAGTGGCAATTTCGAGATCAAATTCCAGAATTCAACGTTTCCCGCCGTTTCAATTCCGTTTTGGTCGCACCAATCGCCGAGATATCCGAACTTTTTTGTTTAACAGCGAAATAGTCGAGAGACGGTTTTGCGCGAGACTTTCAGCGCGCCCAGTTTCCCTTTCATCTCAGATGATATTTGAGACCAGTAGAGATGTAGCGGTCCGCTCGGCTGCATCGTCTTATTTTTTCTTCGTTCTGTTTGTCGTATGTCGTGTCGGGACGGCCGTTAAGGGTGCTTCAGGCCACGGGTGTTTGGGATATCGACCTTTCATCTCGGCCTTCACCTTTGGATAGGTGATGTTCCAAAAGGCCTCAAGGTCGCGGGTGATTTGTAATGGCCGCCCAGCCGGAGACAGCAGGTGTATACTCAGTGCGACCTTGCCATCAATTATGCTGGGCGTCTCGATTGAGCCAAACATTTCCTGCAGCTTTACAGGTAACACTGGTGCCGTCGGATCTGTGTAATCTATCCGGATTATGGATCCGCTTGGAACGGTGATGTGGCTGGGAGTCTGTTTGTCTATTGTTTGCAGGGTCGACCAGTCCAGCTGAGATCTCAAGATGGCCAGCAAGTCTAGCGATTTCAGATGCTCAAATCGCCTGATGCCCGCCAGATAGGGCAGCAACCACTCTTCAAGCGTCTCGAACAGGGCGCCGTCAGACAGATCGGGCCCCTTCCCCGTGGTTTTATGCAAGCACATTACTCGTCGGCGCCATTCTGTAATTTCTTTCCTCCAGGGCAGACAATCCAGCCCTAGTTCGCGTATGCCCTTAACCATCGCGTGTGCGATTTGAGCGTCGGTAATGTTCGCGGTTGGGATATCTCTGAGTATCAGGGCGTTTAGGCGTTTTTGCCTGCGGGAGATAACGGATCGGCTCTGGCTGTCCCAGGCAGCTGTTTCCTCCTCCAGTGTATCGCTTTCAAACAGATGTTCGATTGTCGCGGCAGATATGGGTGCTGCTATTCGGATGCGAGCATCCCGAGTTTTCCCGCTGACGACAGCAATGGCTATAAAGGGAAACTCACGCAACCTATCTTCAGCCGGAAGCACGGCCCCTTTGCCGTTGCTCAGGCGGTAACGGAAATCTCCGCCAGGGCGGCGCTCTGCAATTCTGTCCGGGTAGGCGAGAGCGACCAAGGCGCCAATCTGTTCATCCGCAGACAAATCCGGCGCGTGACCGTCACAGGTTTTCTCTGGCGCGTGTCTCAGCCATTGCTTTGCAAGGGCTGCAGCTCGGGTGAGGCCGGCGCGGTTAATGGTTAGACTTGACTGGTCACCCTTGAGGGCGAGGACCCGGTAGGTCAAATCTACTGCGACAGGACTCCCGCCATCCCGCTGAGCAATATCTCTGTCCGATAGCAAGGCGGCGACATAAAACGCGTTATCAACCCAGCCAAATGTTATGCCCTTGACGACCATATGAGCCAAACGCGGGTGCATGGGCAGCTTGGCCATTTCCCGTCCATGCGCGGTAATCCTGCCTTGATTGTCTATGGCATTTAATACTCTCAGTAGGTCCAGCGCCTGATTAAAGGGGGCTTCAGGAGGTGGATTCAGCCAGCTCAGTGCATTAGCGTTATGTATACCCCAATTTGCCAAATCTAGGGCCAGCGGGGCCAGGTCAGCATTGAGAATTTCCGGTCGGGCGAACTGTCTGAATGCTCCTTCTCCAGCCTTGTCCCATAAACGATAGCAGATGCCGGGTTCCAGTCGGCCGGCACGGCCTTGCCTTTGCTCAGCACTCGCTAAAGAGACCGGTTCCGTATACAGCCGTGTCATACCGCTTTGCGGGTCGAATTTAGGATTGCGGGACTGGCCCCCGTCGATCACCACCCTAATCCCTTCTATGGTCAGGCTGGTCTCTGCAATGGCTGTCGCCAGAACGATCTTCCGCCGTCCAAAAGGGGGTGGGGTAACGGCCTGGTCCTGACGGCTCTGAGGAAGCGCCCCGTAGAGCGGTAACACGTCTACATCGACGGGCAAGGGCGCATCTTTTAGCAGATTTTCAACACGCCTGATTTCGCCCTCACCGGGCAGGAAAACCAAAACGCTGCCGATCTCTTCGCTCAAAGCCTGTTTGACCGCCGCTGATACAGCCGGACACAGCGTATCCCGAAAGCCGTCAACTGGTGGTTTCCCCAGATACCGGATCTCGACGGGAAAGGCTCTGCCAGTACTCGCAATAACGGGGGCGTTTCCTATCAATTCAGCGATCGGGGCGACGTCTAGTGTGGCCGACATTACCAGGATGCGTAGGTCTTCGCGAAGGCCTGCCTGGCAGTCAAGGCACAGTGCCAAACCTAGGTCAGCCTGAAAATTACGCTCATGAAACTCGTCAAAAATAACAGCGGCGACGCCTTGTAGTGAAGGGTCGCTCTGAATTTGGCGGGTCAGAATGCCTTCGGTTAGCACCTCGATAATCGTGTCTGGACCCGTCTTGTTTTCTAGTTGGATACGGTAGCCGACTGTTTTTCCGACAGGTTCACCCAGGGTTTGCGCCATGCGTCGGGCGGCTGTCCTTGCTGCCAAACGACGCGGTTCCAGCATGATAATCTTGCCTCCCTGTCGCCAGGACGTGTCCAAAAGCTTAAGAGGAATTCGCGTGGTCTTCCCTGCGCCTGGGGCAGCCTGTACAACCGCATTTGGCGTGTGCTCAAGGCTTGCACAGAGTTCGGGTAATATGTCGTCGATCGGCAGTTTGGTCATGTTGGTCAATCGTGTCGATTGAGTCTGGTTTTATCAAGCGCCTATAAGCTGGGCGATGGAACACTTGGCGGGTGCGGTGACCGGCTTGGGCTCATAGGGGTTGGGAAAGCATTTAACGATCCCGGTTTCCCAATTAAAGCATGCTATCGGGTCAATTTGACTCGCTGTTTATCAGGGAATTTGAGTAGAAACGAGTTTGCAGTAAGCAGCCTGAACCGCCAGTTCCCCATATTTCGCTTAGGTATTTATCGGTCCATAACATCTGTACGTGCATGATGCCCCCGTGACCGGTCGCGGGGAATGCACTAAAAATAGAATATGAAAGCTACATTCCCTGTTGGGAAGCTTTAGACGAGGGTTTATGACGCATCCCGACCGCCTTGAATGTATAAGATGTCGCGAGAGCCATCCGCTTGAGGCATATGACCGTCTGTGCGCTTCCTGTGCCGCAGAGAATGTGTCCAGCAATCTCACGTTGTGCTATCCGGTGACGGCGCCGCCGGACATAGATTGCCTGCCAAATGCTCCCAACTCTCTCTGGCGGTATGATCAGTTCCTCCCGCTGGATGCCACCGAAGCCGTCACCCTCGGCGAGGGTATGACGCCGATGATCCCGGTCGACGGGTTCGGTCATGGCCGCATCCGGGTAAAGGACGAATCCCGCAACCCAACTTGGTCCTTCAAGGACCGTCTAGCGACCGTGGCGGTCTCTTGGGCCAAGTCTGTCGATGCGCCAGCCATTGCGACCTCTTCCACCGGCAACGCCGGTGCGGCGGCGGCAGCCTATGCTGCGCGGGCAGGGCTGCCCTGTGTGGTTCTCACCTATAAGGGCGCGGCCGGCGCGATTGTCGCTCAGATGCGCTCCTACGGCGCTATGGTCCTGACGGTGCCGGAAATGGGCGACCGCTGGCGGGTTTTATCAGCGGCGGTTGCAAAATTCGGGTGGTTTCCGACATCGCCGTTTTTCGGTCCGGCTATTGGCAGCAATCCGATCGGTATCGAAGGCTACAAGACGCTCGCCTACGAGATCGCTGAACAGTCTGATTGGATCCCGCCGGACTGGTGTGTTCTGCCCGTATGTTACGGAGATGCGCTGTACGGCATGTGGAAAGGCTTTGATGAAATGAAACGCTGGGGCTGGATCGATAAATTGCCACGTCTGGTCGCCGCCGAAATTTCCGGCTCTCTCACCGCAGCGATGGACAGTAAGACCGACATGCCGCCGATCGTGTCGCGTAACAGCAAGAGCATCGCCAATTCGATTGACGTTGCTCAGGGCACCTATCAGGCGCACGCGGCGCTCAGACATTCCAACGGCATTGCCATCACGCTGGACGATGAACACTTGGTGCGGGCGCGTAATAAACTTGCGATCGGCTCAGGCCTATCGGTCGAAACCTCATCGGCTGCTGCGTTCGCTGCCGTCGATGAGCTGAGCGCGAACGGTGTAATCAAATCGGGCGAAGACGTGGTTGCAATCTTGACAGCGTCGGGTCTCAAGGATTTTGGCGCTACGGGTATAGAAATTCCTGCTGTCCCTGATGTCGTCCCCGATATGGACTCGGTGTTGCGCGCGTTGGACGAAAACTATGGCTATCATGTTTGATCTTGGCCTCGCGATAGACGGGTTCACCCCCGCGGTCGATATTGCCGATCAGGCTCGAGCCGCCGAGGCGGGCGGAGTCGAGACGCTTTGGATTGCAACTCATCTGTTCCTGCGCGACCCGGTCGCGCTCGGTGCTACCGCGCTGGCGGCGACCAGCACGCTGAAGGTCGCGCTAATGGCGGTCAGCCCTTATGCCATGCATCCGGTTCATGCGGCGATGGGGGCGGCGACGCTGGATGAATTATATCCCGGCAGGGTCGCACTGTGTCTTGGAGTTGGCGCGCCAGGCGACCTTGATGCCGCAGGCATCGAACGCCCTCGTCCGCTGGCCACCCTGCGGGAGGCAATCGCCGTCTGCCGTGCACTGTTCGCCGGTGAGCCCATCGATCACCGCGGCGATATCTTTACCGTTACTGAGCGCCGTCTGGTTAACACACCCTCTAATATTCCCATCGTGCTCGCTGCATCCGGCCCTAAAATGTTGGCCCTCGCGGGAAGCGATGCAGACGGTGTGATCATTTCAGGAGCGACATCTGCGCCCTTCGTCGAGGCTTGCCTCGCCCGTGTTGCCGGGAGCGCAAAGGGCCGGACTGTCAGAAATTCCGGGATTGTTTATACCGGCATCGATAAAGCCGGGAAGTCTGGTGCCTGGTCGTTCCGCCGGACGTTAGGATTTATTCTGCGCGGCGATCACCATGCGGATAACCTCGCGATGGGCGGTGCCGCGCTGGATCAAGAAGCGCTGCGGGAAGCCTATGCGTCTGAAAACTGGGCATTGGTCGATCAGCTAATAAATGACGATGTTGTAGCGCGCCATGCGGCTTGTGGAGCGGCGGTGTACGTAAAGGAACGGCTTGCCGCCTATGGGCGTGCTGGGCTCGATCATGTGATCATCAGCGGGATCATTGACCCCGGTGAAATTTCCGATGTCCTTTCCGCGATCTCAACAGATGGTTAGTCGAGACGTGGCCTAACTTCTTCCGCGAAAATCTGCATCTGGTCGAGCAACTCGGTGATGTCATTAGCAGCGAAATACAGGCCTAGAAGATGCGTGACGCCCGCTTCGCGCAGTTGGTTAGCCCGATCGACCACGTCATCTACGGTGCCGATCAGGTTGATATTCTCATGCCCGCGCCCGCCCTGTCCCTTCAGAGTGGACTGACGGAGCGATGTCAGATGGGCACACATCTGGGTCTTTTCGAAACTTTCGATGGCGGCCTCGCGGGTCTTGCCTATATGGACGATATATTGAGGTGCGACCTCAATTTCACTGAAATTCCGGCCTTCTTCTTCGGTCTGTTCACGCAGCAACGCGACGCTATCACGGACCTGGTCGATATGGATTGCGGCAGGGAGCCATCCGTCACCCCATTTTGCCACCCGGCGTAGATTGTTGATGTTGTTGCCGCCGATATAGAACGGAACATGATCCTGTTTCGGTTTAGGGTAGAGTTCGACGTCGTTATAGGCATAGTAATCTCCGTCGTAGCTTGCGACCCGTTTTGTGAGCAGCGCCTGCAACGCTGGGATTCCTTCATCGACGATCTTACCGCGGGGCGTCTCTGTGTTAGGTTGCAGCGCTAGGAATTCTTCACGATAGGCACCGATACCGACACCGATTTCAAGCCGTCCGCCGGAAAAATGATCGAGAGTACAAAGCTGTTTGGCGGTGACGACGATGTCATGGCGCATCGGCAGGACAAGTATGCCCGTGCCGAAGCGAAGTGTCGTTGTTTCGGCGGCCACGAACGCGTAGGTGACAAGCGGTTCCCAGAAACGTGGCGGCGTCTCAAATTCGGCGCGCACGTAGTTTTGGGTTGTCATGTGATCGTTACCCCAGACCGAATGATAGCCAAGTTTTTCCGCGTGCTGGGCTATGCGGATTACTGCCTCTGGGTCGGAAAACGGTATGGGATAGGTCAGGCCCTCCATTCCAGTAGGTAGTCCGGCGCTAACACGCATGGTCTTTTCCTTTTCGGTTTGGGTCAGCTATTTTTCTGACGTTCCGCAGCCATCAGATCGACGTCGCCTTCTGGCGTCAGCGAGACGCCATATTGGTGCTTAGCTGCGTCGGCTGATATCAGACCGGCGCGCACGTCGGCGGCTACTGCAGCCGGATTTCGTGTTTTTGCTTCACCGAGACCGCCGCCGCCCGGCATCTCGATCACCAAGCGTTCGCCGCTCGGGATTGTCTGTGTGCCCTTGCCGCTGAGTGGCATGCCGGATTTCAGACTGATCGTGCCGCCAGCGCCGTCGGTGCCGCCATTGCGTCCTCGCGGCGGATGGTCAATACGGTCGAACAGGGCGCTAAACGCAAAGGGCGCGTCTTCAAGGAGGCTCAGTTCCATTACTTGACCGAGCCCACCTCTATAAGCCCCAGCGCCGCCGGAATCCTGGCG
Organism: Rhodospirillaceae bacterium; assembly: GCA_002689465.1. Lineage (GTDB taxonomy): Bacteria > Pseudomonadota > Alphaproteobacteria > MPNO01 > UBA830 > CAXBCP01. The sequence goes on along the minus strand of NZGJ01000018.1, from coordinate 3,545 downwards.
GTACTCCTTACGCCAAACAATAAGGGGCGAGATAGTCTCTGTAACCTCTACCGGCACATTTCGCACACCACTCGGGAACGCGGTGGCGGATAGGCCATCTTTGCCGGGGCGGGCACCCGTTCCACCGGAATGGAAACTGAGGACGGTAAAAGGCTGTGAATCGGCAATCAGCAAAGGGTCAGCGTCTACACGTCCCGGACCGCCATAGGCATAGAGGTTCCATAAGCACGATGTTCCTTCCGCCGGAACGGCATCTTCCAGCGCCTCGTGTAGACATCCGAACACGACGTCCGGCAGCATCTGGCCCGTCACATGACGGACGGCGACAGGGGCCGGGTGTTCGGCGTTCAGGATTGAGTCCTGAGGCGCGGTAATACGGATCGTTTCGAGCGAGCCTGCATTATTTGGTACATCGGGCGCGACAATACATTTGACGCCAAAGGTCGCGTAGGCCTCGGTATAGCATAGCGGTACATTGATGCCGTATGATGATATGCCGGACGATCCCGAAAAATCGACGTCGATCCCATCGNCGCTAATGGTCATCTCGGCGACCAGGTCCACCGGTTTTTCAAGCCCATCGATGCGCATCTGGTGGCGGTACACGCCCGTTGGGAGCTTGCCGATCGCATCCAGAGCGGCTGCGCGTGAGCGGTCGAGAATGTGGTCTCCGAGGCGGTTTAGGTCGGAAATTCCGAACTCGTCCATCATCTCGCACAGCCTGCGGCAGGCAAGGTCGTTGCATGTTGCAAGAGAATATAAGTCGCCGACGACTTGAATGGGTTCGCGCACATTTGCGGTCACTATGTCGATTACGGCCTGATCGACCTTACCGGCATTGGCAAACCGCATCATTGGGATATAGAGCCCTTCTTCGTAAATTGTTCTTCCGTCCGAAGTCATACCGCGCCCGCCGATATCGACCACATGACAGGTGCTGGCAAATAACGCGATCAACACGCCGTCGCGGAAGCAAGGGGTCAAAAAAGTGAAATCGTGCAGGTGACCGGTGCCTTTCCATGGGTCATTAGTCAGGAACACGTCGCCATCAGCCATCTCCAGAATAGGGAAGCGGTCAAGGAAATGGCGGACCGAGCGGGCCATCGAATTGACGTGTCCGGGTGTGCCGGTCACGGCTTGGGCCAGCATGTCGCCGCTTATGTCGAAGATGCCCGCTGACAGATCGCCGGCCTCGCGGGTTGATGTCGAAAATCCGGTGCGGATCAGCGTCAGTGCCTGTTCCTCAACCACGGCAATCAGCCGATCCCACATAATCTGCAGACGGATCGGTGAGAGCGGGTCCTTTATTGGATCGGTCATGACCCCTCCCATTGCATCACGATATAGCCGATTGCGTTAAGACGGGCAGTGAAACCCGCCAGCACGATCGTCGTCGTTTCGTCTTCGGTAATGACGGCGGGTCCTGTGATAACTGCACCCCGACTAAGGGCATCGCGGTGATACACTGCCGCGGTCGACAGATTGCCGGTATCGGGATCAAAAAGTTCTCTCTCGCCTGCCGGTATGGGGGTCGCGGCGTCGGGCATGGGCGGGCAGGGTTTTGGATCTTGCACCGTTGCCGACAGACGAAGAGTCCAGTTCATAACCTCGACGTCGAGCCCTGGAATGCGACGGGAATACGCCGCCGCATAGGTGGCTTCAAATAGTCCTGTAAGTTTATTCTGCAGGGTGCCGTCATAAGGGCCGGGCGGCAGTTCGACGGTGATTTCATGTCCTTGGCCGTGATAGCGCATATCGGCCATCCGGGTCTCTTGCAAGTCGGCTTCGGGCGCCGCATCGGCGACGATCTGCTCGGCCTCGGCGCGCATTTCGTCGAAAAGCACATTGAGCCCTTCTGTATCAAGGGTTTCATCTATTAGCGCGTAGCGGCTCCGCACGACTTCGTAGGCAACCGGTGCCTGTAGGAACCCCACAGCCGACCCAACCCCGGCAGCGACAGGCACGATTACCTCGTTCATATTCAGCTTGCGGGCCAGTCGCGCCGCATGCAGCGCGGCTCCGCCCCCAAAGGCGACCAGCGTACGACCCCGGATTTCCTTGCCACGTTCGACCGCGTGGACACGTGCGGCGTTGGCCATGTTTTCTTCCACTACTTCCGAGATACCGAAGGCTGCTGCGAGGGTCGAAAGCGACAGAGCGTTGCCTACATCGGCATCTATCGCCTCGGCGGACAACGTGGCGTCAAGTTTCATGGTGCCGCCTGCAAAGTTATCCGGGTCGACCCGCCCCAATGTTACGTTGGCGTCGGTCACGGTGGGTGCGTTGCCGCCCTGCCCATAACAGGCGGGGCCGGGCACTGCGCCGGCACTTTCAGGACCGACGTGGATGCGCGATAGCCCGTCGACACGGGCCGTTGATCCCCCGCCAGCGCCGATCTCGACCATCTCGATTACCGGGATCCGCAGCGGCAGGCCGCTACCCTTCATGAACCGGTATTGCCGAGCAACTTCGAAACTGCGCGACTGCTGTGGCTTGCCGTCATCGATCAGACAAATCTTTGCCGTGGTACCACCCATATCGAAAGAAAGTACCCGGCTGAGACCGCATTCACGGGCGACGCGCGCCGCAAGGATCGCACCCCCGGCAGGCCCGGATTCAACTAGCCGGATTGGGAACCGTACGGCGGTTTCAAGAGACGCTAAGCCTCCGCCCGATGTCATCAGACGCAGCGGGCAGGTAAACCCCATATCCATCAGTTCGCTCGATAACCGGCCAAGATAGCGTGACATCAATGGCTGTACATAGGCATTGGCTGCAGTGGTCGACCAGCGCTCATATTCTCGGATTTCGGGTGAAACCTCGCTCGACAATGAGACCAGCACATCCGGCAGTTCGCGCGCGATAATGTCTGCTAGCCGACGTTCGTGGTCGGGCGCGATATACGAATGCAAAAAGCCAATGGCGACGGCTTCGATTTTGTGATCACGCAGCGCCTCTATCAGATGAATTACTGCATTTTCGTCAAGTGGGATGAGCACGTTGCCCCTCGCGTCGACGCGTTCTGGCACGCCGTAGCGGTGCTCGCGCCGGACCAGCGGCGGCGGCTTATCCATGAAAATGTCGTATTGCTCGAACCGATTTTCATAGGCGATCTCGACGGAATCTCGAAACCCATCGGTTACTAGCATCGCTGTCTTGGCGCCCTTGCGTTCAATCAGCGCGTTAGTTGCCAGGGTGGTACCATGGACGATTAGACTAAAATCAGCGGTCGTCAGTCCCGTCTCTGTCATAGCCTGGCGGACACCGTGGAAAATGCCTTCTTCTGGCGCTCCCGGGACTGTCGGTACCTTGCACGTATACAGATCACTTTTATACGTTACCGCGATATCGGTAAATGTGCCGCCGATATCCGCCGCAAGATGTGCGTTTGTCATCCGGTTTCCGTAGCTTGATGAAGTTCTCCGCAGAATAGTAACTGTTAGGATGGGGAGCGTTAAGTGCCCCGGTTAACCCGGAATAGCACCGCGATAGAAAAAGACGCTAAGCCAGGATTGTTGCAGGAGTTCGTTACTCTACCGCGGCCA
>NZGJ01000017.1 GCA_002689465.1 Rhodospirillaceae bacterium | reverse complement strand
AGAGCAGATCAAACAGAAAGGACATGCAAGCGCTATTGATGACTTGCGGAAGGCCTTGAATGCCATGAAGCGTGCTTTGTCGAGCCCGCATGATGTTTCGGCGGCGGCGTGGGTGCCGGCGCCCGCCGCGGCGCGGTCCGGAGTTTCCTACGTTGCCGCCGCCCATACCCCGCTGGCAGCGGTGCGTCTAGAAGGAACCGGCACCTCGGTCGGTGCCCGCTGCGGAGACCTGCGGGCGGAATTGGCGGAATTCGGTGATATTGAAGAATTGCACACGCATAACTCCCTCAAATTCTGGGCTGAAATTCGCGACGTCCGCCTCCTCGGTACACATTCGGATGGAGGTGACGACGCTATTTGGCGTATTTCAGTACCGCCTGGCGAAGCGCCGGGTTTACTGGATCGGTTTCACGCCGGGTTTGAGCTCGATACGTTTCTCGACTGGGGCGGCGGTCTGATCTGGGCACGCGTCACCGGAATGGTGGATGCAGGGTCCGATATCATTCGTCAAGCCATATCGGCAACTGGCGGGCATGCCCTGCTGGTCAGAGCTCGAGACGACTGGAAAGCGGTCCAGCCGGTATTCCACCCCGAAGTGGGAGGCGTCGAACGGCTGACCCGAAACATTAAACAGGCCTTCGATCCCGCTGGGATTCTTAACCCAGGGCGTATGTACGAAGGTATTTGAGCATGGAAACGAACTTTTCCCTGGTCCAGCTTGCCGATCCTGCGACCGCTGAGTCCGAGGAAATTCTGAGGGCCTGTGTTCACTGCGGTTTTTGTACAGCGACCTGCCCTACATACGCACTGCTCGGCGACGAACTGGATTCGCCGCGTGGGCGTATTTACCTGATTAAGGACATGCTGGAGAACGACCGGCCGGCCAGCGAAAGGGTAGTAAAACATGTGGACCGATGCCTATCCTGTCTATCCTGCATGACAACTTGTCCTTCCGGTGTGAACTACATGCATTTGGTAGATCATGCCCGCGCGCATATCGAAGAGACCTATAAGCGCTCGCTGATTGATCGGACCGCACGCAACATGCTGGCCTTTGTAATGCCGTATCCGCGGAGATTCCGTGCTCTTGTGAGGTTTGCAGTAATTGCGAAGCTGATTTCTCCACTACTGCCCAGTCGCTTCCGCGCGATGCTCGCCCTAGCACCATCAACGCCAATGTTCGGTAGGTTAATTGACGGACGCAATGTCTGGCCTGCGAACGGTGCGCGAAAAAAGCGTGTTCTATTGATGCAGGGCTGTGTTCAGCAGGTGCTCGCATCGCGAATTAATGACGCCACAATACGTCTGTTGACCCGACTAGGGTGCGAGGTTGTGATAACTGACGGGTCTGGGTGTTGTGGCGGGCTCACCCATCACCTCGGCAAGAAAAACCTGGCATTAGATGCAGTTCGGGCAAATGTTCGCTCGTGGATGCGCGAACACAGCGCAGAGCCCGTCGATGCGATCGTGATTAACGCATCTGGGTGCGGCACAACGGTGAAGGAATACGGTTTCATGCTACGCAACGATGCCGAGCTTGCCGAGGCGGCACAAACCGTTAGCGCGTTGACCCGTGACATCTCGGAGCTTCTCGACGAAACCGGTTTGCCTGAGGTGTCGCGGCCGAAGAAGATGAACGTGACCTATCATAGTGCATGTTCTCTGCAGCACGGCCAAAAAGTCACGATCGCGCCAAAAACCCTTCTGGCAGCGGCGGGCTTCAGCGTCACCGAGCCCCGAGAATCCCATTTGTGTTGCGGATCGGCTGGCACCTACAATATGCTTCAGCCTGAAATTGCCAGCCAGCTGCGTGATCGCAAGGCTGAAAATATCGCGCGTTCGGCGCCGGATTTAGTCGCGACTGGTAATCTCGGCTGCATGATGCAGCTACAGGATGCGGTCGAGGTGCCGGTAGTACACACCGTGGAACTTCTGGACTGGGCTACGGGTGGTCCGACGCCTCATGGCCTGCGTTGACGCGTGATTTGGCTCAGTGAGAGGTCTGTGAAAAGGACATGACGGTAAACTACTGATGAGAAGTTATATGCACTGGCTGGCGACAGCCGCGACGCTGACATTTGCCGTGCCGGTGCAGGGCGCGCAAAATGACCCGCGGCTTGACCCGCTCTTTGCTGCGCTTTCTGAAGCCCAGACGCCGGAGGATGCCGCTCCAATCGAACAGACGATCTGGAAGATCTGGCTACTATCGGGAAACGGCTCGGTCGACGCCGATATGTTGCGGGGTGTCCAGGCAATGGGTATCAACGATAACGAAACTGCGCTCGAATATTTTACAAAGGTCGTTAAGGCAACGCCGGATTTTGCTGAGGGTTGGAACAAGCGGGCGACCGTGAACTATCTTATTGGTCGGTTCGATGCGTCGGTTATTGACATCCAGAAAACCCTAGCACTGGAACCGCGCCACTTTGGCGCTCTTTCTGGGCTCGCGCTGATAAATCTGGCGCTCGGACGTGAACGCGAAGCTCTCAAGGCCTTCGAGGCGGCGATGCGGGTACACCCCAATCTGCCGGGTGCGAGCACGCATATTCGAGAACTTCGTGAAAAAATTCGTGGTAAGGGGATTTAATCTCCGACCCAGGCTATGCGCAGAATGTTCGTTGCCCCAGGGGTGCCGAAAGGTACACCCGCCGTCACCACAAGTCGGTCGCCTTTGAGCGAGAGCTCCTCGTCGAGCGCGATGCGGCAGGCCTTGCTTATCATGTCGGAGAAATTTCGAACGTCTCTGGTGACCACACTGTGGACACCCCAAGCCAGAACTAGGCGGCGCGCGGTCGCCACGTTTTCGGTCAGGCAGAGAATCGGGACAACTGGGCGTTCGCGCGCGGCGCGCAGAGTTGTCGATCCCGATGTCGTGTAGGTAACGATAACCGTGGCGTTAATGGTCTCGGCGACCTGCCGCGCGGCGGCAGTAATCGCATCAGGTGCCGTACTTTCGGGATCCGGATGGCTGGTGTCCATGATCGCGCGGTATGCTTCGTCACGTTCCACCCGCGCGATAATGCGATCCATGATCGCGACGGCCTGGACTGGGTATTCACCTGCGGCGGTTTCCGCCGATAGCATTACCGCATCGGCACCATCATAGATCGCAGTTGCGACATCTGATGCTTCGGCTCGGGTCGGCGCTTGCGCCGAGACCATTGATTCTAGCATCTGCGTGGCGACGACGACTGGTTTTCCGGCTTCGCGGCATCGACGCACGATCTGTTTCTGCAGGCTCGGCACGTCTTCAGGCGGCAGTTCGACACCCAGATCGCCGCGCGCAACCATTATCGCGTCTGATAGTGCGATGATTTCGTCCAGCCGGTCGATGGCTGCCGGTTTTTCCAGCTTCGATAATACGGCGGCGCGTCCCTGAATGATTTTACGGGCTTCGGCCACGTCTTCGGGGCGTTGGACAAAAGATAATGCGACCCAATCGACACCAATCGACAGGGCGAAGTCGAGATCGACGCGGTCTTTGTCTGTCATCGCTGCCAGCGGCAAGACGGCTTTGGGCAAGTTGACACCCTTCCGGTCACTGAGCTGGCCGCCAGCCTCGACTAGGGTTTCGGCAAAACCGGCGCCTGCTTCAGTTACGCGCAAGCGGATCTTCCCGTCATCCACCAGCAGCTCGGTGTCTTCTTTGAGAGCGGCAAAAATTTCAGGATGGGGGAGTGGTGCTCGGTCCTTACTCCCTTTTAGGTCGTTTAGGTCAAGCCGAAAGGCCTGCCCCCGTTCGAGCATGATACCGCCGTCTGCAATGGTCCCAACCCGCAGCTTGGGCCCTTGAAGATCCGCCAGTACTGCAATCGGTCGATCGAACTTCTGTTCGGTGGCACGGATTGCATCGAGGCGGGCTTGGTGTTCGGCATGGTCACCATGGCTGAAATTAAGCCGGAAGACATCGGCGCCCGTTTTAAACAATTTCTCGATTTCCGCGACACTGTCGGTCGCAGGGCCCAGAGTTGCAACGATTTTTGCGCGCCGATTCCGTTTCATGTCCGGTTTATAGAACAACGGTTCATACCGCGCTACCGATGATCAATCCCGAACGAGGATAGCCCTGAAATCGTTGACGTTGGTCCGGGTCGGCCTTGTAATGATCAGGTCGCCCAGGCGGTCAAAAAAAGTATAGCTGTCGTGGCCGCATAGCATGGCCTCCGCGTCCATGCCGAGTGCCGCCGCACGGGTCAGAGTATCCGGCCCGATAACCGCTCCCGCCGCGTCCTCCGTGCCGTCTATCCCGTCAGTATCGCAGGCCAGGGCGTGAATACCCGGTGCCCCATCGAGCGCGATCGCCAGCGCTAGCAGATATTCGCTATTGCGGCCCCCCCGGCCCGGCGCTGCGGCGGCGGCATCCAAGGTTACCGTGGTCTCTCCGCCTGACAGGATGATGCTGCGGGGGGCGATACGGGCGACCCGCGCGTGATCGGCGGCGACATCACGGGCTTCGCCCTCGAGGTCGTCTCCGAGCAGAGTGGGGACAAAACCGGCGTTACGCGCGGCATCCGCCGCTGCAGCCTGTGCATCGGCCGGCCGGGCGATGATCCTGAATTCGCTCCCAGCCAGCACGGGATCATCGGGTTTTATGGATTCCCACGCGCCGGAGGACAACGCCGTCGTTGCCGCTGCCGGCAGTGAAATGCCACGCGCCGTGGCGATGGCGAGCGCGTCAGCACAGCTTGTCGGATCGCCGACCGTGGGGCCCGAGCCGATCACGGCGGGGTCGTCCCCCCGCACGTCCGAGATGGCGAGCGTGACGACGCGCGCGGGATGCGCCGCCGCGGCAAGACGACCGCCCTTGATGGCCGACAGATGCTTGCGAACGCTGTTCATCTCGTCGATCGGCGCTCCGGAGTGCAGTAATGCACAGTTAACGGCCCGCTTTTCGTCAAGGGACAGGTCGTCCACCGGTTCGACCAGCAGAGCGGAAGCGCCGCCCGACATCAGGCAGAGAAGAAGGTCGTCCCTCGTAAGTGACGTTGCTTCTTCGAGAAACCGCTTTGCCGCCGCGTGACCGGCCGCATCGGGTAGCGGATGCCCGGCTTCGATGACCTCGATCCTGGCACAGTCAATGCCGTGGCCGTAGCGCGTGACGGCGAGACCACTGAGGCCGCTTTGATCGTTCTGGTGGCCCTGCCAATGCTGCTCGACCGCGTGCGCCATTGAGGCGGCGGCTTTGCCCGCGGCGAGCACAAGCGTGCGGCCTAGTGGCGGGTCCGGTAGGTGCGGGGCCATCACGGTGGCCGGGTCGGCTGCGCGCACGGCGGCATCAAATAAGCGGCGGAGGATGTCTGTTTCGGGTTGGATCGTCATCGCCGGATGCTCCCGCGCCGAGCCAGCATGATACCAGCGAGGACGATCACCGCCCCGATTGCCTGCTGCAGGCCAATATGCTCGCCAAAAAGCGCCCAGGCGACAATGGCGGCGGTTACCGGCTGAACCAGCAGGCTGACCGATGCAAAGGCCACGGGTAGATGCGCCAGCGCCCAGGCGATCAGCCCCTGTCCGAAGACTTGGGGGCCTGCTGCCAGTGCGATCAAGAACCCCCATCCGGCCAACGTGACGGGCCAGAGGTCTTCGCTGCTGGCGAGTGCGACCGGCAGCATCACGAGCGCGCTGGTGGGAATCGCGTATTTCATGATGGTGACGGTAGAGAACCGGCGGCGGAGGCGTTCGATTGACATCTGGTAGGCGGCGTAGAAAACAGCTGTCAGCACACCCAACAGATCGCCGATGAAATGTTCGTGGCTGAGCAACAGGCTTGCCCGCGATAGGATGAATACGCCAGCCATCGCTACGGTGAGCCCTATCAGGTAGGTGCCCGTGACCCGTGTGCGGAAAAGCAGCCAGCCGCCGAGGACAACGAAGATCGGGGCGACATTGGCGAGCAAGGTTGAATTCGCGACCGTCGTCATCCGAATCGAGTAATGCCAGACTGCAACATCCGCTGCGAGGTACACTCCGGCCATAGCGATCAGGAAGAAGTCGCGGAAGGTCCGGGGGCGTTCCGGTCTCTCGGGCTCTGCCGCGGCGCGCGGCAGGGTTGTGGCAATTGCCCAGTAAAGCGGGATCGCCAGCAGGAACCGGTGAAACCCAGTGGCCGACGGGCCGAGCTCGCTCAGCCGCACAAGGATAGGGGCGAAAGCGATTGTGACGGCCCCGACAAACAGCGCGAGGATCGCGATACGCTCGGTACGCAGCCGGGCGTCGCCGGAAGAGGGGGGAAAGGCCATGGTACCGCCTTATATCGTCTGTCGGCGACACCTCCAACTTTTGCATGTAGCCGCGATCCGCCCTATACCATAGTTGTAAACCGTACCGGAGAAAAAAGATCATGGATGCCCAGACCCGCCTCGAGCTTGAAGCGGCCGCCTTCCGCAGCCTCGTCGGTCATTTGCGCGAACGCACCGACGTGCAGAATATCGACCTAATGAACCTGTCGGGCTTCTGCCGTAACTGCCTGAGCCGCTGGTACCAGGAAGCGGCGAATGAAAAGGGCATCGACATGGACAAAGACGCCGCCCGAGAGCTTGTCTATGGCATGCCGTTCGGCGAATGGCGCGATAAGTACCAGACCGAAGCGACACCGGAACAGAAGTCGCAGTTCGCCGAGGCCAACAAGGGCCACTGATCCCGGGTTGCGACGGAAAAACACCAGTTTTCCCCCGGAAAATGCGGTTCTGTGGATAACCCGGGCCGTCCGATTGTTCCCTTTTGGCGGACCGCCTCTTAAAGTCTCAGCCACATTAAACGGTACAAAGTGGGAGAATTTTCATGGCTGAAGGTGGCCCGGTAGCGGAGGATCGGCTGAAGTCTTTTATCGAGCGGGTCGAACGGCTCGAGGAAGAAAAAGCGGCCCTGATGGCCGATATAAAGGAAGTCTATGCCGAGGCCAAAGGCACCGGTTTCGATGTGAAGACCATGCGCAAGGTGATCAGCCTGCGCAAGATGGAAGAGAACGACCGTCAGGAAGCCGAATTCCTATTGGATACGTATCTTTCAGCGCTAGGCATGCTCGACCGGCCGCTTGCCGCAGAGTAGAAGGCTTTCTTGGAATTGAAAAAGACCGTTTTGAGACCGGCCCTTTTTGTATCAGAATTTTTCGACCCAGGGCCGCAATTCGATCTCCCACGTCCAGGACGAACGATTCTGGCGATGGACGTGCAGGTAGTCCTTGGCGATCTCGTCCGGTAACAGCATAGCGTCCTCGCCGCGTTCCTCCGCGCGGGTGTCGCTCGAACCCTGAAGTATGCCGCCGTCGATTACGAAATGGGCGACATGGATGTTCTGCGGTTGCAATTCTCGGGCCAGCGATTGCGCCAAACCGCGCAAGCCGAATTTACCCATCGCGAAGGAACAGGAATTCGGATACCCCTTTACGCTGGCGGATGCGCCGGTCAGCAGGATCGTACCTTTGTTACGGGAAATCATCTGCTTGGCTGCGGCCTGGGCCACGAGGAAACCGCCGAAACAGCTGATTTCGATTGCGGCGCGCACTGCCTCGGTATCCAATTCCTGTATTGGTCCCCGGGCGCGGTTCGACGCGTTGTAAACAACGACGTCGGGCTCTTCAATATCGGCGGTCACGGCGGCAAACAGAGCGTCGACCTGTCCGGCATCGACGGCATCGCAGCCATAGGCCCTGGCCCCGGTGTCACTGCAAAGACCGGCAAGTTTGTCGATGTTGCGCGCCGCAATCGCGACATTCATGCCCTCAGACGCAAACAGCCGCGCCAGCGAGGCGCTCAGCCCCTGTCCCGCGCCGACGATCAGCGCTGTTTCTTTATCCGCCATTGTAGTTTTCCCTTCGGTTAGTGTTGCCGCTCCGCTATTGCACCTTTGGCGGGCGGACCCACGCGTGGTTGACGACCCGCTTGACCCATTTGGTCTTGCGGATGACGTCGATAACGGTGTTGAGTTCCTGTCGCGAGCGTCCGGCGCCGATCAGGTAAACGGTGCCATTGACTGACCGCCACCTGTAATTGATCGAGCGGATGTCTTTGGTACCGAGCAGCAGCACCTTCAGTTTGGTTTCTACCCAAAGATCGTTTGCCGCCGCGCCCACGCCGTAATCACTGGTGACTTGTAATGCGTTGACGATCCGGCTGACGCCCTTGACGCCGCGCACAAGGTCCGTTGCCCGCTGCTTATTCTGCGCGAACTTGACCGTGCCGGTCAGCATCACGACGCGTTCGTAGGAGTCGGTGGAGATTTCGGCGAACAGGTCGCGATATTTTTCGCCGAGCAGTATTTCGTTGATATTGAACGTGATCGCGGTGTCGTCACGCAGGGCCTCAATAGAGCGATCTTCGGCTGGCGACGATGCAACATTCACGAGACCGGTCGGCTGCGTGCAGGCGGCAAGCAGGCTGACGAGGGCGAGCACAGAAAAGCCGCGGGTTTTTGAGGAAAGGTTTATCAATGCTCTAACTCCTTCAGGGGACAGTCTAGGCAATGAGGCCGGAGGATGACCACCGAATTCATCCCTCTATAGATAGAGGTTCGCGGGAATCATCTATGTAAATCTTCAAAAAGTCCGAAAAATGTACCAGCGATATGACTGCGCGCGTCACAGAAATGACCTACCTAGCGCGTATACAGCGCTTCCAGCGACTCGCCGTAATTGCCCCGGATCACGTGGCGGCGGATTTTCATCGACGGGGTCATCATCTGATTGTCGGTGGTGAACGCATCTGGCGTCAGGATGAATTTCCGCACCCGTTCGATGACCGACATGTCGGTGTTCACCCGGTCGACGGCGTCCGAGATCGCCCTGCGGAAATCAGGATCCTCGACGAGAGCCGCCAGATCCATCTTTTTACCGTTTGCCTTAGCCCAGTCCGAGGAGAAGTCCGGGTGCGGGACGATCAGCGCAACGATATTGGGTTTCTTGTCTCCATAGACCATCGACTGGGCGATTTCGGGCTGCAGGTCAAGAAAACCCTCAATCCGCTGCGGCGAGATATTGTCACCGCCCGAATTGACAATGATGTCTTTCTTGCGGTCGGTGATCTTGAGGTGGCCGTGATCGTCCACTTCCCCAATGTCGCCGGTATGCAGCCAGCCGTTCTTAATGGCTTCGGCGGTGGCTTCGGGTTTTCCCCAGTATCCCTGCATCACCAGTTCGCCGCGGACCAGTATTTCGCCGTCGTCGGCGATCTTGAGCTCTATATCTACGAAGGGCGGACCGACCGTGCGCAGTTTGTTGTTGCTCACTGGGTTGCAGCTTATGATGGGGGCGGATTCGGTCTGGCCGTAGCCCTGCAGCAGTTCGACATCCAGCGCCTTGAAGAACACGCCGACCTCGTAGTTCAACGGCGCACCGCCCGAGACCATGGCCTTCAGTCTCCCGCCGAACCGGCCCGCGACTTTCTTGCGGACCAGCTTGTTAAGCAACGGGTCGAGCAGGGCCTCGCCCCGCGACAGGCGTTCGCCCTCGTATTTCTTGCGGCCGATCGCGACCGCTTTCATGAACAGTTTTTCGGACAGCCCGCCCTTCTGCCGTACCCCGCGAACGATGCGCCCGTAAATCGTCTCGTACAGTCGAGGTACGGCCGTCATGATCGTCGGCCGGACCTCTTCCATGTTGACGGCGAGCTTGTCGACCGATTCGGCATAGTAGATTTCTGCCTTGATCGACAGCGGGAACATCAGGCCCGCCGTATGCTCGTAGGAATGGGACAAGGGCAGGAAGGATAGGAACACCTCGTCATCGAGTCCGAAATCGAGCAGCAGGTGATACGCGCCCTTGCAGTTCGACAGGATCGCCCCGTGGCTCAGCATCACGCCCTTCGGTGTGCCGCCGGTTCCTGATGTATAAATCATGCAGGCCGTATCGGTGCGCGCGATGGCATCGGTGTCGGGAGTTGCTTCGTCCTGTGCGGCGATCAGATCGGCCCAAAGATGAATTGCCGGGCTGCTAGTATCCCCGCCGTCCGCCGCATCGAGCGGGACCATGGAGATGATGAATTCGAGACCTGCTTCCCGGGCGGCAGGCAGCAGATTTTTTGCAAGGGCTGGGCCGGATACTATCGCCCCCTTAGCGCCGCTATCCCGCAGGATATGCAGATGATCGCTGACTTGGTTGGTGATATAGGCCGGTACCGAAATGGCATCGGCGGCCATGATGCCGATATCGGCGATCAGCCATTCCGGGCGGTTTTCAGATACCAGGGCAACCCTGTCGCCCTTGGCGACACCAAGCGCTTTTAGGGCGGCACTTAGCGCGGCGGCCTGGCCGTGCGCGGCATTGCCGCTAAGGTATTGCCACGCCGTGTCGCGCCGTTCCCATAGAAATGCGCGTTCGCCCATTTCCGAGGTGTTCGCGAAAAACATGGCTGGCAGGCTCGTACAAACGTCGTAATCCATGGGTCACCCTGTTGGCGTATTGCTTTTAACAACTTATATCGTGGGGAGCGCAAAGGAACCAGACATGACAACCGCAGCGGCCAATGACACAAACAGAAACCTCAATGATCAGGTTCTGGGGCATCTGCCCGTATGGGACCTGACAGATATGTATCCCGGAAAAGAAAGCCCCGAGCTGTCGGCCGATCTCGATCGCGCAACTAAGGACGCGGAAGCGTTTACCCGCCGCTACAAGGGCAAGCTTGCCGGGCTGAGCGGCAAGGCGCTAGGTGTCTCCATAGCTGAATACGAAGCGATCGACGAAGTCATGGGACGAGTGATATCCTATGCGCAGCTTATGTATGCGGGCAACCTGTCGGATCCGGATGTCGGGCGCTTTTATCAGACTATGCAGGAGCGGGTGAACGATATCTCCGCACATATTCTCTTCTTTGCGCTGGAGCTCAACGAGATCGCCGACAAGGTTCTTGCCAAACAGCTGAGGGCGGCAGAAGCCGCGAAATACAGGCCTTGGGTAGACGATACCCGGCTGTTCCGCCCGCACCAGCTCGACGAGGCGATCGAGCGATTACTGCATGATAAGCAGGTCGCCGGCCGTTCCGCGTGGAACCGCTTGTTCGACGAGACCATGGCTGACATGCGTTTCGACCACCAAGGCAAGGTGCTGACCTTCGAAGAAGTGATGAACATGCTTTCGAACCCGGATGAGGGTGTGCGCAAGGCAGCGGCCGAAACGTTAGGTTTGGAGCTGCAGAAACACGCCCGCACGTTCTCGCTGATCACCAACACGCTGGCCAAGGACAAGGAGATCGAGGACAAGTGGCGTCACTTTAAGCGACCGGAATCTTCTCGCAATCTTGCTAACCAGGTCGAGGATGAAGTTGTCGACGCCTTGAACAAGGCGGTCCAGGAGGCCTGTCCGACCCTGTCGCACCGCTACTATGCGATAAAGGCGAAATGGTTTGGCAAGGATCAGCTGGACCATTGGGACCGCAATGCCCCGCTGCCCGAGGCTGATACTAGCCTTATCCCGTGGGCTCAGGCGACGGAGACCGTGTTAACTGCATATGGAGAGTTTTCCACCGATCTCGCCGATATCGGCAAACAGTTCTTCGACAATGCGTGGATCGACGCCCCAGTGCGGGAAGGCAAGTCATCCGGCGCTTTCGCTCATCCGACGGTTCCGTCGGCGCATCCCTACCTGCTGCTAAATTACCAGGGAAAAACCCGAGATGTTATGACGCTTGCCCATGAGCTTGGTCATGGCTGTCACCAAATGCTGGCCGCCCCCCAGGGCACCTTGATGGCAGACACGCCGTTGACGCTCGCCGAAACGGCATCGGTATTTGGCGAGATGCTGACCTTTCGCCGCATGCTGCGCGAGCAGGACGACCCGGCGAAGCGCAAGGTGATGTTGGCTGGAAAGGTGGAGGACATGCTGAACACAGTGGTGCGCCAGATTGCGTTTTTTAATTTCGAACTGCGCGTCCACACTGCACGGCGCCAGGGCGAGTTGACCGCTGAAGACATCTGCGATATCTGGATGAGCGTTCAGACCGAAAGCCTCGGACCGGCTATCCGGTTCGATTACAATTACCGCTGGTATTGGACCTATATCCCGCACTTCATCCATTCGCCTTTCTACGTCTACGCCTATGCCTTCGGCGACTGCCTCGTGAATTCGCTCTATGCGGTCTACGAGCAGGCATCGGACGGTTTTGCGGAAAAGTATCTCGACATGCTGCGCGCCGGCGGCACGCTGCGCCATACCGAGCTGCTTGCACCGTTCGGTCTCGACGCCTCGGACCCCGCGTTCTGGCAAAAGGGTATCAGCGTCGTTAGCGGCCTGATTGACGAGCTGGAGGCGATCGATTGAGCTGGGGATTGAGTGGCGTTCATGGCTGAATCGACTGAAAGTAACTCCCTCGGTGGGCGCGCCAAACGCTATGCCAGGGTCGGCCGCGCGGTCGGCGGGCTCGCCGCGCGAGTCGCCGGTGAGCGCTACCTCGGGATGAATCTCGATAAGGGCAAGCACGCTGAAGACCTGAAACAGGCGCTTGGCGGGCTGAAGGGCCCGCTGATGAAAGTCGCCCAGATCATGTCGACCGTGCCCGACATGCTGCCCGAGGAGTATGTCGAAGAACTGTCGGAACTCCAATCCAATGCGCCGCCCATGGGCTGGCTGTTCGTTCGCCGCCGGATGGCCGCCGAGCTCGGGGCCGACTGGCAGAGCAGGTTCTTGTTTTTCGAGCGCGAAGCCGCTGCCGCCGCATCGCTCGGCCAGGTTCACAAGGCCGTCCATCACGACGGGCGCGACCTCGCCTGCAAGCTGCAATACCCGGATATGAAATCGGCAGTCGAAGCTGATCTGAGACAACTGCGCATCGTGTTCTCGCTCTATCACCGCTATGACAAGGCGGTGAATGCGACCGAGATCCACCGCGAGGTTTCCGACCGGCTGCGCGAAGAGCTTGATTACCTGCTCGAACGAAAGCATCTTGATCTCTATCGCTACATGTTAGCGAAGGAGAAAGGCGTCCAAGTCCCCGAGCCGGTGCCCGAGCTCTGCACCGACCGGTTGTTGACGATGAGCTGGCTGGACGGCACGCGAATGATGGACTGGGTGGAGGCCGACCAGGAAACCCGCAACTGCGTCGCGGCTAACATGTTTCGGGCCTGGTACGTACCGTTTTACTACTACGGCACGATCCATGGCGATCCGCATCTCGGAAATTATTCCGTGCGCGAAGACGCCTCGATCAACCTGATGGATTTCGGAGCGATCCGCATCTTCCAGCCACATTTCGT
Source organism: Rhodospirillaceae bacterium (assembly GCA_002689465.1). Classification (GTDB taxonomy): domain Bacteria; phylum Pseudomonadota; class Alphaproteobacteria; order MPNO01; family UBA830; genus CAXBCP01. The sequence goes on along the minus strand of NZGJ01000017.1, from coordinate 39,404 downwards.
CAAAGGGGTGATCGATCTCTACAATTCACTAAGGCATAACGATCGCGATCTCGGCGTGCATGCCTACGAGACCTGGGGGTTCACTGGGTTATCGAACGAGGTGATCGACACGCTGAACATTTGGGCAGAATTCGTCTATGGCCCGCTGCTTGAAGACCGCCCGCGTCTCATCCAAGAAACCGATGGCACGATTTACGGTGCCAAGGTCGCGAACAAGGTGCATGCCGAGCTGCGCCGTCTTGGCGGCGTAACCCCGCCGCGCGAATTCGTGCTGATGGACCGCGCGGCGATCGGACTGGGCTCGGTTTTTCTGCATTTGAAGGCTGAACTAAACTGGCATTCCCTGTTCCACGACCTGATCAGCGATTTTGATGTCGACTCCCTCGAGAAACGCCAGGCCATGGCGCTGACAAAGGTCGGAATCGTGCGGCCGGACTGAGTTTGTCGCACCGATTGATCGGATCGAATTGATCAAGCTCCAGCGGACGCGTACTCTTTCCGACAATGACGATTTTGATCGGGGAGAGCGTTTATGGACGTACGGCGCGTGGTTACGGGGCATAACAAGGCGGGAAAGTCCTGCGTGCAGATCGACGATCTGGCATCGAACGCGACGTCGCGCCGTCCGGGGCACGATTCCCGCTTGATCTGGATGACCGATGCCGCACCAGCGCGATGGGATGTCGTCGACGACGCCGGCGCGCGTGAGGTTGGACGCCCGCCGCCCAAGAATGGCACCCTGATCCGTATCCTCGAAATCCAGTCCGGCGTCACCGCCGAGCCGCATTTTACCGAGACCGTCGATTACGTGATCGTCATGTCTGGCGAGATGGATATGGAACTCGATGCCGAAACCGTCACCCTGCAGGCCGGTGATGTTCTGGTGCAGCAGGGGACACGGCATAACTGGATCAACCGCGGCACCGAGCCCTGCCGGTTTGCCGCGATCCTGGTCGACGGCACTGGCGATATCGGCCGCGCCGACGTGCCGGCGCGCTAGGAGGTCTCTCTTGAGCAACCGGAAAGAAATCGCCAGACGCGTCGTAGAACAGGCGGCGGCATGCGATATTAGCCTTGTCGCCAGCCTGCCAGATAACTGGGTCGCCGAGGTCATCCGCACCTTCGACCGCGACGACCGTTTTCGTCATGTGCCAGTGAACCGAGAGGAATCGGCGGTTGGACTGTGTTCGGGGGCGTTCTTTTCCGGCACCGGGTCCATGGCGGTGATGGGTGCGTCAGGGCTGATGACGCTGATCTACGCGATCACCAAGATCAACTACACCTATGAAGTGCCCTTGATGATCCTGGCGACCCTGCGCGGCGCACCCGGCGACACCGCCAAGTTTCATGTGTCTAACGGCTTGTATTTTCTGCAGTCGCTCGATGCTATCAAACTGACCTATACGGTTATCGACAGCGCCGATAAAATCCCCGAGATTAAGCGCATGTACGACCATTCGCGCATCGTTAGTCGCCCAGCGGTAGCGATCATGACGCGTGACGTTTTACGCGGGGAGGCCTGATCTTGACTATTCCCTATCGCGATGCGTTTCAGCTTCTGGCCGGCAAACGTGAGGAGGAACTTGTGGTCACATCCGCTGGAAATTCGTCCCAGATGTGGTGGGATGTCACGAAGGACGCCGACAAGACGTTTTATCTTGATGCGTCGATGAGCATGTCGACATTGTTTGCTTCCGGCGTCGCCTACGGCCTGCCGCAGGCGAAGGTATGGGCCTTCATGGGGGACGGCGCGTTTGTGATGAACCCGGCGATGCTGATGGTTGAACGGGACCTCGACCTGCCAAACCTTGTTCATATTCTAGTTTCGAACCGGGTCTATGGAGGTACCTCGGATCTCGATCTGCCAAACAAGCCAGTAACCGACTATGTCGCTATGGCAAAGTCGATGGGATTGGATCGCTGTTGGAATTTCGACACCCTGTCGGCGCTGGATGACGGTTTTGATGCTGCGTTTCGCGGCAATGACAAGGGTCATAGTTTTGTCGTGTTGGAGCTAGAACCTATGACGGCGGAAGATCATCGCATCGAAGAGCCGCCGATGGACGGCCCTGAGATCAAGTTCCGTTTTGGACGGTATATCGAGAGCATTTATGGGACCAAGGTCTTCAGCCACCAATTCTAGAATTGCGGGTTCTTGTTCCCGAAGTGGCGGCGGCAGCGTGATGCTTTTTGTCATAGTGCTTGGCAGGGTAGTGCCCAATTCTCACCCAAGCATCGGTATATTCCATCGGGTAGGCCCCGGCTGAGGATTGTAATAACGGCGAAAAATTTCCGCGAGTTATCGGTGCGAATTTCCCCGGGGCGCTGGCACCGCCAACACGCAATCGCTCGGCGCCTCCTGCTCCGGGCTAATCCGCGTCGGCGCGTTGGGAGACTTCTAACGGGTGCTGTTAAATACAGGTAACTAAGCGATAGTCGACCAAGATACTGACAAAACTGAGCCTGCACCAGACTTTATCCTCGGCCTAGCGATAATGGCGCTCAGGTTTTGCCGTTTTTATCGTATCAGCTGGCGGGCTCAGTTTAGCCGGCCCTTGCCGGGAATAGTCTACCTAATATGTGGAGCCCACCGTGATCGTCAAAACGCGCAACAACGATTTCCCCTGATCGGGGAAATACGCCGGTCAGTGCCGTGATGTTAACCTGATGGGTAACTTGGACCAAAGGATTTCCACGCCTGCGGTGCGGTTTGTCTCGGGTAATCCAATCAGTGAGAGCGGCTGTCTGAACCGGCTCACGATCGCGGCTGGTAAAAAAAGAATTGAGCGCATCGAGTTGCGTAACTGACCCCAGTCGCAGTAATTCCGCAGTTTCTGTGCAGCGGCACCATGCGCTGGTCAGGACCCGGGCTGCCGAGATGCCATTGGCGCGGAAGCGTTCTCCGATCTGACGCGCCTGTTTGCGACCGCTATCCGACAGGTTGCGTTGGGTCGTGCAGTCCCCAATCACTACCGTTTGGGGGTCCCCTGTACCGGGCGCCAGGGCATGGCGCATCATTGCGAAAGCGGTGCCCGAGCGAACGGCATCCCAAAGGGCAGCGTCGTTCCTAGCGGTCGCGTGTGTGCCGCAACCGACCGTTAGGACAAGCAATAGAACAGAGAAGGTAAGGCTGAGGGGGGCGGTAATATGCATAAAGGTTCGCTTTTGTGCCGAGGGGAATGAACAAGTAATTACCGCGTATCGCTCTCAAGTGCCGACCAGCGCGGCAGGATTTCTGCTATGGCCCTTGTAATCTCCGAGAGTTCTGCCGGTGTAACGGTAAGCGGCGGCATTGTATAGATGACGTTGCCGAAGGGCCGCAGCCAGATGCCGGCTTCGACGAACTGCGCTTTCAGCCAGTCTAGGTGATGCAGGTCTGCGACCTGTACCGCACCGACGGCCCCTTTGACCCGCACATCTACCACGCCTGGAAGCGTGGCCATAGGTGCGAGGTCCCGTTGGAGCTGCGCCTCAATCGTTGCCACTTGTTGGAGGCGGGGTTCCGTATCGAACAGGTCAAGAGATGCGTTGGCGGCCGCGCAGGCCAGCGGGTTGCCCATATAAGTCGGGCCGTGCATCAGAGCGTCCTCGGCCCGGTCCGACAGAAAGGCGTCAAATACATCGGCCGTGGCAACCGTTGCGGCCAGGTTGATTGCACCACCGGTCAGAGCCTTGCCGAGGCAGATAATGTCGGGAGCGATGCCCGCTTGGGAATGGGCGAACAAGGTGCCGGTCCGGCCAAAATTGACGGCGATTTCATCACAGATCAGTAGTACGCCGGACTCTTTCGCCGCAGCCGCAATGGTTTTTAGCGTGGCCGCATCGTGCATTTTCATGCCGCCGGCGCATTGGACGATGGGTTCGACGATGACGGCGGCAACTTGATCACGGCGTTCGTGCAGCAACTGGCGGAATGTCGCATTACTTTGTTCATCTCGGGGGATCGGCGCGATCACTTGTTCCGGCAGGTATCCCTTAAACAGGGCGTGCATCCCTTCATCCGGATCGGTGACCGACATGGCGGCCAGCGTGTCGCCGTGATAGCCGTCGCGGAAGCTTAAGAATCGCGTGCGCCCCGTATCGCCCCGATTAAGCCGGTACTGGACTGCCATTTTCATCGCGGCCTCAACCGCGACCGAGCCGGAATCGGCAAAAAACACGCGGTTTAGCGCGCCCGGAAGCATCAGCGCCAGCCGCGCGGCAAGTTTTTCCGCCGGCTCATGCACCAGCCCGCCGAACATCACATGGGGCATTGCATTGAGCTGTTTTTCCATCGCCATAACGATATGTGGATGGTTATAGCCATGACACGCCGTCCACCAGGATGCGACGGCATCGATCAATTCTCGCCCGTCTTCCAGAATGATCCGCGATCCCCCGGTACGCACGGCTCGTAGAGGCTCTGGGTGCCCCTGCATCTGGGTGTAAGGCAGCCAGATATGCGCGGTCGGTACGCCTGACATCGTCTTACTTGGCGGCAGGCAGTTCCGCCTGCGCTTCTATTGGCATGGGCCGGACGCCAAGCTTGTCAAAAAGAGCGCGATCGGTTTGCTGGGCCGGGTTGCCGGTAGTCAGCAGCGTGTCGCCGTAGAAGATAGAATTTGCGCCCGCCAGGAAACATAGTGCCTGGGTCGAGGTATCCATTTCAAGCCGTCCGGCTGAGAGCCGTACCATCGATTTCGGCATCAGCAGCCGCGCGGTGGCGATGGCGCGGATTAATTCCAGCGGGTCGAGTGGCTCGATCTCCGCCAGCGGCGTACCTGGCACGGTAACTAGCATATTCAGCGGCACGCTCTCTGGGTGTTCGGTTAGCGTCGCCAGTTCTTGCAACATATCGGCGCGATCACTCCTGATCTCGCCCATACCGACGATCCCGCCGCAGCAGACATTGATACCAGCATCGCGCACGCGGGCTAGCGTATCGAGCCGGTCAGTAAATGTACGGGTCGAGATGATCTGTTCGTAGAAGGCCTTGGACGTGTCGATATTGTGGTTGTAGTAATCGAGCCCAGCCTCTTTCAGCCGGTCAGCCTGGCCGTCATCGAGCATCCCGAGGGTTACACAGCTTTCCATGCCGAGCGATTTGACTTCGGCGATCATGTCGCAAACGGCGTCAAGATCTCGGTCTTTGGGGCCGCGCCACGCTGCACCCATACAGAACCGGGTCGCACCAGCATCTTTTGCTCTGAGCGCCGCCGCACGCACGGCCTCGAGCGACATCAGCTTGTCTGCACCAACGTCGGCTTCGTTATGGGCGCTTTGTGAACAATAAGCGCAATCTTCGGGACAGCCGCCTGTCTTGATGCTCAACAAGGTCGAGACCTGAACCTGATTTGCATCGAAATTCTTCCGATGCACGGTCTGCGCGGCGTGAATTAGGTCGTTGAAAGGGGCGTCTATCAGAGCCCGCGCTTGCGCTTTGGTCCAATCGTAACGGATATCGCCGGCACTGGCCAAAGGGAGAATCGTTTCATCTGTCATGTCGGCTATAGTACGGACAGGGATGAACACGACAAGCAGGATTCCGCATGTCCAACGAATCACTCGACTGGTTCGCGCACGCAAAACTTGACCGCCTAACGGCCCTTGGGCTGAGGCGTTCGGTGATCGATACCGAGCGTAAGGATGGAGTCCATATCCGCCGGGGTGAGCGCGATATGGTGTCGTTCTCATGCAATGACTATCTCGGCTTGACCCATCACCCGGCGGTTCAGGCTGCTGCTATGGACGCGGTGGCGGCGCATGGTGCTGGCGCCGGGGCATCGCGGCTTATTACGGGCAATCACGATCTTTACGGCATTCTCGAAGCCCGCCTGGCGGCACTCAAGGGGACCGAGGCAGCCTGTGTGTTCGGCAGCGGTTACATGGCCAACAGCGGTATCCTGCCGGCGCTGGCGGGACCGGGCGATCTGATTGTGATCGACGCGCTTGGCCATGCGTCGATGAATATGGGCGCGAGAGCCGCCCGGGCGGAAATCAAGACATTCCGCCATAACGATGCAGAAGATCTCTCCGCCTTGCTGACGGAAAACAGGAAAACGTACGGGAATTGCCTCGTGGTAACGGAGGGCGTTTTTAGCATGGACGGTGATCGCGCACCGATTGATCGGTTGGCTGCCGTGGCGGCGGATAACGACGCCTGGCTAATGGTCGATGACGCTCACGGCTTTGGCGTGCTCGGCGGCGGGCGTGGCACTGCCTGGGAATTTGATCCGCACCCTGATGTCCCGCTACAAATGGGGACCTTATCGAAGGCGGTGGGTGTCTATGGCGCGTTTCTCTGCGCCAGCGCTCCAGTGATCGAGCTAATGAAAAATCGTGCCCGCAGTCTGGTTTACACCACCGCTCTGCCGCCGGCGGTGATTGCATCGTGCATTGCCGCCGTCGATATTATCGAGACCGATAGTGAACGGGTGGTGCGGCCATTGCAAAACGCACAAGCGTTCTGTGATGCGGTCGGCCTGCCGAATCCTGAAAGCCCAATTGTCCCCTTAGTGATCGGCGCCGAGCAAGCAGCGCTCGATGCGTCGGCCGCGTTGGAAGACGAAGGCTTTCTGGTCACCCCGATACGCCCGCCGACTGTTCCTGCAGGCACATCGCGGCTGCGCTTTACTTTCAGTGCCGAGCATACCCCGGCTCAGGTGGTTGCGCTGGCAGACTCAGTAAATGGCCTGTCGTTGCCCGATAATGATATGCCCGTTACGGGCGCTTGANATGTCTGCCGTCTTCGTCACTGCGTCAGGCACTAATATTGGCAAAACCTATGTAGCCGAGGCATTGCTCCGACAATGGCTGGCGGAGGGCCGGGGTGTCTCCGCGCTCAAGCCTATTCTCAGCGGGTATGACCCGCTGGAGGTTGCGGCTAGCGATACTGGCCGCCTACTGACTGCTGCGGGCGTTGCTATTACCCCCGAAAACATCGACGTGGTGTCGCCGTGGCGCTATGCAGCACCCTTATCGCCTGATATGGCGGCAGCCCACGAAGGGCGCAGCGTTCCCGTGGATGATGTGATTGCTTATTGCGCCGCGGCAATCGCNGAAGCCGAAGCGGCAGGGATNTCACTACTAATCGAGGGGATNGGNGGGGTNATGGTACCNCTGGACGAGACGCGGACGGTCGCNGANCTGATGGCCGCGCTGGNCNTTCCGGCGATCNTTGTNGGCGGCAGCTATCTCGGCAGCCTCAGTCACACACTGACGGCATACGAGGTATTGCGGTCCCGTAATGTGCTGTTGGATTGTATCATTATTAGTGAAACTCCGGATAGCGATGTGGCGCTGGCTGAGACCCGAGACGTGCTCGCCAGGTTCGTCAGGCCTGTACCGGTGGAGATCATGCCCTTCGGTGTGAAATAGCTGAATACTCTTAAGGCGTGCGCGCCGTTATAATCCAGCAGGCACCGGCGAGAAGGACGATACCATCATCGTTGCTGTTTTCTTCCAGTACCCTGATGACTGCATCGACCGCCCGCCGCCGGCTTTCGCCGGTGGCCGTGGCGAACGGGATTGAGAGAGGGCCCATTTCCACTACGAAATTCAGCGCTTCTTCGAGCGTGCGTCCAAGCGGTATCTGGAAATCGAGTGGGTTGAGCTTGATGTCACTGAGACCCGCGCCGCCAAGGATGCCTCGGACACGCTCCGGATCGGCGAACGAGAACGGCCCGGGGTCTTCCGGACCTGGGCGCGGCGGCATTTTGAGAAATTCTTTGGCGGCAGAAACCGGAGCCATAGCCCACATATTTTCGCGCGGGCCGCGCCAGACGCCGAGTGCAATCCGCCCACCATAATTGAGCGCCGAGGCCATGCGTCGGAAGGTGTTCTCCGGATGTTCGAAAAACATCGCGCCGAGGCGCGAGACCATCGCGTCGAACGATCGTTCGGCAAACGGATAGATCGACGCATCGCCGAGCAAGAAGGTGACATTGGAGAGGCCAGATTGATCGGCGCCTTCCTGCGCGCGCTCCAGCATCGGCGCCGAGATATCTATACCGGTGACACTACCGATGTTGGTAACCTTCCCGGCGATGGCAAGCGTGGTACCGCCATTTCCGCAACCGAGATCGAGTACCTTGTCGCCGACGGTGATCTCGGCTGCATCGAGCACAGCGTCGGTAATCTCGGCAAACATGATGTCGATGATTTCGCCATAGCGGGCCCAAGCGTTTCCATGATCACTATTCCAGAATTCGATCTGTCCCTTGTTTACATTGTCGGTCACTGCACTCTCCGTGACTAACCAGTCTGCGAAATTGNACGTNNAATNAAAAAGGCCGCAAAAGCGGCCTTTTAAACTTTCTTTGTGACGAGACGACTAAAAGCCTTCACGTTCGACCCGCTTGCGTTCCAGCTTCCGGGCACGACGAATAGCTTCAGCTTTTTCACGGGCACGGCGTTCCGACGGCTTTTCATACGACCGGCGCATTTTCATTTCCCGGAAAATNCCNTCNCGCTGCATNTTCTTTTTNAGCGCGCGNAGCGCCTGATCTACGTCGTTGTCTCTAACACTAACTTCCACGGTCCGATGGTCTCCTGTCGGGCGTTATTAAATCCGATTAGGATTATGCTTATCTGAAAACAGCTAGAACCAGTGTTTCCACTCGTTCTATAGGTGGTATATAGCATAGACAGAAGTTGATTTTAAAGTCTTTAACGCCACTCTTTTAAATATGCGAAAAACAGCTGAAATCTGTAACTAAACTGCTTCAGGACCCCGATTTTTCATGACTCTTCTGAAAATAGCCCGAATGGGACACCCGGTTTTGCTCAAAACGGCGGAGGCGATTGCCGATCCGAAATCGCGCGATGTCGGACGTCTGCTCGAGGACATGGTGGAGACTATGGAAGATGCGACAGGGGTCGGTCTTGCTGCTCCGCAGGTTTATGAGGGTAAACGCGTTATCATTTTCAAATCGCCCCGAGAACGTGGAGAGAAAGATGGTCTGGAGAGTGATTTTTCGCCCCTGACCGCGCTGATCAATCCGAAGTTCGAACCGCTTGACGAAGAGTTGGCTATCGGCTGGGAAGGATGCTTGTCGATCCCTGGGATGACAGGTGCGGTGCCGCGCTATTCGCGGATTGTTTATCGTGGGTACGCTCCCAACGGCGACGCTGTTGAGCGCGAGGCAACCAATTTTCATGCGCGCGTGGTGCAGCATGAAATCGATCACCTCGACGGCGTTTTGTTTCCGATGCGCATGACGGATCTGTCGATGCTCACGTTCAATGAGGAACTAAAAAATTTGATGGAGTACGCGATGGGACAGAATAAAAGTGGCGCTGACCGAGATACTCAGGAATGACAGTCGCGGCCGAAGATGCGGATGTCGAGATGCGGGACCGGTTGATAGAAGCGACACTCGACCATATCCCGTTCGATGGTTGGTCGGAGTTGGCTCTGAGCGCCGGGGCCTGCGATAGCGAATTTTCCCTGAACGAAGCAAACCACCTCTTTCCTGCTGGTACAAGTGACATGATCCAACATTTTTCGGGCTGGGCCGATCGGCGGATGATTGCCGGTCTCGGCGCTGTCGACTTATCGGAGATGCGGACTCACGAACGTGTCACGATTGCCGTCGAGCTTCGGCTCGAAGGGTTGGAAGCGCACAAGGAAGCAGTGCGTCGCGGCCTTTCCTGGCTGATGATGCCGCAGAACACGATTTTTGGTGTTCGGCTTTTATACCGGACAGTGGATGACATCTGGTATGCTGTGGGCGACCGTTCGGCGGATTTTTCATTCTACACTAAGCGCGGTTTGCTAGCCGGTGTAGTTGGCTCCACCACCCTGTTTTGGCTGGACGATGACAGCGACGGTGGCGTCAAGACATCAGAATTTCTTGACCGCCGTATCGCTGAAGTAATGCGTATTCATTCAGCTCGGCGACGGAGCGAGGCTGTAAAAACGAAGATGCCCAATCCGCTGCGCATTCTGCGCGACGTCGCGCAGAAGCGTTACGGTTCGGTCCGCACCATGGGCGACAGCCGGTTGACGTGACCCATCTTGCGGCCGGGCCGGCTCTCCGCCTTGCCGTATAGATGAAGACAGGCGCCGTCTTCATTTAGAAATGTCTGCCATTGGTTGGCTTCGTCTCCAATCAGATTGGTCATTACTGCATCGGAATGACGCGCGGGGTCGCCGAGAGGCAGCCCTACTACTGCGCGTATAAACTGTTCGAACTGGCTGACGGCGCAGGCATCCATGGTCCAATGGCCGGAGTTATGAGGTCGCGGGGCGATTTCGTTCACCAGAACGTCGCCGCCGCGCGTGACAAACATCTCCACCGCTAGTAGTCCCACTAGGTCCAGCTCGGCGGCAATCCGGTGGGAGATTGCCCGCGCCGCCTCGGCAGTTTCGTTGTCTATCGTTGATGGTGCTGTGGTAGTGAACAGGATGTGCTCGCGGTGAACGTTGTCCACCGGCACGTAGCTTCTGGTGTCGCCACCAGCAGCGCGCGCGACGATAACGGAAATCTCGCGTTCGAAATCAATGAACCCTTCAAGGACCGCCGGAACTTCGCCGATTTCGACCCATGCGGCGGCGAGATCATCCATAGCGTCGACTCGCACCTGGCCCTTTCCGTCGTAGCCGAAACACGCGGTTTTAAGAATTGCGGGGAACCCAATCGTGGCAGCCGGTTCGAGGTTATCAGCCGTTACAATGGCCGCCCAGGGGGCGGTACCGATGCCATTGTCGTTCAGAAAAGCTTTCTCGAGGGCCCGGTTCTGTGAAACATGTAGGGCGTGAACACCAGGACGTACCGGTGCACCTTTGGCGATGATGGCCAGTGTTTCATCCGGCACGTTCTCGAATTCGAAGGTAACGACATCGACGGCATCGGCAAATGCGCGGGCGGCTTCTTCATCTTCATAGGGTGCCGTGGTCTGGGCCGCAGCTATTTCCTTGGCCGGCGCGTTTGCATCAGGGCTGTAGACATGACACCGATAGCCGAGCGCGGCTGCGGAAAGTGCTGCCATTTGTCCTAGTTGTCCGCCGCCCAGAATCCCGATGGTCGATCCTGGCGGCAGCGGCGAACCCGTATTTTGTGTCGTCTCGGTTGTCACATTAGCGTCCCGTCGGCGTTTCCGGCACGTCGGCGGTTTGCTTGGCGCGCCAGGCATCCAGCGCCTTTGACACTTTAGCATCGTGCAGCGCGACGATTGCTGCTGCCATAAGTCCTGCGTTCTTTGCACCCGATGTACCTATAGCAAGTGTGCCTACCGGGATACCACCCGGCATTTGGACGATGGAGAGCAGGCTGTCTAGCCCGCTCAGAACCTTGCTTTCGACGGGAACTCCCAGCACAGGCAGCGCTGTCATCGAGGCGACCATGCCGGGCAGGTGGGCGGCACCGCCCGCACCAGCGATAACGACGTTCAGACCACGACCCTTTGCCGACTTGGCGTAACCGGTCAGCCGGTCGGGCGTGCGGTGGGCCGAGACAATTCTGGTTTCGAACGACACCCCGAGCGCTTTGAGTATATCTGCGGCGCTCTTCATCGTCGGCCAATCCGATTTCGAGCCCATAATGATCCCTACCAGCGGCGGTTTCACCGCTGGTTTACCCCGTTTGGAGGTCGGCGCTGTTTTGCGCGTTACCATACTCTTTCCCCGCAAACACCGGACCGCCAACCCGAAAATTTCAGGATGGCGGCTCGGTAAATCATTCATGCACTTGAGCCACTATTATAGGCGCGTGATCAGCCCACGCAAAGTGCAGAAATCCGCCACTCTTAATCCAATATTCACGATGTGGTTGGTATCAAACCAGCATACTACACTACCGGGTGCCCATATTATTCGCATCAATATTCCGCAATGGCTGTCAGCCGCTGCCGACGGCCATTCNTATCAGGAGGCCTATAACACCGATCATCGAAAAGAACCTGCCAGCTTACTTCAGGCAATGATATCAGGCAGTAACTTTGCCTCCACCTTAGAGACTTGGTCCTTCAGTGTCAGTTTGCGCTTTTTCAGTCGCTGAAGCTGTAACTGATCGTATGGCGCCCGCTCGGTTAAGCGCGCGATAACGTCATCCAGATCGCGATGCTCAAGCTCCAGTTCCGCCAGCTTTTGGCGAAGGGCTTCCTGTTCGCTCATGAATTCGGTCTCATCTTTTCTCCCAGCATGCGAAGAATAGCAAAAACGGCTAGGTACTGTTAATTTTGAGTACGCTTTCGAACCTATTTTATCGGGCTTGTTCGTGGTTGTAGCAGAGAAAATGGGCGTTCTGGAAAACGGTTGGTACCGCACGAGGCTGAATTCCGCTGTTCTCGAGGTAGCAAACCGAGCAAACCAAGTTTGCAACTTTCTGCGTATTCGGAATGCATCATGATACTTACAGGCTAACAAAAACACCAGTTGCATAAGAGGCGCTGACAGTCGATCGGATCGAAGTTAGACTTCCACGCGATTGGCCGGGATGTACTGATCCAAATTCGCGGTGACGGCAGTCTGGCGATCGTTCACTGTCTGGCTGTTCAAGTAGTGCGAAGAATTGTCTATATCCCGAAGGACATTGATGAAAAAGCCGACGAAACCGAAAACCCAATAGGCTTTGAGAGCGTCATTGATCTGGTCACCGAGGGCCGGGTCGACTGGTTCGTCGACTGGTCGGGCCGTGAATGCCATCATGTCGTACTGGCGGACGAAATCGCTTAAAGTCGCGGGGTCGACCAGCACGGCGCGGTGGTGCACGCAAATGTTGGGCTGGGTGCCTATATCGGCGATCCCGCCGCTGCTGCGACGGTATATCCTTTGCATCATTCTAGTCCGGGCCTCATAAGAGTTTACTGAAAAGGAGTGATATTTTGGCTGAATTCCCCGACCACCCTTTCTGGGACTTTTCCTTAGAGGTTTATATGTCAGAAGGTGTTGGCGCGGTTTGCCTCAAATTACAGGATGCTCATGAGCTGGATGTGAACGTGCTATTGTTCTGCATGTGGCTCGGTGCATCAGGGCGTGGCGGGCTGAGTGCGGTAGAAATGAAAATAGTCACGGGCGCGGTGCAGGAGTGGCATAACGAGGTCGTGCGGGAATTGCGGGCGGTGCGGGTCCGGATGAAAAGCGGCATTGCGTCGGCGCCGGCCGACCTCTCAGAATCGCTCCGTCAGCGAATTCAGAAGACCGAGATTGATTGCGAGCACACTGAACAATTGATGCTGGTCGCCGCGATCAAAAAGTGTTCGGACGATTCGCGTGCCGAAGATGCCCGCCTCCTGGATGCTGTGGCTAATATCGCTGAATATTTTGCTAGTTTTGGTGGGACGGCCTCAGATATGGACCGCGCAAACGTCGCGCATATGCTGGGCGTTGTATTCAGCGGGCAGGCTGGCGATGTAATCCGGGATGCGTGTAAAAAACTATGATTGGCTGTAGCGCTCATTCCAAAATGCCGATTCTCAATGCGCCGGGTCGTGATCTAGTGTTTTCGGTTTCTGTTTTCACTCGCGGCGGGCATGCCCGATGGGCGAAGGCGAGCGGACTGAGATTCTGAGGGTCAAACATTCAGTATTTGACATTGAGGTGAAGGATAAAAAACGCAAACTTCAGCCTAATCCGACTACCCTTATGGACATAAAAAACACAAAATTTTAGTTAAACACGGAATGTAATGTCTGTTGGGTACTTGAATGGTAATGCAGCCATAGAAAAGCCCGCCCCGGATTGCTGGGGCGGGCTTTTCTGTGTCGTTCGCTCAGCGTGCAGCTTATAGCTTGAACTCCGGCATTGCTGGGGTCGATGCTTTCGGCGCCTCTTCGACAACCGGCGCTTCCGACGTAGATGCATATCCTACACGTTGGACCTCTTTGTCTAGATCTTGACGATTGCAAAGGCCGAGACCTACCGGATCGCGTGCGGTAATCGTTGCCATATTCCAATGCGACCGGTCGCGGATCGCCATGATCGTCGGCTTAGTCGTGCCGATAAGCCGCGAAATCTGCGCATCTTTAAGGTTCGGGAAATGCTTCACTAGCCAGGCTATTGCATCGGGTTTGTCGCCGCGCCGGGCAACCGGCGTATAGCGGGGGCCCTTGGTCCGAGTTGCGGGGCGTGGCACGGTGGTCGATGCCATCTTGAGGCGTTCCGCCGGGTCTGCTTCGCAGCGTTCAATTTCTTCCTTGGTCAACTGACCGTTGACGACCGGGTCGTAACCTACCATGCCTACCGCGACCTCGTCGTCGGCGATGCTCTGGACTTCTAGGTCGTGGAGTCCGGCGAAAGCTCCGATCTGGCGGAACGTTAATCCGGTATTCTCGATCAGCCACACGGCGGTGGCTTTTGGCATCAGCGGTTTGGGGCTTTCGATTGCTTCACGGGCCATCAGGTTGTGCTCTCTTGCTACGGTGTGTCGAGATCGCGACCGCCGCACGGCGCAGGGTTTAGGCTGCGTCGTCGACTGTCAGCATGATTTTCCCGATATGGCTGCTGGATGCCATCAAGGCATGCGCCTTGTCAGCATCCTTCAGCGGGAAGGTTTTATATATCAGGGGTTTGATATCGCCTTTTTCGAATAACGGCCAGAGATTCTCGTGCACAGCTTTTGCAACCACTTCTTTTTGTTTGGTCGTTCTCGGGCGCAGCGTCGATCCGGTATAGTGAATCCGCTTGGCCATTATGGTCGGAATAAACAGTTCGACCTTAGCGCCTTTCTGCACTGCGACCTGCACCATCCGTCCGTCGGGTGCCAGAACCTCTAGATTCCGGTTGAAGTAATCCCCGCCGACCATGTCCATTACAACTGAACATCCGGTGCCGCCGGTCGCTTCCTTAACCACCTCGACGAAATCTTCCTCGGTGTAGTTGATAGCGCGAGTCGCACCGAGCTCCTCGCATGCTTTGCATTTCTCGATATTTCGGGCCGTCGTGAAGACTGTCGCGCCGAAAGCCTTAGCGACCTGGATAGCGGCTGTGCCGATCCCGCCCGACCCGCCATGGATCAGAATAGTGTCGCCTGCCGTCAGCTGGACTCCGTCAAACTGATTGGTCCAAACAGTAAAAAAATTCTCGGGAATTGCTGCCGCATTCAACATATCATAGCCTTTGGGCAGCGGCAGCGCCGTCGCCGCAGGCAAGATGCAGTGGGTGGCATAGGCGCCGCCCGAGACCAGTCCACAGACTTCGTCGCCCTTCGTAAAACCGCTCACGCCATCACCGATACCGACAATCGTGCCGGCGAGTTCGAGACCAGGAATATCGGTGGTGCCGGGCGGCGGTGGATAGTTGCCCTGGCGCTGCATGGTGTCCGGGAAGTTGACCCCAACAGCCCCAGTTTTTATCAGCAATTCGCCTTCTCCTGGCATAGGTGTGGGACGGGTTGCCGGCTTCAACACCTCGGGGCCGCCGAACTCGGTGATCTCTATTACGGTCATGGTTTGAGGTATCACGTAAGTCACGGACAACTTTGCTCTCTAAATGTTAGAAACTATGGTTGCAGGTCTATCGTCTCGGCGGCACACTGGCAAGCCCAGTCAGCACAGAATTGCCAAAGGAGGCGGCGGGTGGAGGACAACGATGATCTGCCGAAAAATATGCCTAAGCCCAAACGAGACTTGGATCCGATCTCGATTGGTGAACTGCATGAATATATCGCGGACTTGCACGAGGAAATAGAGAGGGTTCGCGCCGAGATTGAGAGAAAAGAGGCCCATCGAGCAGGCGTTCAATCGATATTCAAGTCCTGACATCCTCCGGCTGCACGATACGGGCTCCAGTATCAGGCATACTGTTATAAGTCATGAAGACGAAAAAAGACGCCAATGGCGTTCTTTGTGCATTTTCGCGGCTAAATAAAGGTCGATGGCCTTAGCTGCTGAGTCCGATTCCCTCAAATCGCTTGTTGAACTTAGCGACCTGACCACCGGTATCGACGAGGCGCTGCGAACCGCCAGTCCATGCCGGGTGAGATTTGGAATCAATATCAAGTTTCATAGTGTCGCCCGGCGCGCCCCAAGTGGAGCGCGTCTTATATGTCGTGCCATCGGTCATCACCACACTAATTTCGTGATAATCGGGATGAATATCTTTTTGCAACGCAATTCTCCTGCGAAAGAGAGCGGGTTATAGGGAATGCGCGGAGGTAATGCAACAGAAACAAGCGGCCTGATTTGTGTTATCGGATTTTTCGCAATCAGCGCTGTGTCAGCTTGAATTCGATCCGCCGGTTTCGGCGATAGGCAACCTCGTCATTGCGCGGATCCAGAGGTTGAAACTGGCCGAATCCGGCAGCGACAAGACGTTTCGCTGGAACCCCAAACGCCCCGAGCTGTTTGACAACGGCGATTGCCCTGGCGGCCGATAACTCCCAATTGGATGGGAACTTGGCAGTCCGTATCGGCAGATTGTCGGTATGACCGTCGACTCGCAGGACCCAGTTCAGTTTATCCGGGATGCGCCGCGAGATATCGCTAAGCGTCTGAGCGAGCTTTGCGATTTTCTCCCTCCCCCCTGAGTTTAGGTCAGAAGAGGCGGACGGGAACAGCACTTCAGACTGAAACACGAAACGGTCACCAACAATGCGAATACCCTGTCGGTTGCCAAGCGCTTCGCGTAGCCGGCCGAAAAATTCCGACCGGTAGCGCCCAAGTTCTGCGACCTTGTTGACAAGCGCCTGATTGAGCCGCTTGCCTAGGCTAGTGACCTGGATACTTTGCTCCGCCGCTTTGGCCTCCGATGCTACTAGCGCGGCGTTGAGCCGGGCAAGCTGGCGCCGAAGCGCCAGCAATTGTCGGTTTAGTACCTCGGCCTGTTTTTTTGCCGCGGCACTTGACTGTTGTTCCGCGTTCAAGTCGTCACCCACGCGCTGCGCCTGTTCGCTAAGCTCCCTGATGGTGAGGGCTTTCTTGTCAATATCCTTCTGCGCGAGCGCCGTGCGTTCCTGTTCGTTCGCGAGTTTAGCTTCTAGCTCCATGGACCGGTCGCGCAGCGATGTTAGCGATGTGTCGCGGGCTTTCAGAATGGCGCCAAGACTGGCGACCCGTTTTTCCAGATTGGACCGCAGTTCGCGAAGCGCTGTCACATCGCGGTTTAGTTGGGCAATTTCGCCAAGCTGGGCTTGGATTTTCGCCTTGTCAGCGGTCACGGACTTGCGCGCTTCTTTAAGCTCGGCTGCAGTCTTGTTGGCCGCTGCGAGAACGGAAACGAGTTTGCCCTGGAGATTGTCCCGCTCGCGGGTGCTAACCGCGAGCATGGATTCGAGCGCATCTTTCTGGGGCAGCAGTTCCGATAACTGACTCGATAGGCGTTCGCGGGTTGCGGTCGATGCCGACAGGTCTGCCGAGAGCTTCAAAACCTCATTACGAAGCTGGGCATTGGCGCCGCGCTCAAGCGAGAGCATCTCGCCAAGTTCCGAGACCTGCCGGTTCAGCCGCTCGAGTGCCTGGTTTCGCCCGGACAGCATTTCGCTCAGGAAAAACTGAGCTAGCGTAAAAACCATCAGCAAGAAAATAATGATGATCAGCAGAGCTGAAAGCGCATCGACAAAGCCCGGCCAAATATCGAGCGTGGGTCGCTGTCGCCGAGTCACGCCAGGCATTTACTATTTCTCCCGCCGCGGGCCTAACGGCCCGCTTTTTCGGCGATCGCCGCGAGGGTGCGCGACAGAACGCGTATCTCGCTACGCAGCTCGTCGATCATTTCGGCGCGGCCCATTGCTGTTTCTTCAAGTAGCCGGGCAAGGTGGCTATCGATATTGCGAATATAGGCCGAGACTTCATCACTTGCCGCACCGCTGCCGAGGGCAGGGCGGTTCAGGCTTTCTTCCAACCGCGACATAATCGGTTTCAAGTCCATCTGGCTTTCCGCCAGTTTGATCATCAGATTCTGTTCGGTCTTCATTTGATCGGTAAGTGTCCCGAGCCGATCGGCAAGATCGGTGATCCCGCTATTTGCCAAGATCCGCGATTCCTCTCCGCGCTGCAGCGTGCGTTGGAGGTTTTCCAGCCCGTCGGCAGTTTGTTCGAGCAAGGCCTGCACGTATGCTGAGACCGATTGGCCACCCTCGCCGATGGACGTGCCTGAGCCAAGCCGCGTCTGACCGGACAGCCAGTCTTCCAAATCGTTGTAAAACCGATTCTGCGCTTGGCCTGCCTGGAGTTCAAGGAATCCTAGCACCAGCGAACCTGCGAGGCCGAAAAGTGATGAAGAAAACGCTGTTCCCATGCCTGATAGCGGTGCTTGAAGCCCCTTCTTAAGATCGTCGAAGACGGTACCCATCTCGCCCGACCCGACATTTAGCGTGGCAATGACATTGCTGACAGATCCGATGGTTTGCAACAGCCCCCAAAATGTTCCCAGAAGACCAAGGAAGATCAGCAATCCGATCAGGTAGCGCGAGATGTCTCGTGATTCATCAAGTCGGGATGAGATGCCGTCCAGTAATGAGCGCATCGACATTGCCGACAGGCTGAACGGCGCGGTACGGTCACTGAGCATGACTGCCATCGGCGCCAGCATACGTGGCTCAGGGGCCGTAGACAGGGCTAGCTGGCCCGCGCGAAAGCTCTCCAGCCAAGCAAAATCTCTGGTCAGAACAAAGACGGTGCGGAAGATATAACCGACCCCAAGCACCAGAATGCCGACGATTAATCCGTTTAGCGCGCCGTTTGCCATGAATGCGTCTTCGATCCCGCCGNCAAGAACGGTGACGAGAACAATCACGGCGCTGAGAAAGACGAGCATTCGGATCAGGTAACGCCGCGGGTGTGTCATCTTCGGCTCTGCTCCGTCAAATGTGGTTCAGCGGGAAATCTGGACGTGCGCGTTCTGAGCGCGGGTCATCTTTTTGTAACGATCACATCGACCCGGTCTGGCGGGCCGCCTTCGGATTTATTGCCAAGCGCGCGTACATCGATCCGACTGCTGCGTATGCCTTGCTTGATCAGGCGCGAGCGGACGGCCAGTGCCCGAGACAGAGACATCCGCCTGGCCTGGCTCGGTGTTTGCGCGCCGCCTCCGGAATAGGCCAATAGCTGGAGGCGGAGTGTCTCATTAGTCTTGAGCGTGTTTGCAATTTTGTCGAGCTGGGTGCCGGCAGCATTCTTAACAGCGGCCGCGCCGTCGCCGAACATCAGCCGGAACTGTTGTCCGATGGCAAGGTTGCCGCGCGAGCCGGGAGGCGTTGTCGGAACGGTGGTATGAGTTGGCGTTTTGGGTGTATGTCGTGCTGCCGTAATTGTTGGGGGTACGCCCTGAGACTTCGCCGCGATTTTCGGAAGGGTTGGTGGTGTAGCGCGCAGCACGATTGGTTTGCGCGACGTTTGGGCCCTAATCGGCTTTGCCGGGGCGGGGCGCGCAGCGGTGGAGAGTTTCATCTGCGATGGCGGTTTTAGCTTGTACCCGCTGAACTGGCGGGCAGCACTGGCGCGCGAGGTTACCGGTATAGCCGGTGCAAATCGCCTAACGCGATGCTGTGTGTTGCCCATTCTGCCAGTGTTCGACATCAGCGGTGTGCGCAGACCGGTGCGTGGCAGCTGTGGCCCGTTCTGCGCTGTGCCAAGTTGGTCGAGAGCACTGAGATCAACCGAGACAGATCCCGCATTCCGCTGCGCCTGCGCTGTCGTCGCTAAGGCAAATGCGGCGGTCAGGGAAGCGAATACTACGATAGCCATGCCGCGCGGTGAGACGGCCGCAAGGTGTCGCATAAATCTAGAAGCCATCATTTTCAACCCGATTAATGTAAGCGTATCCAAGCCTGACTCACAGGCGAAGGAACTCCCAACATAAACGAGAGCGTCTTCGACGACAACTGCTTAGGAGTGGCGTTAAGCAACCAACTTATTGAAATAAAGGGTCAATCAGAGAGCTTAAGCCCCTCGTTTTGCACCGCTTCCATCAGCATTTTGCGTAGTGGGTCGTACAGACGCTGGTTAGCTGCGAGAATAGACTCTCCATAGAGTGTGTTATCGCGCCCGTCGATCTGGCCCACCAGCCCGCCGGCCTCGCGGACGATGACAATACCGCCCGCCATATCCCACGGCGCCAACGCTGTTTCCCAAAATCCCTCGTAGCGTCCGGCGGCCACATAAGCTAGGTCGAGCGCGGCAGACCCCTGGCGGCGCACGCCGGCGGTGCGGCTCATCACCACATTGAGCATTGCCGTGAAGGCTTTTTTCCCTGGTCGTGTCCCGAAGGGAATTCCGGTGGCCAGCAGCGCGTCACCCATGTCGTAGCGCTCGGATACTCGCAGTCTACGGCGGTTCAGATACGCGCCTTCGTTGCGTTCGGCCCAGAAAACGTCATCGCGCAATGGTTCGTAGACCATGCCCGCAATCAATTCCTTGTCCCGTTCAACGCCGATGGAGATCGCGAAATGGGGAATTCCATGGAGAAAATTAGTCGTCCCATCGATCGGATCTATGATCCATCGCTCGTTGGCGTTTTCACCATCGATCGTGCCGCCTTCTTCCATTAGGAAACCGAATCCGGGACGTGCTTTGTGCAGCTCTTCATGAAGAATTTCTTCCGTACGTTTGTCTGCCTCCGACACGAAATCTCCTGGCCCCTTGCGGGAGACTTGGAGCTGTTCGACCTCGCCAAAATCGCGCATCAGCAGGCGTGACGCCTTTCGCGCGGCGTTGTTCATCACATTGATAAGGGGGGTCGGCATCGACATTGCGTATGTGGCTTTCTTGCAATATTAGGCCCGGATTTGCCGGTCTGCTCTCAGCTGAGGCGGAGAGAGATTCCGGTCAATCTTTGGCGCGTTCTACGTAAGAGGCGTCCTCGGTGTTCACTACGATCCGGGTGCCTGACCCGATATGCGGCGGAACCATCACCCGGACATCGTTTTCCAATAGCGCCGGCTTGTAGGACGACGACGCGGTCTGACCTTTGACCACAGCGTCCGCTTCGATAACTTCCATGATGACGTGCTGCGGCAGCGTCGCGCCGGCGACAACACCGTCGATAAGCTCCGCGGTGACGACCATCCCATCCTGCAGGAACGCGGCGGATTCGCCGATCACATCCGTATGAAGCGAAAACTGCTCGAAGGATACACTATCCATAAACATGATTTGGTCGTCTTCGGTGTAAAGGTATGTCGCGTCTTTTTCCTCCACCATCAGCTTTTCGACGGATTCACCGGTCCGAAACCGCTCATTGGTCTTGTTGCCGGACTTGAGGTCACGCATCTCGACCTGGATAAAGGCGTTGCCCTTGCCGGGAAGCAATATCTCGGTTTTGAGCACACGCCATTGTTTGTTGCCATACTCGATGACGTTGCCGCCTCGAATGGTATTAGCCTGGATTTTCATCCTGCAGATCCGCTCGTATGGTTTCCGTATAAGGGCGGCGGAAGCTATCAGTTTGCCCTGAAATAGGCAATCACGTAAGCGGCGTCGGAGAGCTTCGCATTCGCATTTCAAAATCTTCGCGATTTCAGGGTCGTTTGCCGCCTGAATATATAGCTGTGGGCCTCCGCTTACGTCCTTGGGCAGACCTATCGCGGATTTTCCATGCCGATGTACCTGGAAGGCGCCAGCCTATTTATCGAACCGGCGGCGCGGCGCTCATTGGCAGATTTTTTAAGATCGCTTTCCACCTCCATCGCCGAGAAAGGCGGGTACGAAAAACCGGCTTTGACATCGATGGTTACGACCACACAGATCTGTTAGGTCCGTTTTCGGCCCAACGCGTGGCTTCCGCCTAAGGCACCATTAAGTTCGTCGATCGGGTTGGAGGATGTCGCCGGTATTTTGAATCGGGATGGAATGATGTACTGCGCTGCCGGTGCCTAAACCGCAGGCGTCCGGTCTGTTCTTCGGTGCAGTCGCCTTTTCGGTTTTCAGTGATGGTGCTCGGCCAGCTTCGAGCGATTTTACGCCAAAATAGAGTTGAACCACTTGGTCCCAGGACAGCATCCCTCTCCATACTCGTCGGTAGGGCCGCTGATGGGAAATTTTTCGAAGGCTCACATTCCTCGGCAAGACGGCGATTCCTGCAGCGCGTTGCGCGACGAGGAAAGTGGGTAGTGACGAAGCAAAAAGAACCGGTCGGATTGTCGCCGAATTATGGATCATCGTAGCGATGCTTGTGACCTCGGTAGTCGGTAATGTGCCAGCTATCATAATGGGAGGTTGCCATTGGGGGTTGAATGGGCACTTTCCCATGTCCCCCCGGTATATCAATCATATAAGTCGGCTGGCAAAGACCGGAGATATTACCGCGCAGGGCCGACACCAAGGCCTGTCCTTCAGCCAGTGTTAGTCGAAACTTCGCGGTGCCGCGGGCGCGGTCAGGATGGTGCAAGTAATAAGGTTTGACCTTCAGCGCAACCAGGCGGCGCATCAGCTCGGTCAGGACGTCGACACTGTCGTTTACGCCCTTCAGCAAAACGGTTTGTGACAATAACGGAAGGCCGCCCCGAATTAGCCGGTCACAGGCGGTGGCAACATCGGCAGTAAGCTCGCGTGCGTGGTTGGTGTGCAGTGATATCCAGACGGGTGTATCTGCCTGCAGTGCTTCGATCAGCGCTTCAGTCACGCGGCCAGGCTGAGAAACGGGCACGCGGGTATGAATCCGGATATTGTTTAGATGTGGGATCGCGTTGAGCCGAGCTATAAGGCGCGCTAGTCGCGCGTCCGACAACGACAGCGGATCGCCGCCGGTCAGGATGACTTCATGTATGGCGGGACGGTCTTCGATGTAGCGATACGCGTTTTCCAAGTCGTCCGCCGTCGGCGCTCCGGCCGCGCGTCCGACCCGGTCGCGGCGAAAGCAGTAGCGGCAATAGACTGGGCAGGAAAGCGTCGGCATCAAAAGCACGCGGTCCGGATACCGATGAACCAGACCGCGCACCGGCGAATGTGCGTCGTCGCCAATGGGATCGGCAAGTTCGTCATCGGTCATCGTCAACTCGGCGGGNTCGGGCACAAACTGACGGGCTATCGGATCGTTGGGATCGGAAGGATCGATCAGGGCGGCGAGGCCGATCGGGATGGCGATGCTGTACGCCGCGCCGACTGCGTCAAGCGCCGCTATGTTCGCTTTGTCGGCGAGACCCGCCTCGGCGAGCTCGGCGCCGGTACGTAGCGTCGCCGGTTTAACGTCGGTGGACGGCAAGACGGAAGATCTGGAAGACAAAGGTAACGCTCCCTGCATGGATGGTGCATTATCCTCAGCATGCAGAATAACGAAACCCCATCCGATAAATCATCTACGCCGACTCAATGGTGGCGTCCCGACGTTTTCGAAGAACGCGCAGATACGCTCGTTCGTCGAGCTGACATGCTGAAAGGCTTGCGCGATTTTTTTGATCGGCGCGGCTATGTCGAGGTCGACACCCCGGCTCTTCAGGTGTCTCCGGGGATGGAACCACAGCTGACGGCTTTTGAGACCACGCTCAGCACATTGGGCGGAGATCGGCAAGCCGTCTACCTGCACACATCGCCAGAATTTGCTATGAAAAAACTTTTAGTTGCAGGCATGCAGCGCATCTTTCAGCTAGCCCATGTGTTCCGCGACCGCGAGAGGTCGGCGCAGCATCATCCCGAATTTACGATGCTCGAATGGTATTGTGCCGGTGCCAGCTGGCGCGACCTTGCGGAAGAAGCCGTTGACCTCGTGCGCGCGTCCTGCGGACCTGTCGTGCGGCGGGGCGAGGTATCCTGCGATCTGACGCAGCCATGGGAATATCTTTCAGTCCAAGATGCGTTTGGCCGTTATACCAGTATAGACCTGCTGGAGACGGCCAAGGAACCGCTGCACCCCGATACCGAAATGCTCCGGATGCAGGCAGACGGTCTAGGTATTCGGACAGTAGAAAGTGATACTTGGGAAGACATATTCTTTCGGATCTATCTAGAACGGATAGAGGCGAAGCTGGGCGTCGGGGTGGCGACTGTGCTACATTCCTATCCTGCCTGCATGGCGGCCCTCGCCCGGATATCGCCGGACGACGCGCGTGTGTCTGAAAGATTCGAAATTTTTATCTGTGGGCTGGAACTCGCCAACGGCTATGGCGAGCTGACCGACGCGGCAGAGCAGCGCCGCCGCTTTGCCGTTATGGCAGATCAGCGCCTCGCTGAAGGCCGTCCGCCATATCCGATCGATGAAGAATTTATCGCGGCGCTAGAGAGCGGTCTCCCAGAATGTGCGGGTATCGCGCTTGGCTTCGACCGGCTGGTCATGCTCGCGGCGGGGGCTGGGCAGATCGACGATGTGTTGTGGGCGCCGGTGGTCGATCCCGGGGCGCGGGTGGATGGTTAGACCGCCATCTTTTCGTTGAAGCCTTTAACCGCGGCTCCCGGCCCGTCCGGGTAATTCCATACCCCACCGCCGACGGCTAGGAAGTCGGCACCGGCCTCGATGATAGTCTCGCAATTGTCGACTGTTATTCCGCCGATGGCGACACAGGGTACCAACATCATTTCCTGCCACCAGGACAGGATATCGGTGTCCGCCGGTGTGGTGATCTTTTTGGTCGTTGACGGAAAAAAGGCGCCAAACGCGACATAATCAGCGCCTGCGTCACCGGCTTCGAAGGCAAGGTCGCGATCGGCCTTGCAGGTGACACCTATAATCCCCTCGTCGCCGACGAGCGCGCGGGCGTCGGGATAAGGCGTGTCTTCCTGCCCGACGTGAACCCCGTCGCAGCCCAGCTCGGCGGCGAGGTCGGCGCGGTCATTCAAGATGAAGGCGACATCGCGATCTTGCGCTACCGGGCGGAGCACATCGCAGGCGCGGCGGATATCGTCGTCGGAAACGTCCTTGAGACGCAGCTGGATGCAGGCGACGGCCCCACCATCTAGCGCCGCCGGCATGATTTCTGCGAAGCTTTTCGCCCCCCCCGCGTCAAATGAGGGCGGGGTGATCAAGTAGAGTTGGCAGGTTTTGGCGCGAATGGGGTTAGACCTTGTACTGGTATATCTTAATGATCTCACCGAGCATCTTGAGGGCATCTTCCTTCGGGCGCTGGAACGTGTTGCGGCCTATGATCGAGCCGTTCCCGCCACCGTCGCGAATAGCTCTAGCCTCGGCATAGATGCCCTCGAGGTCTTTTGCTTCGCCGCCTGAGAACACTACGATCCGCCGACCGTTAAAACAGGCCTGCACAACGTGCTCGATGCGCTGGGCCATTTTCTCTAAGGGGATCCTTTGGTCTTCGTAAACCTTCCTCGCCGGGTCGAGGAACATTTTGTCGGTCGGCGGTTTGACCTTAATAATGTGAGCGCCCATCAACGCTGCCATGTGCGCCGCATAGGCGCAAACATCCATCGCGGTTTCACCTTCTTTGGTGACCATGCCCCCACGCGGATAGGACCACATGACAACTGCAAGACCCACCGACTTGGCCTCCTCTGCCAGTTCGCGGATCTCTTCCATCAGTTCGAACTGATATTCCGAACCAGGGTAGATCGTAAAGCCGATGGCGGCGCACCCGAGGCGCAGAGCGTCTTCGACTGACGCGGTAACCGCCTGATCTTTTTCGGTCGCCAGTGAATTGGCGGAATTGCATTTGAGGACCGTCGGGATCGCACCGGCGAAGCTGTCGGCGCCGGCTTCGAGCATGCCAAGGGGCGCGGCGAAGGCCGAGAGACCGGCATCGACGGCAAGCTGGTAATGATAATGCGGATCGTAACCATCCGGGTTCGGCGCAAAGCTGCGCGCGGGGCCGTGCTCGAAGCCCTGGTCGACTGGCAGGATTACTAGCTTGCCAGTGCCGCCCAGTTTTCCTTCCATCAGGATCCGCGCCAGACTTCCTTTTGTACCAGGATTGTCGCTTTCGTATCCTGCAAGTATTTTCTTCACTTTCTGGCTAACGCGCATGTTCTTATCCCTCGATAAACAAGTTAACCCTGCTTAGCCCAAGAGCGGTCAGAACTCAATCGGTCGATTTAGCTTATAGGGCGGAATTCCGGGGTTTTTTGGTGGATATCGGCAGGGGGGATTCGATCCTTAGATTGAATTTTTCCACAAGGTTGACGCGGCTTAAGCGCGCATCGTATGTTGCAAAAATAACGAAAAATCGGCGGTTTACGCGGTTTCATGTCTAAACTGGATGAAGCACAACAGCGCTTGCAACGTGCAGTCTTCGAACTGGAGGAAGCAGCGCGGAAGACGGAGGCGTCCAATAGGTCGTCCACCGGGGGCGTGCGGCCTGATTCTCAGATTGCCGTCGACTTGGAATCCGCGCGGACCCGGATTGCCGAGCTAGAAAATGCGAACTTCGCGATCGCCCAGCGGCTCGACGGCGCCATCGACCGAATTAAAACTATCCTGGAAAAGTGACATGTCCGAAGTCGAGGTGGCTATTAATGGTAGGAAATATCAGATTGCTTGCGATGACGGGCAAGAAGCGCACCTTAACCGCCTCGGAGAATATGTCGATCGACGGGTGAAAGAACTTGTCACCGCGGTCGGCCAGGTTGGTGATTCACGCTTGTTGGTAATGGTCTCGCTAATGATCGCAGATGAGCTTGCCGAAAGCTCTTCCGATTCGAAACCGTCGACGTCGGAGGCAGATTTGTCTGTTTCGTCCGAACAGCTTGAAGACCGGGTTTCCGAAATAGTTGATGCGGCCGCCGCCCGGATAGAAGCCGCGACAGCGGGTATTGCCGCCAAGGCAGTGCTTTAATAATAGATGGCGGAACAGACGGCAGGATTGAAGCCCTCGCCGACCGGACAGTTCAAGTTGATTTCCCGTTTAACGTTTATGTACTAGGTTAGAGATCAGGCGGGGCTGTCCGGTGCGACGTGTCTCTACACCCCTGGGGCCAATATCTCTCTCTCGGGAACTGTCTCTGCGGGGATTTTGGTCTCCGCACGCGGTGCCCACCTGTCTCGTACAGGCCACAGAGGATTATAGAGATTGCCGGCTGTGACGGCTCCGCCGCCCACGCTTTTAGCCCGAATCTGATAAAGGAATTCTCGACGTGCCCGCCCGGATGGAAACCATGGCCGATATCAAAGAATCATTGCGCCATCAGGCTACTACTCGGCGGGCGCAGGCTCATGCTCAGCGTCGAGATACCGCAGGCGCGGCGTTCACGGGTCTTTTCCGGCGAGCGTTTTCAGGCCGGTTGGGAGGGGTCACGGTCGCTCTATATTGGCCGACCCGTGACGAGATAGACGTGCGCGATCTGATTGGCGTGCTCGCAGCCGACGATATCCGAACTGCATTACCGGTCATGGCGGGTCCGCATTCGGCGCTGGTCTTTCGCGAATGGCGTCCCGGCGACACCTTAATTAAGGGGCGATTCGGCGTGGATGAACCTGGGATTAGTGCGCCGGCTTTGACGCCGAACATCTTGGTCGCGCCGCTGCTGGCTTTCGATGCCGCTGGCAACAGGCTAGGCTATGGCGGTGGCTACTATGACCGGACGATTCGTGAACTCCGGGCGCGTTGTGACATTATCGCCGTCGGCGCTGCTTATAAAGAACAGGAATTTCCTGCGGTGCCGGGGCATACGAGTGATGAAATTCTCGATATGGTTATCTCTGACCGACGCATTTTCAGCGCAGGCGATTAGGGAACAAGAGGCTCTATGCGTATTCTTATATGCGGCGATGTGGTGGGGCGGGCCGGGCGAAAGGCGATCGCGAAGCACGTGCCGCAACTGCGCGAACGTTATGATCTAGATTTCGTAATCGTCAATGGCGAGAACGCGGCCGGAGGTTTTGGCATCTCACCGAGCATCTGCGACGAGTTTTACGATATCGGCGTAGATGTGATTACCACTGGCAACCATGTTTGGGATCAGCGTGACATCATTCCCCATTTCGATAAGGAGCCGCGGATTCTTCGGCCCGACAATTTCCCGCTCGGTACCCCGGGAAAGGGCGTCGCAGAATTTAGGGATGCGCGCGGGCGACGGATTGTCGTCATGCACCTTATGGCGCGGCTTTTCATGGATCCATTGGACGATCCGTTCGCCGCGGTGACCGAAATGCTCAATACCCGGCGGCTCTGCGCCAACGCCGACGCGATAGTCCTCGATTTCCACGGAGAAGCATCTAGCGAGAAGATGGCGATGGGGCATTTTGTCGATGGTAAGGTGTCCGTCGTAGTTGGTACTCATACCCATGTCCCGACGGCTGATGCGCAGGTCTTGCCGGGCGGTACTGGCTATCAGACCGATCTCGGCATGTGCGGCGATTACGACTCAGTCATCGGCATCCGAAAGGAAACCTCGATAGAGCGCTTCGTGCGCAAGATGCCGACGGCACGCATGGAACCGGCCGCGGAGGAAGCAACCCTGTGTGCCGCGATGGTCGATATCGACGACGGCACGGGGCTGGCGACGGATATCCGGCCGGTCCGCATCGGCGGCCGGCTGCGTGAGGAAATACCGGGCTAGGCCCAGGCGTTCGCCCGACATTGAAAAATAACGGCGGCACACGCTCATTTTATTCGACGGCGGTGGCCATCTCCCTGTATGTATTGGGCTACATTGAAGGTGTGAGTTGTAAATATGTTCCGATCCAGCAGTTCCCAGCGTCATGATATCCCCAACGGGCAGTTATTTCGCGCTGATGGCGGCGGTACTTGGGAATACAGTGGTCCGGCACCGACCGTGGCGCCTGAACCCCATGCCAAGCTGGTCCGGCCAGGCGATCCGCAGACCATCAAGATCATCTCGATGGACGCCCTAAACGATACCAGCCTGTTCGAACGGATTTCCTGAAGGCCCGCGCCCTTCGCCCCATTCCTGCCACATTGCGCCGCTAACGCTTCTCTTCACCGCTCGAATCACCCGGAAATGGGGGGTCAGGGTCGCATTTGCACCAGATATGGTGTAATTTGCGGTGCTCTGCGGGCATATCACGGAGCGATCATGGCGGGCCATTCCAAATTCAAGAATATACAGTTCAGAAAAGGGGCGCAGGATGCGAAGCGCGCCAAAGTATTTACCAAGCTGATCCGCGAACTAACCGTTGCTGCGAAAAATGGCGAAGACCCCGATTCCAACCCTCGTCTGCGGTCCGCCATCGCCGCGTCGAAAAGCGCTAACATGGGGAAGGACACTATGGAGCGAGCCATTGCGCGTGGTGCCGGCAACGATGAGTCCGAACAATATGAGGAAATTCGCTACGAAGGGTACGGTCCGAAAGGCGTTGCCGTGATTGTCGAGGCGTTGACCGATAACCGTAACCGTACGGCAAGCGACGTGCGCGCTGCGTTCACCAAACACGGTGGAAACCTTGGTGAAACCGGCAGTGTCAATTTCATGTTCGACCAGGTGGGCCAAGTAATGTACCCGATCGATGTCGTGTCTGCCGACGAAGTTTTCGAAGCGGCGCTCGAGGCCGGTGCTCAGGATGTCCAGTCTTCCGGGGATGGCCACGAAATCATTTGTAAGATCACAGATTTCAATGACGTGCGCGACGGACTTGAGGAAAAATTCGGGACGGCTGAATCTGCCGAACTAACTTGGAAGCCGCAGAACACGATCGAACTTGATGCCGATGCTGCCGGCACGATGCTGAAGTTGATCGATGCGCTGGAAGACAATGATGATGTCCAGAAAGTCTCCTCCAACCTCGAGATCGACGATGCCGTTCTCGAACAGCTTGCCGGTTAGAGGAGGCAAATCGCATGGGTATTCGGCTGATTGGTCTCGATCCCGGGTTGCGGCGCTCGGGCTGGGGTGTCATCGATCTCGAGGGCAACAGCCTGAGCCATGTGGCAAACGGGGCGGTTACATCCGATGAAAAAGCGTCGCTTGCCGACCGGCTGTCTCAGTTGTTCTCGGCCCTCACCGACGTAATTGGCAGATATAACCCGGACGAATCGGCCGTCGAGGAGACCTTTGTGAACAATAACCCGGCCTCGACGCTGAAGCTAGGCCAGGCCCGCGGTGTTGTGATGTTGGCCCCTGCACAGCTTGGCCTGCCGGTCGCCGAATACGCGGCTAACCTGGTCAAGAAGTCGCTGGTCGGAACCGGTCGTGCCGACAAGAACCAGATAAAGGCTATGATCGATGTCTTGCTGCCTGATGCAAAGCCCGAGACAGCGGATGCAGCGGATGCGTTGGCTGTTGCCATCTGCCATGCACATCATCGCCGCGTCAGTGTTCTCGCCGAAACCTCGCTGACCGAGGCTTCCGTAAGGGCATCTGCATGATAGCCAAACTGAGCGGAATACTTGATTCCATCGGCGATGACTGGGCGGTGGTAGATATCGGTGGGGTAGGCTATCTGGTGTTTTGTTCGACGCGTACCCTGGCGCAAATTCCAGCGTCCGGCGAAGCGGTATCCTTTCTGATCGAGACCCATATCCGTGAAGATCATATTCATCTTTACGGTTTTCTCGACCAGGCCGAGCGCGAGTGGTTCAAGCTGCTGACCACCGTGCAGGGTGTGGGTGCCAAAGTAGGGCTAGGCATTCAGTCGGTGCTTGGGCCAAAGGATCTGACCGATGCGATCTTGGCCAAGGACAGGGGCATGATCAGCCGCGCCCCTGGGGTCGGACCGAAACTCGCCACTCGGTTGCTAACTGAGCTACGAGACAAGGTCGGTGGCATAGCGTCTGTTGAACCCGCGATGGAGGGAGTGGCTGCAACCAAAGAGTCCGACCGTGCTGCGATGGAGGATGCGGTTTCTGCATTGGCCAATCTCGGTTACCGGCGCGGCGATGCGTTCGGTGCGGTGACCAGCGCGCTGAGTGACTTGGGTGACGACGCGAGTGTTGAAGATCTGATCCGTGCCGGGCTTAAGGAGCTGACGGTATGAACGATTCCCGCGCCGTGGCACCCGTATTTGGCGCTGGCGATCTCGGTGAAGGGCATGTTCGCCCTCAACAGCTCGACGATTTCGTTGGCCAGCCGTTATTACGCCAGAACCTGCGAGTGTTTGTCGAAGCCGCGCGCGGGCGCGCCGAGGCGATGGACCATGTTCTGTTTCACGGCCCGCCGGGTCTCGGTAAAACGACCTTGGCGCAAATTGTCTCTCGCGAATTAGGTGTCGGCTTTCGTGCAACGTCGGGCCCGGTGATCGCGAAGTCCGGTGACCTCGCCGCGATCCTTACCAACCTTGAGCGGCGCGATGTCTTGTTCATCGACGAGATCCACCGTCTCAACCCATCTGTTGAGGAAATTCTCTACCCAGCGATGGAAGACGGTAAGCTTGACCTGATCATTGGCGAAGGTCCGTCGGCACGATCGGTGCAGATCGAACTGCCGCCGTTTACGCTGGTCGGTGCGACCACGCGGTCCGGTTTGCTGACCACACCGCTCCGCGAACGGTTCGGCATTCCGCTACGGCTGGAATTCTATGACATCGATGACCTAGTCAAAATTGTGCGGCGTTGCGCCGATGTACTCGGCGTCACCGTTACCGCCGATGGCGCCACGGAGGTTGCTGCGCGCTCGCGCGGTACGCCCCGTGTTGCTGTGCGGTTGCTGCGCCGGGTGCGCGATTTTGCCGGCGTCGCCGGGGCTGAAGAGGTCGATGAGAAGATTGCCGATCATGCGCTCGGCCAGCTTGAGGTCGATAAGGCCGGTCTCGATTCCATGGATCGCCGTTATCTGTTGTGCATCGCTGAAAACTATGCCGGCGGGCCGGTCGGGGTCGATACATTGGCCGCCGCGTTATCGGAACAGCGCGATGCGATCGAAGATGTTATCGAGCCGTTCCTGCTGCAATCAGGCCTGTTGCAGCGAACGCCGCGCGGCCGAATGTTGACTCCTAATGCCTATAGTCATCTTGGAGTGTCCGCGCCCAGGGGATATGATTCACAGCTTGATCTGTTGTCGCGAGGCAACGGTGATGACTGAAACTGCAAAGACGGATGCGCTGGCCGAACATATTTATTCTGTGCGCGTTTATTACGAAGATACGGATGCGGGAGGGGTAGTCTATCACAGCAATTATCTGCGCTTTGCGGAGCGAGCCCGAACCGAATTGCTGCGGGATTTTGGGATAGATCATAAAAGTCTGCTGGACAATGACGGGCTAATGTTTGCCGTCCGCCGCTGCGAGGCTGAGTATGTCTTGCCGGCACATCTGGATGATGCGCTGCAGGTCCGTACCCGCTGCATCCAATCCAAGCCCGCGAGCTTCTGGCTTGAACAGATTGTCGAGCGCGCGGGCGAAACCCTGGTTGAGATGAAAGTACGGCTGGTCTGTATGAAGCCGAATGGTCGGCCTGCGCGTATTCCCGATTGCGTGTGCTCGTTGCTGGGCCGCGTCGCTGCGATCACACAACACTAAGAAACGAACGGAATATTTATGGAAAACAACGCTGTTGATGCCGCAACTCTCGCAGGGTCCGTTATCCATGATATGTCCATCTGGGGCCTGTTTATGCAGGCGGATTTCATCGTTAAGGCAGTGATGATCGGCCTGATCCTTGCCTCTTTCTGGTGCTGGGCGATTATCTTCGAGAAAATTATGCGGATGCGTCGGCTGCGCCATCAGGCTAGCCAGTTCGAAGAAAGTTTTTGGTCTGGCGGCTCGCTAGACGATTTATTCGATCGCATCGGCTCACGCCCAGTCGATCCGATGTCGGCGGTGTTTTCGTCGGCGATGCGCGAATGGCGTCGCTCTACGTCACGCAGCGGGAGAGATGGCGAACCGCATCATAGCCTGTCGGAACGTATTGACCGGGTGATGCAGATTACGCTCAACAGGGAGCTTGAACAGCTTGAACGTTACATGACGTTCTTGGCGTCCGTTGGCTCGACTGCACCTTTTGTCGGCCTATTCGGCACGGTCTGGGGTATCATGAACAGCTTCGCGGCCATCGCGATTAGCAAGAATACGTCTCTTGCTGTCGTTGCGCCGGGTATCGCCGAAGCTCTCTTTGCAACCGCGCTAGGGCTTGTGGCGGCGATTCCGGCAGTGGTTGCGTACAACAAATTGTCGACCGACATCAACCGTTATGCCGGGCGGCTTGAAGCGTTCGCTGGGGAATTCGGCACCATCCTGTCGCGCCAGAGCGAAGATGAGGCCTAGGTGTTGGCAATGATGTCAAGAAGTGGAAATGGGCGGGGCAGACGAAGCAGACGGGGTGCCTATATCCCGATGTCCGAAATCAATGTCACGCCGATGGTCGATGTCATGCTGGTCTTGCTAGTAGTGTTTATGGTCTCGGCGCCACTGATGACCGTAGGCGTGCCAGTCGATCTGCCTAAGACGGATGCCACTCAGATGGTTGGTCAAGACGAACCGCTGGTGGTTAGCGTCAATGCGAAGGGGATAGTGTTCTTGCAAGATACCGAAGTCACTCTCGAACAGCTTGCACCCCGGCTTTTGGCGATTACGCAGAACAAAAAAGACACTCGCATTTTCGTGCGCGGCGACAAGGCGATAGCCTATGGGCAGGTGATGGAGGTGATGGGTACTGTGAATCTGGCCGGCTTTACCCGTGTGGCGCTCTTGACCCAGTTGCCATCAGGACCAAGAGCCGGAGGGACCAAGTGAGCTATGCGGTACGGCGCCATCATCTCTGGACTGCTGCACGCCGGATTTTTGGTTATGGTGATTGTTGGGCTGCCCGGACTATTGCAATCCGAGCGTGTCGATTTAATGCCGAGCGCGGTCGAGGTTGTCTCAGTCGAAGAACTGTCGAAGCAGTCCGAAAACAAAATGCTGCAAAAGACCAAGGCGAAAAAGCCCCCGCCCCCGCCGCCAATGGTAAAAAAATCTCCGCCGCCAGCGCCAATACCGAAACCAAAACCTTTGCCCAAACCCAACCCCAAACAAAAGGCAGAGCCAGCGCCAAAGCCGAAGGCAAAACCAGCGCCGCCCAAAAAACTGGAAACCAAGATACCGCCCAAGCCCAAGCCCAAGCCCAAGCCCAAGCCCAAGCCAAAGCCAAAGCCAAAGCCAAAGCCAAAGCCAAAGCCAAAGCCCAAACCGCCGTCGCCCAAGCCGCCGTCGCCCAAGCCGGACGAATTTCAGTCTTTGCTGAAGAATTTGGCAAAGGATCGCCGGGCCGCGGAAATAGCGAAAGCCTATGTACCCGCCAAGGTGGCGAAGCAGAAGGAAGACAAGCCAAAACGTTCTGCATTGCAGGCGCGTTTAATGGCGGCGGGTCTCGGACAATCCGTCAATCGTCAGGTCGTTCCGTGCTGGTCAATACCCGCAGGGGCAAAGAATGCCGGCAATATGCGGGTTGAGATCCGTATCCGCATGAATCCCGACGGTACGCTCGGCGCTTCCCCGAAAGTCGAGGATACGCGGAGGATGGGCAAAGATCCCTCATTTCGGGTGATGGCGGAGAGTGCATTACGCGCATTGCGCACATGTGCGCCATTCAAATTGCCATACAACCAATACGATATGTGGAAAGACAACTGACCCCAGTAAACGCGTGGGCAATGATAATTTTATGCCATCCGATTAAACCCACGACTTGTGTCCAATCAGAATAGAATGGGCGGTTGGTAAAGTTGGAGATCCAGCACTGCCCGGTAAGCGTATTCCGGTTGTAAACTTGCTTTAAGAAGGTTTTATGATGAAAAGATTGTTTGTACTAGCAGCGCTGATGATGGCGTTCGCTATGGCGCCAGCCTTCGCCGACCATTGCGGTAACCGTTCAAATGCGACCGCAACGGCCAAACTGGTTGCGTCCGCCGGAGCTTAAACTAAACCGGGTGCTAGTACGATTTTACTGAGCCGGGGAACTTCCGAAGAAAAAACTGTGACGCAATCTTCTTCTACTTTAGTTGCAGGCTATTATGCTTTTCAAATTGTTCGTAACCCCACCGCACACACGTATCAAAGCTCATTCATTGCTTTTGCTATTTAAATGGACGGACACACGCATCCCAATTCTCGCAGACAACTCGCCCCTCTCACAATTCGAGGCCACTGACCCGTTCTTTTTTCCCGTCTATGAGAGTGTCTAACGTCGGCCGACTTGCGGGCTCAGTCACCGGATTTGTCTCATTACTTCAGCGGGAAACATTCATACTTGCGGCTGATTTGTCGAGTGCGCTGCCTTAAACAGTTTCAAAAACGCCTCCTTTTCAACAAGGCCTTGCGCGTTAGGTTTGAGCGCTTTGAAATTTTTCACAAATTTTGTCATGGTCGAAGCTTTAAATTCATCTTCTGAGACAAGTGCGTCACTATTTGCATCCATCTGAGAAAAGTACATCTCCGCCATCTCCTGTGCTGAATGGGTGTGACCCATTCCGCCACAGCTGCCAGCGTAGGCTGAACCGGCAATTAAAGCTGTCACAAACACTATTAAAGTAATCGAAGCGGTTTCTAGAATTTTCAATTAAT
This sequence comes from Rhodospirillaceae bacterium, assembly GCA_002689465.1. Taxonomy (GTDB): domain Bacteria; phylum Pseudomonadota; class Alphaproteobacteria; order MPNO01; family UBA830; genus CAXBCP01. The sequence goes on along the minus strand of NZGJ01000017.1, from coordinate 4,237 downwards.
CTCTCCTTAATTCGGAGATACTTACGCAGGTAAGCAATGACCGGATCAAAAATTGACGATTGACATTGGGGTAGTTTTCGTCCCGTCCTTGATATTGGGGTGGTTTTCGTCGCGTCCAAGGTGAGACTTCATACTGGGCTTGTCATAAAATTCCAACATTTCGGTATTAAAGCTTATTCCACCTCATCCCAAACCGCGGACTGCCACATCATCGAGCGCTTCCTCATTACTTATCCCGCCATAGACATCAAAACTAAAACGCCACCGATGATCACATAGGCGACCGCGTAGCAGAAAAATACCCATCGCGGCGTTTTGACTTGCTTTTTAACTCGCTCGTTCACAGGTGGTCTAAACCCTACAATTTATGTTGTTGTTATCGCGAAGCTGGTCGCCGCACAAAATCTAAAAGTAGAAACAAAACGTAATCTTTAAGGGTAATAGGCCCGCTTTTTAGGGAAAAAAATAACATAAAGTGTGGGGTGAAAGGTGTTTGCTCATAGCTATTAATGATTACTGGACGTTTTTTGGGTGATGACCTACCAGTCCGCTGGCCCTTACCCCTTTAATTCATCGTACATTGCAACAGGAGGGTTAAATGTCAGAGATAAGTATTCACAACGTATATCAAGTTACCCGGGATATGAACCGTGCACTTGATTTCTACCGTGACGTCCTTGGGCTGGAGGTGCAATTTCAAGATGGGGAAAAATGGAGCCAACTTATGGCCGGCAATACCAAGCTGGCACTTGCATCCATTGAGGAGGCAGCCCCGTCTAAAGGTGGTTCCGTAGTGGTGTTTAAAGTGGGCAATCTGGATAAGGCGCGAATTGCAATTGAGGCATCCGGCACCGAAATAGAAGCTGACCGCAATATGGGTGATCGAGGTCGGGTCATTAGCTGTCGGGATCCGGACGGGAACTTTATCCAGTTATACCAAGCTGCATAACTGCGGAAACGAAAACCGCACCGCGAATTGGTTGGGATTATAGCCGGGTGGTTACTCGCTAGCCGAGAATCCTACTTGTTCTAACGGCGGTTCCTGAAACTACTACCATCAACGTTCCACCTTTCTCGGTTCCGGAGTATTCTTGATAATCGAGGTCAACTCTGATTACGGCGTCGGCTCCAGCCATCAGAGCCTCTCTGCGTAATTATCCCTTACGAACATCCATCAAAGCTGCTCCGGAGGCTGCTCAGCACAGCGCGGCGCGTTCAGCCTGCATGGGGCTGGCGAACGCGCCACTGACGGAATAATAATCTGACTTCCGCTCCCGTGGCTACTCGGTGGCTATCAAACAATAAAAAGGGTTAGCAAATAATCGCTAACCCGTGGGAGAGAATGGTGCCGGCTAGAAGATTCGAACTCCTGACCCCCTGATTACAAATCAGATGCTCTACCAACTGAGCTAAGCCGGCTTTTTCTTGGCACTCGTATAACGCCACGACCGCGGAGCAACAAGCACCATCTTGTAGTGCTTGATCGGCGTCGATGAGCATGTCAGCAATGGCGGATAAAAAAAATGGAGAACGCCCGTGCACTGGACACCCCGCCGAGAGAAATTCCGTGCCCTGCTTGCGACCGAGATCTGCGTCCACCCCGGATCGGTGTTCGATCCAGTTTCCGCGCGAATCGCCCAAGACATTGGCTTTGAAGTCGGCATATTTTCCGGGTCTGTAGCGTCACTGGCCGTTCTTGGCGCACCCGACCTGATCTTATTGACCCTATCAGAATTTGCCGAGCAGGCCTATCGCATCAACCGTGCGGGCGATCTGCCGCTTCTTGTTGACGCTGATCACGGTTATGGCAACGCATTGAATGTGAAGCGGACCGTCGAGGAGTTGGAAACCGCCGGTGTCGCCGCGCTGACAATCGAGGATACCGATCTGCCACAGCCTTTCGGCACACTGGGGACGACCCGTGTGCTGTCCATCGACGAGGGTGTTGGCAAAATGAAAGCGGCACTTGTGGGCCGTCAGGATTCTTCTTTGGTGGTCGCCGGGCGGACAAGTGCGGCGTCAATCAACGGTCTGGACGATGCCATCGCCCGCGGGCGAGCCTACGAGGCGGCGGGGGTAGATGCTATGTTTTTTACTGGGGTGTCGACGCGCGATGATGTCGAGGCGGTCTCGGGCGCGCTGGATATTCCGATCTTCTTTGGTGGCTCCGGCAGCGGTGTCCTGAGCGACCGTGATTACCTGGCAAAACGCAATGTGCGGATAAGCCTACAGGGGCATCACCCGTTCATGGCCGCAGTACATGCCACCCATGCTACGCTTATGGCTTTGCGCGATGGCGTGCCGCCTGCTGAAATCTCAGGCAAGGCATCCAGCGAATTCATGAAAGGCATTACCCGCGGCGACGATTACCAACGTTGGACGAGAAAATTCCTTGACGGATAACCGTTACTCGGCGGCTAGGGCCGGTTTGTCAAGACCGGTCGCGCCGTCGCGGGCTATCCCGGCGGCGTCCATTGCTTGGGCGACCCGCGCAATTTCGGTTTCTGAGAGTTTCATCAGCGGCGGACGCACAACGGCCGGCCCCTCCTGACGCCCAAGAAGGACGAGCGCTTCTTTCATGCGGTTATGCATGTCGCCGAAGGGGTCACAGTAAAATACCTGCGTTGTATGATAAATTCGGTCGGCGAATTCCTGCGCAGTGGAGAGATCTTTGGCCTTCACCGCCCTAAAGAGGGCCACCTGAAGGTCTACGATAACGGATCCGGCGCCGGAAAGAAGCCCATCGGCCCCCATCACCAGCGATGACATTAGCCAAGCTGAATTCGTCGAAAGCACATTTATCGGGCGTGATAACGCATGAAGCGTCTTGATGTGGCGGTCGTGCACTTGAGGCGGCGACCAGTCTTTGATCGCTTTTACGTTAGGGATCTCTTCGCAGATTCGCACTAGCGTATCGAGCGGGTAACCTAATTCGTTGGAATACTGGAAGACGATCATTGGTAAATCGGTAGCATCGGCGATCATCTTCATGTGATTGATGCCCATCTCAGGACGATGTTGGATACCGCCCATTCCCATGGAGTTGGGCGGGAAGCAAAGAAGGGCGGAGGCACCGCGTTCTTCAGACATTTTTGCAAGCCTGACCGCTATGTGGCTGCCATCAGCGTAGATACCTGCGATCAGCGGCATTCGGTCGCCGATCTCGTCGCTGGCTTCGTCCATCATGCGTTTTTGTTCCTCGAACGTGCAGGCGTGGACTTCAGATGCGTGACCGTTAACGGTAACTGCTGTGACCCCATCGACATCCGCGGCAAACCCGAGATGGCGACGGGTTTCTGCCCAGTCGAACTCGAAATCTGTGCCAAACGCGGCAAGAGTTGCCGGGATTACACCGTGGGGGACATAGTCTTTGAAACGGGCCATTCTAAATCTCCTGCCGGTCCGGAAACTGTTGCAAGTAAATATTGCCCAATCAGTGGTCGTGAAGCAATTCAAGGATTGCGGACGGGCTTAGCGGCACATCGGTAATGCGAGCATTACTGCCTGGCAATGCATTTTCTACTGCCGACGAAATCGCCGCGGGAACGGGAACAAGCCCGCTTTCACCTACGCCTTTGACGCCAAGTGGGTTCTGCGAAGACGGCACCACGACGTGCTCGATTTTAATGTTAGGTACTTCGGTGGAGCCGGGGATTAGATATTCAGCGAGGTTCGTCGACTGCGGCTGGGCCTGGTCGTCCCAGATCATTTTTTCAAACATCGCAAACCCGATCCCATGGGCAGCACCGCCGGTAACCTGACCGTCTATAACCATAGGATTCACCATCACACCGCAGTCGTGGGCGATGACGTAATTGAGTACTTTAATTTCGCCGGTTCCGATATCGATCTCAATTTCTGCGACATGCGCGCCATTGGAAAAAGCGAGGCCATCGATCTGTACGGCCATGTGTGCTTCGAGACCCGGTGTCTCTCCCGCCGGAAGGGCAAAACCAGTGGCGGCGCCAGCGAGCTGCGTCGCTATCTCGCCAAGTCCGACCGAGAGGTCCGCGACGCCTTTGACCTGCACGCGTCCGCCGGAGATTTCCAAATCTTCTTCTGATGCCTCAAGGATATGTGCGGCAACTCGGAGCGCCTTTTCTCTCACTTCCACGGCAGCTGCCTGCGCGGATGAACCTGCTGTCACTGTCTGACGGCTCGATGCAGCACCCATGCCATACGGGATAGTGGAGGTGTCGCCAATCACGACATCGATGTCCGTTACTTCGACACCGAG